>JAFVZN010000099.1 GCA_017508135.1 Lentisphaeria bacterium | reverse complement strand
GTCGAGGACGCAAGTCCACTCCCTCAGCTCCGCCTCGGAAAAACTCCCGGATAACGGCGCGATATCGCCGCCTATGGGCAGAACTGGAGTGTGTGTCGCCTGACGGCGACCAAAATTCCAGCCCAGCTCGCAGGCGGTAATCTCAGCTCACTTGTAATAGTCGCGCTGATATGTTTTCAAGCGGGAGTGCTGGAGCTGGTGGGAAAAGCGGGAAAAGGCTTCCAGTTGTTTTCCGTTTCTGCGCACACCGATCGTGTTGATGTAGATGGTGCGGTCGATGTCACCTTTGGGGAGCATGGTATAACGGGCGGCGGCACCCTGATGCTGCTTGATGGTTTGCCAGTTGCGGTCAAAATCAATAAGGGTTTTCGCCCGGTAAAAGCCGACGACCATGAACTTCAAGGCATCGTAACTTTGAGTTTCGCACGCTCCCGGAGTGTGGAAGAAGCGTTTACGGAACGAGTTTTTGAATTTCCGGAACTCGGCAGTCGTACTTTCGGCGTTGAAAAATGCGGTGTACAGACATTCTCCCAGCTTCATGTTCTGCAACGGTATCAGCAGTTCATCTGTATCCCAGTTATCCGGACCGCAGATGACACCGGTGAAACCGGCTTTCCGCAGCCGCCGTATCAATTCACCTGCCGCTCTGCCGCCGCAGGTGAGCATTATCGCTTCCGGATCGGTTTTCAGTATGGTGATGATATCTTTTTCGTCGGGTGCGGCTTTGGTGAGCAGTGTTGCCGTAACGCTTCCCCCGATATCACGAAAGACCTGGGCGGTATCGCGCGCGATGTTGTTCTGGTAAACGGTATCGCTGCTTTCATCGAGAAGGATACCCAGAGTTTTTACCTGCCGCCAGTGAAAGAGATAGTTCGCCAGAACCTCTGACTGCTGGCGGTCGGTGTAACTGTTGCGGAAGACGAAAGGGCTGACTTCGGTGTGTTCGTTGCTGGTGGCAAGCGGGATCACCACCGGCATCCGGTGGCGGACAGCGTGGGGGATGATATCGGAAACTTCTTCCGTATTATATCCGGCGATGATACCGGCGGCACCCCATTTCGCGGCGGTCTCCACCGCCTCCAGTGCGCCGTCAGCGGTTCCTTTTGAGTCGAAAATTTTGAGTTGGAGCTGTCCTTTCCCGGTCACGGAATTGGCATTGATCTCATATTCTGCCATCTTCATCCCCTCTGCCATTTGTTCAGCTTCTGTTCGGTTTTTGCCGGAAAGCGGCAATATGGCGGCGATCTTCAAGTCGGTATTGGCAGAAGACATATCCACCTTCAGGTAAAATTCCGAAGGTATGCATCCGGAGATCACTGCTGCAACAGCAAGCAGAAGCAAAAACTTAAGGTGTTGGGAAATATTCATGGCGCACCTGCGGCGTATCGGGTTTTACCGGGAAAGATTTTTGACGATGGTACCGGCGGAGGTATCTCCGGAAAGCACCTTGTCGATGTCGGCGTTGTAGAAATCGAAGACCACGATCGGCAGGTCGTGTTCCCGGCAGAGGGAAAAGGCGGCACTGTCCATGACTTTGAGCTGTTTTTCCAGAGCTTCGCTGTAATCGAGTTCATTGTAGCGCACGGCATCGGGGCATTTTCTGGGGTCGGCGGAGTAAACGCCGTCAACCTGAGTGGCTTTGAGAACGGCATCGCAGTTGACTTCCAGCGCGCGGAGAGTGCTGGCGGTGTCGGTAGTGAAGAAGGGGTTCCCGGTGCCGCCGGCGAAGATGACCAGTTTGCCCTGTTCGAGTGCGGCGACGGCGTTGTCTTTTTCGTAGACCGGCAGGAAACCGTTCATCGGGATGGCGCACTGGAGCAGGACATCGACACCCAGAGCGTTGAAAACGTTTTTCAGCATAAGGGCATTCATTGCGGTGGCGAGCATTCCCATTTTATCGGCGTCGACCCGGTTCATCATGCTTCCGGCTCTGCCGCCGCGCCAGATATTTCCGGCACCGACGACGATAGCGACCTGAACGCCGCGGTCGATGATGGTTTTGATACGGGCGGCGGCTTTCTGGCAGCTTTCGGGATCATAACCGTGTTCAAGCTGACCTTTGAGGGTTTCGCCGCTGAGTTTCAGGAGGATACGGGAGTAGATGGATTTGCTCATGAGAAGTTGCCTTTCTGAAGTTGGATTTTTATGTCATCATATAAATATAGACCCGTTTTTCACAAATCGCCAGAAAAAATTTATATTTTAACTGTTTTTCTTGGAAAAAAGGTGTATATTAAATGAGATGGCGATGTCGGCGGAAGAAATTGAAGTTCCGGCGACTGTAGATAAAAATATTTTTTCGGGCATGACTTTAATTTTGCAACCAGAAAGGGGTTTACCATGACGGATATGTCCAAAATCAAAGTCGGTGTTATCGGCACCGGCGCGCTCGGCCGGCATCATGCACGGCTTTACGCCCAGAATCCCAACGCGGAAGTGGTGGGTATCTTTGACGTTTCACCTGAATCAGCCGCCAAAGTCGGCGCAGAATTCAATCTGCCGGTCTTTGATGACTGGAAAAAACTTGCAGAACAGTGTGATGCGCTCAGCGTGGCGGTTCCGGCAACTCTGCACAGCAAAGTCGCCATCCCGCTGATGGAAATGGGGAAACACGTTCTGGTGGAAAAACCGATCGCCGCGTCCGCGGAAGAGGCTGTCGCCATGAATGAATGTGCCGCAAAGAACGGTGTGGTTCTCGCCGTCGGACATACGGAACGGTTCAGTCCGGCAACCGACTTTATCGACACTCTCAAGGGCAATGTCCGGTATATCGAAGCCCGCCGGATGGCGGCTTATCCGCCGCCGCGTCCCGGAATGCACCGCCGGGGAACTGAGGTGAGCGTTACCCTCGATCTGATGATACACGATATTGACTTGGTGCTTCACCTTATCGACTCCGAAGTGGAGAAGATCGACGTTATCGGTGCGCCGATACTTTCCGCATCCGACGATTATGTTACCGCCCGGATCAAGTTTGTCAACGGCAGTTGTGCCGCATTGACTGCCAGCCGGGTCAGCTCCAATCCGGAGCGGGTGTTGAAGATCTTCCAGGATGAGCGGTGCATCACCATGGATTACGGTAAATTCACCGGCACGGTGGCGGTGTGCAAAGATGGTGAAGTCGTGACCGAAGCGGTGACGCTCAAAGAGAAGAACGCACTTGCCGATGAGCTTGACAACTTTATCAAAGCTGTGAATGCGAGCAAAGTTTCCGGAACGGTTTGCGCTGCGAAAGTTTCCGGATGTGCCGGAGAAAAGGCGTTGAAACTTGCGCTGGCGATCGAAGCGGAAGCACTACGTTACCGTAAACAGTATGGAATAGCCGCCGGTAAATGAGTTTCGTTGAAGCGATTTCCTGCAGCTGCAAAATAAATTTGCGGCTGAAAGTCACCCGGAAACGGTGCGATGGTTATCACGAACTGGATACCATATTTTTACCGTTGCCGTTTCCGGCGGACGATATTGTTATAAGAGAGCAGGAGGATGCCGGAGTATCCTTTTCCTCTCCGGAGTTCCCTGATTGTCCGGCAGAAAACAACCTGGCAGTAAAGGCGGCGTTGAGCTATGCTTTTGCCGCCGGTATTTCCCCCAGGTGGCATATCGAACTCAAAAAAACGGTTCCGGTCGCCGCCGGATTGGGCGGCGGCAGTGCCGATGCCGCAGCTGTACTCCGGCTGCTTGACCGCCGTTACCGGGCATTGCCGGAAGAAAAGCTTGCTGAAATCGCACTCGAACTCGGTGCCGATGTGCCGTTTTTTCTCAAGGACCGCCCCATGCGGGCGCGCGGCATCGGGGAGAAGCTGGAAGAGTTTGTCCTGCCGGAGAATATGCCGGAAATTCTGATCGTCTTTCCCGGATTTCCCATCAGTGCGCGCTGGGCGTATCAGGCGTTGGCACAGGAGAATATTTTTCCTGACGACGGAGTGACTGCGGAGGATTACCGGACGGCGTTCGCTCATCCGGAGCGGGCGGATTGGGAATATCTGGTGCGCAACGATCTCGCTTTTGCGGTTTGGGAAAAGTTCCCGCTTGCCGGTATCATCCGGGATGCGCTGATGAAAAGCGGGGCGTGGTGTGTGCAGATATCCGGAAGCGGCTCGTCGCTCTTTGCCCTCTTCCCCGATACGGAAACGGCATCCGCCGCCGCCGCCGGATTGCGGAAGAGTAAGTCGGGCAATCCCTATACCCGGATTTTTACAGGAGGAAAAGAGTGGTGAAAAAGGCATATTTTATCGACCGTGACGGAACCTTGAACGTGGAAGTTTCCTATTTGTGTGAACCGGATAAAACGGAGATCATACCCCGGTGCGCCGAGGCGATACGCGCCATCCATCTGGCGGGATTTCTGGCAGTGGTCGTGACCAATCAGGCGGGGATCGCGCGGGGAATGTACTCTGTGACAGAGATGATGAGCGTTCATGTACGTATCCAGAAATTGCTGCTGGAGCAGGGCAGTGATTGTACCGTGGATGCGTTTTACTATTGCCCGCATCATGAAAAATTTACCGGAGAGTGTCCGTGCCGCAAACCGCAGCCGGGAATGTTGCAGCAGGCGGCAGCGGCATTGGATATCGACGTTGAAAATTCGGTGATGGTCGGCGACCGGATCTCCGATCTTTATGCCGGACGGAACGCCGGATGCCGGTTCAGTGTACTGGTGAAAAGCGGGTATGGTGTCAATCACGCGGAGATGGCGGAACAGGAAAATTTTCCGGTTGCCGGAGATTTGTATGAAGCGGTTGCCAAAACCATCGGAAAAATATGAAAACACCGCTTGCAATCGCAACTTTCATGCGTTATATTACCCTGTTGAAAAGTTGAAGTGATACAAATCAGAAAGCGAAGTTCCGGTGAGCATACGAGCAAGAAAAGAAGACGATTCTGACAAGCACGATTCCGCAGAGTTCAAACTCCGTTATATTGTGCTGTTTCTGCTTGCCGTGTTTGTACTGCTGGCACTGCTGACCTATTCCCCCGAAGATGCCAATATCATCTATGGCGGGGTCAATGCTCTTCCGGAAAACTGGATCGGACCGGTCGGAGCCAAGTTCAGCTGGTATATGCTGGTGAACTTCGGATTGAGCAGTTACGTTGTTGCCTTTATGCTCCTGCTCCGTTCCATCCGGTTGTTTATGGCATCGCCGGGAAAGAGCAAAAGTTTTATTTACGGAACTTTGTTGATCTGGGCGGGGGTGCTGCTCCTCTTCGGTTTGGAACCGGTTATTTTCACGCCGGTGGCGGCGAATCTCAATCTGGGACGGATGGATGTTCCGGATTTCTCCATTCCCGGAGGTGTTATCGGGCAATTTCTGGCGGCTCCGCCGGTGGAAGGCGGTTCGGCGGGGATTTTGAGCGGAACCATCGGCGTTATCGGCACCATGGTTTTGGGCTGGGTGCTGGCGGTAGCCGGTATCACGGTCGTGTATATCTCCGACTGGTACGGCGTGGTGCGCCAGTGGATGCTGGGCAGCCGGAATGATGAGGATGATGAGCGTTACGATGACGATGATGATGCCGACGGAGATGAAGAGGAGGAAGACAATTCCCTCTTTGCCCGGTGGAAACGCCGTCGGCATAAGGGTGAGCGTGACGACGAAGAAGTTGATGACGGTGATGATGAAGAGGAGGAGGAGGAAGAACCCGTTCCCTCCAGACACCGCCGTTTGAAAGTGGACGATGATGATGCCGGTGAAGATGAGGAAGAGAAGCCGGAAAAAGGTAAACGTTTGTCCCGGTTGAGAGATATTTTCCGTCTGGATGAGGAGAATGACGATGAGACTGACGGAGAGGAACCGGCAGGATTTTCTGAAAAGAAACACAAAATGGAACTCTTTGACGATGACGATGAAGATGAGGAAGAGAACGGAGAGGAAATCGCTTCTGCCGCAGAAAAAAGAGATCCCGGCAATATGACTGTTGCAGTTTCCTCTCCGGCAGCTGCCGCAGTGCCGGAAACCCCGGAGGTCAGTACCAAAGTGGTCCGGCAGGGCGAAAAATTGCGCGGCGAAGTCGGAGAGTTTGTGCTGCCGCCCATTACCATGCTCGCGCAGGGAACCAACGTCATGGGCGAAAACAGTGATGCGATCGACCTTGCTTCCAATAAGATACAGCAAACGCTCGATGATTTCGGTATCGCCGGAAGAGTGACCGGTTTTGTTTCAGGACCGCGCGTCACCCGTTACGAGATCACCCTCGATCCGGGTATCAATGTCAAGAAAGTTGAGCAGATCCAGGATAATATCCGTATGGCACTTGCCGCCACCAGCATCCGTGTACTCGCTCCGATCCCCGGACGATCGGTGGTCGGTATCGAAGTTTCCAACACCCGCCCGGAAGCGGTCTTTATGCGCTCGGTGATGGAGAGTGAAGAGTGGAAGCACGGCAAAGCCGAGATCCCCCTCGCGCTGGGTAAAAACGTTTCCGGCAAGCCGGTTATCCTTGATCTTGCCAAAGCTCCGCACATGCTGGTCGCCGGTGCCACCGGTACCGGTAAGAGCGTGTGTTCCAACTCGCTTATTATGAGTATGCTGTTCCGTTTCCGTCCGGACGAGCTGAGATTGATAATGGTCGACCCGAAGATCGTGGAGTTCGATGCCTACAAAAAACTTCCGCATCTGCTCACTCCGATAATCAACGATTCCTCCAAAGTTCCCATCGCGTTGCGTTGGGCGGCAAACGAAATGGATCGCCGCTATCATGTGCTGGCGCAGGTCGGAGTCAAAAAGCTGTCGGAGTTCAACAGCCGCCCGCTTTCGGCTGAACCGGAGTTCGATAAAGACGGTCATCCGATCCCTGACAAGATGCCGCTGCTGGTCATTATTCTGGACGAACTTGCCGATTTGATGATGACCGAAGCGAAAAAGGATGTGGAGACCAATATCACCCGTATCGCCCAGAAAGGACGTGCGGCAGGTATCCATATCATCGTTGCCACCCAGCGGCCTTCGACCAACATCATCACCGGTGTTATCAAAGCCAATTTGCCCACCCGGTTGTGTTTCCAGGTGCGCAGTCTGGTGGACAGCCGCGTGGTGTTGGATACCCCGGGTGCCGAAAAACTGCTCGGTATGGGCGATATGCTGGTGATGACCAGTTCCAGTATGGAGATCGAACGTGTGCAGGGCGCGTGGGTGAAGGATGAGGACATAAAGAAAGTCGTTCAGTTTATTTCGGAACAGGCGCCGCAGCGTTTCAACGATAATGTGTTGACTGAACCCGATGATGGTACCGATGAGGATATCGATGAAGAGTACGAAGCTATCGACAATGATGACCGCGCCGATATCGCGCCGCTGATAAAGAAGTATATGCGACCGGATGATGATGATACTTTCCGGCGGGCACTGGAGGTTGTGATCCTCGACCGCAAAGCCAGTACCAGTTACTTGCAGCGTCGCTTGAAGATCGGTTACAACCGCGCCGCAGAGATCGTCGATCAGATGGAGGAACGCGGCATTGTCGGACCTCCGTCCGGCAGCGGCAACAAGCGGGATATTCTGGTTTTTGATGGAATTGATATAGGAGAATAAACAAGATGCTTGATTTGGGAAACCGGATAAAATCCGGCAAACGGACCGATGATGCTGACGATTTGTTCGCCGGAGAGGCACAGGAAGATTTTGATAATGACAGTGCTTCCGGCGAAGAAGATTTTGAAGAAGTTCCCGTGACAACGCTCCGGCGCGCTCCGTCGCGCAAACGTTCCCGGCGCGCGGCAGATGATGAGGAGCTGGATAAACTTGAGTCCGCCCGGATGCTGGAGGAGGCGCGGTGCCGGATGGGAATGACCCCGGCGGATGTGGAGGAGATAACCAAGATCCGCGCGATGTATATCCAATCTCTCGAAGCCGGGCGTTTTGAAGAGCTGCCGCAAGCGGTATACACTCTGGCATATTTGCGGCGGTTGTGCGAATTGTACAATCTGTCAAAAGAGGATGAAGAACAGATCGTTGCTCCGTGGAGCGATATTCAGTGTGAACGCCCGGAGAGCTATACCGGAACCTGTTTCGCCGATGAATCCGGAGAAAACCGGCGTATCATCCGGCGGTTTGAGATCGCGATTTTCTCCATTATCGCCATCGTGGTGATCGCGCTGGGGGTATTCGGTGCGATTTTGCTGGTCTCATATTTGCGGGGCAATGACGGGCGCGATCAGGTCTCTTTTGACGAAAATGTGATCGTTGAGCTGCAGCCGGAAGCGAAGCTGCAGCTCGATAATCCGCTGCCCGGAGGCAGACGCTGACGTTAAATTCAGGATAAATCGCCGGAAATATTTGTAAATCAGTAGTTCCGGTGATATATTAAGTAAGTTTGTGTTGTATCCTTTCAGGAAGGATGCCGACATGGACTGAAACTATTAAAATCAATATTTTTGGAGATTATAAAAATGCAGGTACCTGTGCTCGACCTCAAAGCGCAGTACGCGCCCCTGAAATCTGAAATCCTTTCTGTCGTTTCTGAGATCTGCGACAGCCAGTATTTCATCCTCGGCCCCAGAGTTGAAGCTTTTGAGAAGGAGCTTGCCGCATACTGCAAGAGCGGTGGTGCGGTCGGTGTCACCAGCGGTTCCGATGCGCTGTTGATCGCGTTGATGGCTGAAAAGATCAAACCGGGCGATGAGATCATCACCTCTCCCTTTACCTTCTTCGCCACGGTCGGTGCCATTGTCCGTGCCGGAGCCACTCCGGTCTTTGCCGATATCGACCCTGTTACCTTCAACATCGATCCCGCGAAGATCGCTGAAAAAATCACTCCGCGCACCCGCGGTATCATTCCGGTGCATTTGTTCGGTCAGGCGGCGGATATGGATCCGATCGTGAAGATCGCCCGTGAAAACAACCTCTTCATCATCGAAGATGCGTGTCAGGCTATCGGTGCCGAATACAAGGGCAAACGGGTCGGTACTTTTGCTGAATACGGCGCGTTCAGCTTCTTCCCCAGCAAGAACCTCGGCTGTTTCGGCGACGGCGGTGCGGTCAGATGTGATACTCCGGAACGTGAAGCACTGCTCAAGGTCTACCGTAACCACGGTCAGAGCAAGACCTATATCCACGAATATGTCGGCGGAAACTTCCGTCTGGATGCGTTGCAGGCGGCGATTTTGTCCATCAAACTGCGCAGTCTGGATGATTGGAGCGTTGCCCGTCAGCGCAATGCGGCGATCTACCGTGAGCTTTTCGGTGCCGCCAACATCAGCGATCTGATCACGCTGCCGCAGGAAGCGGCATATCCGGTCCGTCACATCTACAATCAGTTCTGCATCCGTGTCGCCGGCGGCAAGCGCGATGCGCTGCGCCAGCACCTTCTGGATAACGGCGTCGGTTGTGCGGTCTATTATCCCCTGTCACTGCACTTGCAGGAGTGCTTCAAGGAACTGGGCGGCAAGGCCGGTGACTATCCGGAATGTGAAAAGGCCACTTCCGAAGTTCTGGCTCTGCCGATATTCGGCGAACTCTCCGCCGATCAGCTTTCTTATGTCGTAGACACTATCAAGGCGTTTGCTGCAAAATAAGATGTGGCATCAGGACGAAACTTGTCAGCTTGAAACGAGAAACCGCTACGGATACTGGCGGCTTCTCGGTTATGTACGCCCGTATTGGAAGCGGTTGGCGACAGGTATCATCGCCGGTATGCTGGTCGGCGGATCGGTATTCGTGTCGCTGTTGACCATTCCGCAGATGATCGGCGTGGTCGATGTCAAAGTGCAGGAATCTGTTCAGGGCAGCGACACCGCCCGGCGGGTGATTTCCGCGCTGGAAAAGAGTTCCGGTGCCGGAGAAGCGGAGAAGATCGCCGCCGTTCAAAAGGCGATGACCCCGGAAACGGCATCCAAAGATCCGCAGCTGGACAAGATGCTGAATACTGCCTCCCGCATCGGAAGCAGTCTGCATCTGCCGTTCTCAATAGATGGAACGACTATCCACGTTACCTGGCCGCGGGAGTTTACCTTTGAAGCGGTCAGCCCGGAAGGAAAGGTGGCGTGGCAGCTTTTCGGTCTGTATGTGGCGATGTTCATTCTGGCATGGGTGTTCAAGAATCTTGCGCGCTACATCAATGCCTACTGTACGCGCTGGGTCGGCAGCCGGGTGGTTGCTGATCTGCGGGCGCAGATATTCTCCCGTCTGATGCGGCAATCGCTGAAATATTTCGGCAAAAATGATGTCGGACAGTTGATAAGCCGTGCGGTGAATGATACCGCCGCCCTGGAGTATTCCATCACACACAGCGTGGAAGATTTGACCAATGCTCCGCTGCAGATCATCGGCTGTGTGGCGGCGATCATCGTCGCCTGCCGGGAGTATGATAATTATTCATTGATCGCCATGCTGCTTATCGGTCCGCCGCTGCTTCTGATCCCGATGCAGTTGTTGGGGCGGGTCATCCGCAAATATTACAGAAAGAGTTACGCGCGAATCGCCGATGTTATGACCCGTATGCATGAAGCATTTTCCTGTATCCGGGTGGTGAAAGCGTATAACACCGAGGAAATCGAACTTGACCGTTTCCGTCTGGTCAACCGGAAATATTTCCGTCAGACGGTGCGGGCAATGCGTCTGCACGTTCTGGTGTCGCCCGTGGTCGAAATATTGATCGGTATCGCGGCGATGGGATTTCTTTTTTACAGTTACCGTTCCGGAGTTTCGGTCACGCAGTTGACGGCGCTGTTTGCCCCGGCACTGATGGCGTACCAGCCGTTGAAGGAGTTGTCCAAGGTCATCGCCATAGTCCAGCAATCCATGGCGGCGGCGGATCGGATTTTTGATCTGCTTGATACCAATATGGAACTGCCGGAAAAGGCGGATGCGGTGCCGCTGAAAGAGTTTTCTTCCGGTATTGAAGTGCGTAACGTCACCTTCAGTTATGACGATCATACTGTTATCGACAACGTGAGCTTTTCCATTCCCAAAGGAAGCATGGTCGCGGTGGTCGGTGAAACCGGTTCCGGAAAAAGTACCATCGCCAATTTGATCGCGCGTTTCTACGATGTCAGTGACGGTCAGGTGCTGATCGACGGCAGGGATATCCGGGATTATACGATCGCATCATTGCGGCGGCAGATCGGCGTGGTGAACCAGAACCCGATGATGTTCAACGATTCGATCGCCGATAATATCGCCTACGGTACGCCGGAGGCAAAACGGGATGATGTTATTGCGGCGGCGAAACTTGCCAATGCGCACGAATTTATCACCGGCGGCGTCCATGCCGAAGGTTATGATACCGTGGTCGGAGAGAATGGATTCAAACTTTCCGGCGGCGAAAAACAGCGCATTGCCATCGCTCGGGCGATATTGAAGAATCCGCCGATATTGATTCTGGATGAAGCTACCAGCGCGCTGGACAACGTTACCGAACGTCTGGTGCAGGATGCGTTGAACCGGGTCATGGGCAACCGGACCGTCTTTGCCATCGCCCACCGGTTGAGTACGATCCAGCACGCGGATATGATAATCGTTATGAGCCGGGGGAAGATCGTCGAGTGCGGTACGCATGACGAACTGCTGGCGAAAGACGGCGTTTACCGGAAACTTCACGACACACAGTTTGAGCACTGAGCAATGAAAAAAGTTCACTTTGTGGGTATCGGCGGTGCCGGCATGGCACCATTGGCGCAGTTGCTGCTGGCGCGTAAGGTCGCGGTTTCCGGTTCCGATATCGAGTTCAACAGTAAATGTCAGCAACTATCCCAGCTCGGAGCTGAAATTTTTACCGGTCATAAGGAAACCAATCTTGCCGGAGATGTGGATATCGTGGTGTATACATCCGCGGCGGCGGCGGATAATCCGGAGTTGCTTGAAGCGCGGCGGCGGCTGCTGCCGTGTTTCCGGCGGGGGGAGTTCCTTGCCGAATATGCCAAAAATTACCGCCGGGTGATCGCAGTTTCCGGAACCCACGGCAAGAGTTCGATTTCCGCGCTTATCGCCGCGATTTTGTGCAAATGCGGTAAAAATCCGGGGTTTATGATCGGCGCACAGATCGCGGGTATGCCCTCCTGCGACAATGGTATCGGTGATGATATCTTTGTTACCGAAGCGGATGAGTCCGATGGAACGCATACCGCGCTGACCAATTTTATCGGTGTGGTCCCCAATGTCGAAGATGACCACGCATGGAGCCTGGGCGGCGTGGAGGTGCTGGATGAAAACTTCCGCACCTTTGCCCGGAAGTCGGAAATATTGCTCTATTATGCATCTCCCAAGTGCGACCGGCTGTTTGCCGGCCATCCCCATGCGGTGCGGTTGGAGCAGATGCCGGAGAGCTTTGCCGGATCGTACGGTTTTCAGGCGGCGAACAGCTTTCTTGCCTGCCGCGCGGCAGAGCTTGCCGGTTGTGATGAAGCTGCCGCAGTTGCGGCAGCAGGCGAGTATCCGCAGGTGAAACGGCGGATGACACTGCACGCTTCATCACCAGCGTGTACGATCATCGAAGATTACGCGCATCACCCGACTGAGGTGGCACGGAGTCTGGAACTGCTGCGTTTGAAATATCCCGGAGCCAAATTGACGGTCATCTTCCAGCCGCACCGTTATGCCCGGTTGGAACGGTACTTTGACGAGTTTGCAGAAGTTTTGAAAGCGGCGGACAGCACGATCATCGTGCCGGTGTTTGCCGCATGGTGCGAAAGCGGCAGTGTCGGAAGTTGTGAACTTGCCGCTGCGTGCGGCGGAACTGCACTTGACGGCTCATGGGAAGATATAGCTTCCGGAGTTGCCGCCGGAATTTCCGGGACCGGCAATGTTATCGCCATTCTCGGAGCCGGAGATATCGAACAGCTTATTGCGCCGCTGACGGCGCGGCTTTGCGGCAGCGCACAATAAATAACGGCATCCCCGGAGCCGCAGATATCTCCTGCGGCGGAGCGCAGACGGGGTAGCGTTCCAGTAATTGTTTCAGCACGGTGTTGTCCATGCGCCGGAACTGATTTCTTCCGAGAATGAGGATGAACTCATTTATCTGCCGGTGATGCAGATATGCGATGGCGGAGGAGAGTTGTTCATTTGACACCACTTCCAGACATTGTTTGGTAAAAAAGAGCCGTGGAGTTTGTTCCGGAAGAAAGAATACATCGCTGACAACCGTTTTCTCCGGCAGTGCGGCAAGGTGTTTTTCCAGTGCCGCGCTGTGATGACTGCTGATATAAAGAGTTTGGAAACCCCAATATTGCAGTGTGATCCCGGCGGCGCACAATGTTATCAGCAGTATTTGTTTTACTCTGACAGGGCATTGCATTTGGGCAAAGCTGCGGAAACTCAATATCATCATCATCGGCATGATGCACATATAATGGCGCGCGCCGAAGGTCAAGCCGATATCAAACCGGGTCAGCATCAAGGGAACAAAAACGATATAAATCAGTACCGCCTGCGCCATAAAGCGCAGATACCGGTCGCGGTCGGCAAGCAGTGTACGCAAATTGATAAAATATCCCGCCGCCAGCGGCAGTGTGAAAAACAAACTCATCGTCACTCCGCAGAGAAAGAGTTGCGAATCGGCATGGCGGGGGTGAAAAAGTGCGCCGGTGAATATCAGTTCGATCACGGTGAAAATGGTCAAGCCGGCAAGTTTCAATTTTATATTGGAGAAGAATCCCGGCACAACCAGTGCCGCCGCACCGATAATGGAAAGCACAAACGAGGTGCGCACCGCGGCGAGCGTTTCAAAGCGTAAGAGATGCTGGTAAAAGTTGAAGATGAGACCATTTATCTCTGCTGCCAGAGAGAAGACACCCTCCCGGTTGTTGAGCGCGTATGTCGCACCGTGCAGACCGAGGATATGACCGTAAATATAAAGATTTATCAGCCACAGCAGCACTGTCGCCGCCAGAGTTCCGGCGGCAAATTTCAGTGCATCGCGCCACTGACGGCGGCAGAGCAGCAGAACTCCGGTGATGAAACTGAGAATGTACAACTCTTCCCGCAGCCATATTCCCAAACCGAAGATCACTCCGGCGGCAAGCATATTGCGCCGCTTGAGCATAATAAATCCCGCCAATGCGGCAAACATACTGGGAACCATCTCCCACAGCATCGTCGAATAGAGCCAGAACGGTGTTGTCAGCAGTACTCCCCACAGGGCAAAGCGTTCCCGTTTGTTTCCCTGCATCAACAGCAGGATCACCCCCGCACCGGCAAGCCACACCGGAAGCAGTGCGCCGCTTTCACCGGCGATAAGGTAAAACGGAACAGATACGACCGGCAATACCCAGGAGTGAAACGAATATACCGCGCTGTCGGCGAGGGATTGAAAATGAAACCCGCCCCGGGGAAAAAGGGCGGGTTCAGGATGTTGTATCGCCAGCGTGCCGTGTTCGGCAACGTTGCGCATGACAATATATTTATTGCCGTTGTCGGTGATGAACACCGGCAGTTCCGGAAGGAGTTTCCCGGAAATGACCACACTCCCGGCAATGAAGATCAACAGCGGAACGATACGCTGTAAACTGCGGTGCCGGGAAGTCATGGCTTTACTTGACGCTGTTGCGTCCGGTTTGGAACATTTCCACGTTCAAAGCGCGGAGCTTTTCCGGGAAGGCATTTTCGATCGCGGTGATGAAAGCATCTTCCGGGAGCTGCGGCAAACGGGCGGAAATCGCTCCGAGGATCATCGTATTGAGAGCCTTGGGGTGCTTGAGCTGGTCAAGGGGGATATCATCCGGAGTGATCAGGATGCCGCCGGCTTTCAGCACGGGGAGGGCGACCTCCGTCTGGGTGACATCCAGCACGGCGAGGATATCCGCTTCACCGGCGGGAACCATCGGGCTGTAAATCTTTTCTCCGAAACGGACTTCGCTGGAGACCGATCCGCCGCGCTGGCTCATGCCGTGGACTTCACTCTTTTTGACATCAAAATTCTGAGTGAAGATCACATCCGCAAGGATGTCGGTGATCTTCAGCACACCTTGTCCGCCCAGGCCGGAAACAACGATATTGGTGATCTGCATAATTATTTTTTCTCCATTTTACTGCGTTTTGCCATAGCCAGAATACAGGGGCGGCGGGCGATGATAACACTGCAATCGTTGGATTGCAGCCGGGTTTTGAGCAGTTCGGCGAACTTTTCCGGTTCGGCGGTGGTGTCGATGACGTCGCAATTATCCACGCCGATACCCTTGACGATGCTTTCAAAGTCAACGGCATACGCGGGGGTCAGGTCGAGGTGATAACCGGTGGCGGGGTTTTCCTGACATCCGGTCATACCGGTGATACGGTTGTCGATGATGATGACGACGTGACCGGTTTTGGGGCGGTTGTAAACCATCTCCACGATACCGTTGATACCGGTGTGGAGGAAGGTGCTGTCGCCGATAACGCTGACCACTTTGCGCGCTTCATCTTCCGGCAGCATGTGGCGCATACCCAGACCGACGGTGACACTGGCACCCATACAGACGCAGGTGTCGATGGCGTTGAACGGCGGCATGACACCGAGCGTGTAACAGCCGATATCGCCGGAAACTATACAACCCAGATCGCGGATGACTTCAAAGGTCTTGCGATGCGGACATCCGACACACAACTGCGGCGGTTTGCCCGGTTTTCCCGGAGCATCGGGGGTGTCGTCACCGGCGATGAGTTTGCGGACACGGGCGACGTTCAACTCGCCGAAACGGAACTCTTCAGGTTTGTTTTCGACTTCGATACCGGCGGCTTTGAGCTGTTCAAAGAGTACCGGGTCACCTTCGTCGATGATGAGACAGCGTTTGACTTTGGAGGCAAAAGTGCGGACGGTTTCCAGCGGCAGGGGGTAGGTCATGCCGAGCTTGAGGACCGATGCCTCCGGTGCGGCATCCAGAACATGCTGGAAAGCGATGCCGCTGGTGATGATGCCGAGATCGGAGGAGTTGTCGATGATACGGGTGTAATTACCCTCTTCGTTGATCAGTGCCATCGTCTTGAGGTCGGCGCGCAAACGGCGGTGTGCCAGTTTGGCAAATGCCGGAACCATGACGTTGGATTTGGGGTCTTTGGTGAAGGAGCCGGTCTTTTGGGCATCCGGAGCGGTTTTGCGCCGTTCCAGCACGCACTTGGAGTGGCAGACGCGCGTGGTCATGCGGAAGAGTACCGGAGAACGGAACTTGTCCGCAAGTTCAAATGCCGCACACATATAATCGTAGCACTCCTGCGAATCCGCCGGTTCAAACATGGGAACACCGGCGGCGACAGCGTAGCGGCGGTTGTCCTGTTCGTTCTGACTGCTCGCCATGCCCGGGTCATCGGCACTGATGACCACCAGACCGCCGGGGGTACCGGAGTAGGCGATGGTGAAGAACGGGTCGGCGGCGACGTTGAGGCCGACGTGTTTCATCGTGACCAGAGCGCGTCCGCCGGCGTAAGCACAGCCGATAGCGACTTCCATGGCACATTTTTCATTAGGCGCCCATTCGGCGGCACCACCGAGTTTGCTCAACTCATCGAGAATTTCCGATGAGGGAGTACCGGGGTATCCGCATCCGAGATTGACGCCGCAGTCGAATGCCGCCATCGCGACGGCTTCATTTCCGCTGGCAAAAAATTTCATAGCGTTTTTTCTCCTTAATTATTTGAAACAAACCTCAAAAAACTTAATCATCGCCGGTCGTCCGGCGGGAATTTTCCAGGATCTCTTCCTGCTCATCAAGTCTGGCATCGACCATTTCGCTCAAGTGTTCAAGTTCGTGGTCATCGGGCGTGAATGAGGGATTGTCCAGCAGCTTCAATGCTTCGCTGAGCTTGGTGGAGATCTCTGCCAACTGCTTCATGACCGCCTTTTCGGCATCATTCACATCGCGGTCGAGGGTGCCGAGGTAGGAGAGATATTCCAGACGCGCTTCAATGGCATCGACGATATCACTGCGCAGTTCCGCTTTGGGTTCGTCATCGACACGGTAGTAATTTTCCAACAGCTCTTCAAAGCGTTCTTCCAGATAGTTCAACAGTACCGCCTGCTGGGCATCATCATCGAGGTCGAGTTCGCGGTGACCGAAGATACGGGAAAATACACCGTCGATATCAGTTTCCCGCTTATATATGGCATCGAGCATAAAACCATCCAGTTCCGCCTCCGAAAGGGGAACGCCGCTGCCTGAAAGCAGTTTCAGCGGGTCATCCAGCGCACTGCCGGAGATGCTCAATCCCGGCGGCAGTTCCATATCGGTTGCGGCGGGGCTCTCTTCGCGTATGCTCAGTACGGCATGATCGCCGTCGGCGCGCAATTCGACCATGTTGGATGCGGTGATGAATTCATCTATGGATGCGCCGGTGGAGTTGCCGTTTTCGCCGGTGTAATACTCAGCCCATGCCAGCTGTTCCGGAATATCCGGGTAATCCCGGAACTTTTCCCACACCTGCTTGATCGCATTATCCAGCCCGGAGGTGCGGTTTTTGCGGGCGTTGGCGGAACGCTGTGCGGCAGAGAGGGCGGAAAAGGTGATTTTGCCGGTGGTGTAATCATCAACTTTACACAGAAGTGCATCACCGCAACTGAAGTTGTTTTCCTGATAGAACGCACTGAGATCGAACACTTCCAGCGTAATTGGTTCATTGCCGTTTGCGTGTTTGGCAAGGTGGGCATTTGCCGGGTTTTCTGCGATAAGAAAATCGAATATCTGCTCGGAACCCAAGAGCAAATGGTAGTGGAACACCTGTCCCAGCGGCAGCGTGAGCTGACGTTTGGCAACGGATGTACCATTGATGACAAGTTCCACTTCGGAGGGAAAGACATCTTCGGTCACAAAGGGGATGAAACGGTGCCCGGGAAAGAGTATCCCCTGGTCGATCTCCCATTCATCGGGCGTGATGATGAACTCTTTACCGGTGAAAAAAGTACTGCGCTTGATGCACTGCCATTTTTCGTTGTAGAAGAATGTGTTGTCGCTTTCAATGATCCGTTCCAGACGGCGGCGCAGCACATCGGAGCGCGGCGCACCAAGCGTTTTGGCAACGGATGCCAGAGTAAACCGTTCTCCGGCGGAGAGGATCGCGGCATCAAGTTCTGCCGAGGTGAAGTTCGCGGCATCGCTCATATATTGTTCTCCTGCAAAAGTTTGACCAGCCGTTGCGCCATAAAGGAGGTGAACTCCGGAGCTTCGAGCGTTTTGAGATAGTCCACGGTCACGGCATCGTCAAGAGAAAACTTGCCGCTGCGGAGCCGCCGCAGGGCAGTAAGCACACCGCCGCACCCCAGCTTCGCTCCCAGATCGGAACAGAAACTCCGGACATAGGTCCCTTTGGAACACTCCATGATAAAGTCGCACTCCGGCAGTGCCAGACGGGTTATTTCCAATTTTTTGATTTCGATCTCGCGGGGTTCGCGTTCGACTTCCACGCCTTTGCGGGCAAGTTCATAAAGTTTTTTGCCGCCGACCTTGACTGCCGACACCATGGGCGGAAGCTGCATCTGTCTGCTGCGGAAGGAGGCAAACGCCTCTTTGAATTCATCTTCACTGACGTTTACTTCCGCTTCCCGGATTATTTCGCCGTCCATATCGCCGGAATCGGTTTCGACACCAAGTTTCAACGAGCCGGTATAAACCTTGTCATCGGCACTGAGTTTCTGGCTTACTGCGGTGAATTTTCCCAGAACCAGAACCAGCAGTCCGGTCGCCGCCGGGTCCAGCGTGCCGCAATGTCCGACTTTGGGAACGTTGAAGCGGGCGCGGACAAAGTTCACCACGTCAAAGCTGGTCCAGCCCTGCGGCTTGTCTATGGTCAATATCCCTTCTGCCGGACAGATCGGCAAACGGTGTTTTTTAGGATTGTAACGCAAAACAGGAGTTCTCCATGTTGAATAGGTTAAAAGCCGTCGCAAACTTCGATGGCTGTTTTGACATTTCCAAACGGCGCGCTGGTGGCGACACCGCGTACGGCATCATGTATTTCGGCAAGTATCTTCCGGGCGATCTTGATACCTTCCGCGCGCTGGGCATCTTTGCTTCCGGCGTTGCGCATCTGATCCATGATCCAATCCGGAACCACAACTCCGGGAACCTCCGTCTTCATAAATTCCGCGTTGCGGTAGCTGGCGAAGGGCCAGACACCGGCGATGACCGGAACATGAAAGTGTTCAATGCGCTTGAGGAAATCCAACAACGCATCCGGAGAGAATACCGGCTGGGTGATGATGAATTCGGCACCTGCTTCGATCTTTTCGGCAAGGCGGCGGTATTCACGTTCCGGATCGACCGCGTTGGGGTCGGCTCCCACGCCGGAGACGATCGCAGTCTGGATATTGTCGCCGAGCTTCTGACCGCCGACATCCACGCCGCGGTTGAGACGGCTTTGGAGTTTGACCAGCCCGATGGAGTCGACATCGAACACCCCGGAACTGAAAGGATAATTACCCAACTTCGGCGGGTCGCCGGTGATAAAGAGGATGTTGTTGAGCTTTTTCGCCATACAGCCGAGGATCATCGACTGCAGACTTATCAGGTTGCGGTCACGGCCGCAGCAGTGGATAACGGTTTCAATTCCGGCGCGTTCCTGAATTTCAGCGGCGGTTATCACCTGCGATATCCGGCAGCTGGCACGGGGACCGTCGGGAAGGTTTATGGCATCGAAACCGGCATCTTTGCACAACTTCGCTTTGTTGACCGTATCGGTGAGATCAAAGCCGCGCGGCGGGGTGAGTTCGATCAGTTTCAACCACTTGCCGGAGACGAGCTTCTGACCGAAAGTACTCTTTTGCTCCGTCGGGAGCGGTTCCATAAGTTCCGCCTCTTTGACCTCAATGGCAAGGGATGCCGAATGTTCCATTTTGGTCATCGGCTTGAGCGAGCGCACCAGATCGGCAATGTGTTCCGGAGAAATACCGCAGCAGCCGCCGACGCCGCGCGCACCGAGATTGACATAGCGCAGCGCGTAGGTGGTGAAATATTCCGGCGTGGTCATCAGCATGAAACGGTTGTCAACATTCTTGGGAACTCCGGCACCCGGCTGTACCACCAGCGGCAGCTGCAGAGTTGAGGCGATGCACTTTACCGCATCAAAGGTCGTCTCCGGACCGCTGCCGCAGTTGACACCGAAGGCTTCTATTGGCACATTATCCAGTGCTGTCATGATCGCATTGATATCACTGCCGTCAGCAAGCTGCCCTTTGCCGTCGAGGACGAAACTCGGCATCCACGGATAATCACACGCACGCGCCGCGATGATGATCTCTTTCAAATCGCTGAGATTGGAAATCGATTCAAAAATAAGAAAATCTGCTCCGCCATCCCGGAGAAACTCAGCCTGCTCAGTGATCGCGGCGATCCGCTTTTCCGGAACGTTTTCTCCGGAAACCGGTCCGATGGAACCGGCGATCAGCACTTCCGGTTTCCCGGCGGCGGCCTTTCTGGCAAGTGCGACGGCGGCGCAGTTTATTTCGCGCACCTTTTCGCCCAGTCCGAAGCGGTTGAGGGCGATGTGATTGGCACTGTATGTGTTGGTGGTCAATACTTCGGCACCGGCATCAATATATGATTGATGGATGGCAGTTACGATCGCCGGTTCTGTCAGTACGAGATTGTCATACGAGGTGTTGACAAAGAAGTTGCGGCGGTAAAGTTCGGTTCCGAAGCCGCCGTCAAAGACGGTGACACCGGAGGACAACTTGTTGCGCAGTTCCGCGTATTTCATTGGCACATCCCCTTTTATGAAAGCGCGGATACCGGAGGAAATTCCGGTATCCGTGGTATTGAAAACGGTTTACTTCAACGCCGCGAGCTGCTCTTCCGTATGGGCAGCTTTGGCTTTGAGTTCTTCGAGTTTGCTTCTGGTGTCGGCGACGACTTTTTCCGGCGCGCTGGCGACAAACTTTTCGTTGGCGAGGCGCGCTTCGTTACCGGCGATCCATTTCTTGAGTTCCGCGAGCTGTTTTTCCAACCGCGCGACTTCGGCATCGAGGTCGATCAGATCGGCGAGCGGCAAACTCACCACACCGGCGGCGACCGTCTGACTGGCGGCGGCACCGTTGGCTTTGACATCGAAGGCATCCTGAGAAAATTCGATATTTTCCGCATTGAGCAAGCTCATCAGCGAACTCTTTTCGGCGGTGAAAAATTCCATCGCGGCATCGTCGTTGAGCTTGATGTGGAACTTGAGCTTCCTGCCGTCCGCGATGTTGTAGCTGGAACGGAGGAAACGTCCGGCTTTGACCGCTTCAAACTTGGCATCGACCTTGGCGATGATGCCATCTTCGGCGGTGAAACCGGCGATACCCATGGGGAACTCTTCAAAGTCAAGGAACTTGCCTTCTTCGACGAAGCCCATACGGTGCGCCAGCTCTTCGGTGATGAACGGCATGAAGGGATGGAGCAGTTTCAAAATGCGGAAGAGGACGAAATCCAGCACCGCGCAAGCGCGTTCTTTTTCGGCACCACCGGCGCGGAGCGGAACCTTTTCCGCTTCGACGAACCAGTCGCAGAAGTCGCTCCACACCAAGTCGTAAAGCGCGTGGGCGGCGGCGTGGAAGCGGAAGGCTTCAAGTTCGCCTTCGACCAGCTTTTCTGCCGCATCGAGTTTGGCGAGCATCCATTTTTCATCGCTGGAAAGTTCTCCGGGGATCAATGTACGCGCATATTCGCTCACATCGCTCTGCATCTGACGGAAGCGGCAGGCGTTCCACAGTTTGTTGGCAAAGTTGCGGCCGATCTCGCACTTTTCATTGCTGTACTTGATATCCATACCGATCGGCGCGATGTACGCGATGGAGAAGCGCAGCGCATCGGCACCGTATTCGGCGATAACATCCAGCGGGTCGGGGGAGTTGCCCAGACTCTTGGAAAGTTTACGTCCGAGTTCATCGCGGATGATACTGGTGAAGTAGACGTTGTGGAAGGGGATCTTGCCGGTGAATTCACATCCCGCCATGATCATACGCGCCACCCAGAAGAAGATGATATCGGGACCGGTGACCAGATCGTTGGTGGTGTAGAACTTTTCCATCTCCTCTTTGCCGCCATCGGGCCAGCCCATGATGGAGAACGGCCACAGCCAGCTGCTGAACCAGGTATCGAGAACATCATTTTCCTGAGTCCAGTTGTCGCCTTCCGGGGCGGTTTCGCCGACGTAGACTTCGCCTTTTTCGTTGTACCATGCCGGAATGCGGTGCCCCCACCAGAGCTGACGGGAGATGCACCAGTCCTGAATGTTTTCCATCCAGTGGAAGTAGGTTTTGCTCCACCGTTCCGGATAAAATTTGATATCGCCGTTGCGCACCGCTTCGATGGCGGGCTTGGCAAGTTCGCCCATTTTGCAGAACCACTGGGAACTGACGAGGGTTTCGATGGGAACGTCACCGCGTTCGGAGAAACCGACGGCATGAGTGATATCTTCGATCTTTTCCAGAAGTCCGGCTTCTTCCATGCGTTTGACACAGAGGTCGCGGGCGGCAAAGCGGTCCATGCCGACAAATTCCGCCGGACAGTTGCTGTTCAGCGTGGCATCAGGATTCATCATATTGATGACTTCGAGGTTGCAGCGTTTGCCGACTTCAAAGTCGTTGGGGTCGTGTCCCGGAGTGATTTTCACGCAGCCGGTACCCTTGGTCGGATCGGCATGCTGATCACCGACGATGGGGATCTCGCGGTCGGTGAGGGGGAGTTTGACCATTTTGCCGATGAGGTGTTTGAAGCGGGGATCTTCCGGATGGACGGCAACTGCGGTGTCACCGAACATGGTTTCCGGACGGGTGGTGGCAACGGTCAGATGGCCGGAATTGTCAGCCAGAGGATAGCGGAAGTAGTAGAACTTTCCGGCGACATCCTTGTAGATAACTTCTTCATCGGAAAGCGCACTCTTGGCGGCGGGACACCAGTTGATCATCCGCTGACCGCGATAGATGTAACCTTTATTGTAGAGCTGAACAAAAACTTTCAGCACCGCTTTGGAAAGACCTTCATCCATGGTGAAACGTTCACGTTCCCAGTCGCAGGAACAACCCAGAGTGCGGAGCTGACGGATGATTTTGCCGCCGAACTCATGTTTCCACTTCCAGACGCGGTTGATGAACTCTTCGCGTCCGAGTTCGTCACGGGTGACATTTTCCGTCTCTTTGAGGAACTTCACCACGCGCGCTTCCGTAGCGATACCGGCATGGTCGGTGCCGGGGAACCAGCACACTTCAAAACCTTTCATTCTGGCGCGGCGGCAGAGGATATCCTGCAGGGTGTTGTTCAGTACATGACCGAGTGTCAGGATACCGGTGACGTTGGGCGGGGGGATAACGATGGAATATCCGGGTTTTGCAGACTTGGGATCACCGTGGAAGCAGTTGGATTTCTCCCACTCCGGGAACCACTTCTTTTCGACATCAGCCGCTTCGTATGCGCGCGGCAACGGTTGTTGTTTTGCCATATTTATTTAACTCCGTGTGATTGAGATTATTCTTTCAAATTACTCTTTGCCGCAGCATTTTTTATATTTTTTGCCGCTGCCGCAGGGACAGGAATCATTTCTGCCGACCTTCGGGGTCTCCCGGTGGAAGGTGAAATGCACCTCCGGTTGGGGTTCCGCTTCCTCCTGCATCATCATGCCGTCGGCATCGGGGAAACTGCCGCCGAACTGTTCCAGCACCTGATGCTGCAGCTCCTGCGGGATGGAGTTCAGGAACTCTTCCCAGGATTCAGCACGGGCGCCGGTCATGCAGAGGAGGTTTTTCGCCACGTCCATGTAGACCTGGTCCATCATATTCTTGAAGATGCCGAAGGCTTCGTTTTTGTATTCCACCAACGGATCTTTCTGCGCGTACACCCGCAGTGACATACTGGAACGCAAATGGTCCATGGCATAAAGATGTTCCTGCCACAGCTTATCGAGGGCGACCAGAATGGTTTGCCGCTGGAGATAAGCAAGACTTTCTTCATCAATATCCGCATAACGCTGTTTGTACGCATCCTCAATGATGCCGATGATCTGGAGTTCCAGTTCGCCGGGGTTCTCCAACCGTCCGGAGTTGATACCGGCGGTAAAGTTTTCCGCACTGAATTCCAGCGGGAACACGGCGTTCAGCGCGGCAGCAAGCGCATCGGAATTGAAGGTGTTTTCATCCCGCTTGGTACTGCTTTGATTGTTCACATCGGTGACGATGGTCTCTACGACCTGGTCGATGATGGAAAAGAGTACTTCATACGGATTTTCCGAGAGCAATGCATCTTTGCGCAGCGCGTAGACGATCTCGCGCTGTTTGTTCATCACATCGTCGAAGTCCAGCGTCCGTTTACGGATGGAGAAGTGCTGCTGTTCGACCCGCTTCTGCGCCGTTTCAATGGAACGGTCAAGCCACGGATGCTGAAGTTCATCGCCCTCTTTCAAGCCGAAGCGGTCGAAGATCTTGACGATCCTGTCGCCGCCGAAAAGACGCATGAGATCATCCTCCAGCGAAACGTAAAATTTGGAACTGCCGGGGTCGCCCTGACGGGAACAGCGGCCGCGCAGCTGACGGTCGATACGGCGCGAATCATGGCGTGAACTGCCGATGACGTGCAGACCGCCGAGTTCGGCAACGCCGGGACCGAGTTTGATGTCGGTTCCGCGGCCTGCCATGTTGGTGGCAACGGTGACGGCATTACGCTTACCTGCATTGGCGACGATTTCGGCTTCGTGCTGGTGGTTCTTGGCGTTCAGGACGTTGTGCGGGATGTTGCGCATTTTGAGCATACGGGAAAGTTTTTCGGAGTCATCCACGGAAATCGTACCGAGCAGTACCGGTTGTCCCGCCTGATAGCGTTCGGTGATGTCGTCGAGGATGGCGTTGAACTTCTCCCGTTTGGTTTTGAAGATGGAGTCGCTGTCATCTTTGCGGATGCAGGGACGGTTGGTCGGGATGACCACCACATCAAGTTTGTATATCTGGTGGAACTCAGCCGCTTCCGTTTCCGCCGTACCGGTCATGCCGGCGAGCTTGTCATACATACGGAAGTAGTTCTGGATGGTGATGGTCGCCATCGTCTGGGTTTCCGCTTCGATGGGAACATCCTCTTTGGCTTCGAGTGCCTGATGAAGTCCGTCCGAGAAGCGGCGGCCGGGCATGAGGCGGCCGGTGTGTTCATCGACGATCATGACCTTGCGGTCCATGACGACGTAGTTGACATCTTTCTCAAAGAGGCAGTAGGCTTTAAGCAGCTGTGAGAGGTCGTGGAGCCGTTCGCTCTTGTCGGCAAAATGTTCCTGAAAACTCTCTTTAGCCGCGATTTTTTCGGCGGCAGAAAGGTTTTCATTCACCTCGATTTTGTGCAGTTCGCCCAGCAGATCCGGAACGACAAAGCCGTCCGGGTCATCGGGGCTGATGGTCTTTCTGCCAAGTTCGGTAAGATCTGCTTCGTGGGTCTTTTCGTCGATGGTGAAGTACAGTACGCTCTGCACTTCCTGAAGCATACCGCGGTTGTTGTCGCTGTGGACTTTGGCATCGAGCCGTTCCACTTCGCGGAGTATCTCGCCGTTTTCAAAGGTGTGCAGGAGCTGACGGTGGGTCGGCATACCGAATTTGACCTGAAGCAGTTTGAGAATGGCTTCATCAAATTCTTCATCGGCGATATCCTCTTTTTCCAGTGCGGCACGCGCTTCGCGCACCAGACGGGAGCAGAGCAGATTCTGCCGGTTGTAGAGGTCCGCCACCAGCGGCTTGAGTTCGCTGAACTGATCTTTCGCCGCCGGAACCGGCCCGGAAATGATCAGCGGCGTCCGCGCTTCGTCGATAAGGATGCTGTCGATTTCGTCGATGATGGCGTAATAGTGGTCGCGCTGGACCAGCTGATCGGCACTGCTTGCCATACCCATGTCGCGCAGGTAGTCGAAACCGAATTCGCTGTTGGTACCGTAAGTGATGTCGCAGTTGTACTGTTCGCGGCGTTCATTGGGCATCTGCATATTCTGCAGACAGCCGACGGTCAAACCGAGGAAGTTGAAGATGACACCCATCCAGCTGGAGTCGCGGCGGGCAAGATAATCGTTGACCGTGACCAGCTGACAGTTGCGTCCGGAGAGGGCGTTGAGGTAGAGCGGCATGGTTGCCACCAGCGTTTTACCTTCACCGGTCGCCATTTCGGCGATGGAACCTTTGTGCAAGGCGATACCGCCCATGAGCTGAACGTCAAAGGGGACCATATCCCACTTCATCATCTGTCCGCAGACTTCAAACTCCTTTCCGCACATCCGGCGGCAGGCGTTTTTGACCACGGCAAATGCTTCGCACATGATGTCATCCAGTGTTTCACCGGCGGCGAGGCGGTTCTTGAATTCGGGGGTCTTCGCCTGAAGTTCTTCATCGGAAAGCTGCTGGAGGCTGACTTCGATTTCGTTTATACGACGAACCAGCGGCAGCATTTTTTTAACGTCCCGCTGGGATTTGGTACCGAAAATCGCTTTTAAAATGGCATTGAACATCAATATTTCCCTGTGTAAAATGTTAAAGACACATCGTTGTAAACTGCATAGATCCTGAGATCACGGAATCGGATATCGGAGATAAGGATATCGTGAAAACGACCGCAAAGCAATGTCCGGGATGCGTCGATTTTTACAATTTCTGCTTCAGTCACGTCACAAATCCTTTCTTTCAAAATAACGCACAGCGCCGGGAACCATTGCCCGGCGCGCGAAAATACTGTTAAAGACAGCGGTTTTATCTTTTTCCGTTTACCGGAAAGTGCTGGGAGAGGACGGCTCCACCCACAAATGGAAGTCGGTTTTTCTGCCGCCAAGCTCCAGAGTTATCAGAGTGTTCAACCGGGTCAGCAGCAGCGCGTAAGGGATCCTGACTTCGCCGCCGGCAACGTTGACCGCCACCACACTGTCGCCCAGGATATCTTCGCTGTTGCGGATGGCAACGATAAGATCGAGCATCCGCTTCAGCTTGCCGCGCAGCTCTTCATCGAACTCATACGCGCGGTGGCACTGGGGGCATACCGCCTGGAAATCCGGCTCGATGATGTCGGAAAGACCGAACTTGATCACGCTGCTGCAATTATCACTCAGGCAGCAGAAATCCAGTTGGACGCCGGTTCCAATGCTGTTTTCGCTTTTCATTGGGGATCATTCTCCTGCTGGACGACCGCGAGCAATTCGACGGTGTTGCCGACGGTCTCCAACATCTGCTCGATCAGTTTCGGATTGCGCAGACGGCGGGAGATGCTGCTGAGAAGCTGGAGGTATGCTTCCTGGTCTTCGTCCGGAGCAACGGTGAAGATGATGACACGGACCGGCTGATCGTCCTGTCCCTGATAGTCTTCGATGGGGTTTTCGCAGACACCGACGATGACATACGGACGGAGGATGTCATTGACACGGATGTGCGGCAGGGCGAGCATACCGCCGACACCGGTGGTCATCATCTGCTCACGTTTCCATACCAGACGGAAGATGAGGTCACGGTTCAATTTGGTCAGATCTGCCGCGCGGGAGATCAACTGATCCATCACTTCCAGTTTAGTTTTTCCGACGAGAGTCATTACCGAATCTTTGTCTACGTACTTGGAAAAATCGTTTTTCATAGCCTTCAACCTCTTTTCCTGAACATAATTATTTCAAGACTTAAAATTTTTATTTTCCGGAAGCATTTTCTCTCCTTCCGGCTTTGTAATATGGGGTACTTACGTACTTTCCACAAACTGCACACTGATAATTTAGCCTTCAAACTGCTTTTTGTCAATCGTAAACTTGTTAAAATCAGAGAAAAAATGCAGAAATTTCAATGTTTTTAGAGCATCGAACCATTCGTGGAAGGCTTTCTGCCGTTTTTCCGGCGTCTTTTGAAGATTGCGGATGATCCGTTCCCAGGCATCGGGGAAACCTTCGGCGACAAGAAATTCCCGGGGGATCTCATCCAGAGCGGCGAGGGTTTCAGATACTCTTTCCAGTGCCGCATCCGGACGGAACTTTGCCAACAGCTCCTTCAATGCTTCAAACGCGGCATCGGGGATCCTGTTCAGCGGTTTACCCTCCAGAAGCGATGCCACCGCCGGACCGGTGCCGAAGGGAACTCTCCCGGATACCCGGGGGGAGGGGAAGACCACAGGAGAAGTTGTCAACTGCCGCACGGAAGAGCTTTTGGCGACCGCCTGAAGAAAGTAGAAATCCTCTCCCGCACTGCGCACCTTCATCCCGCCGGAACGGATATAAGCATCGCACCTGACAGCAAAAGCGGAACCGATGGTGAAAAAGGCATAAGGGGAGGCAGCATATTTCAGCTTGTCGACATAACGGCGCAAGTATGCTTCATATTTTTCTATCGCCTGCTGTATGGAAGTATCAGAGCTTTTCTGATGGGTGAACGGCAGAGATACGGCTCCGCCTGCGAGAACATCCTGCAATGTGGAGAGAAAATAATCTCCGGCAACGATGGTATCGGCATCGAGGGAGTATATGACCGATTTTTCCATATCTTCCGGCGGCAGGGTGCTGATAAAGAGATCCATTCCCGCCTTCCGCGCCGCTCCGACACCGCCGGAGAGTTCCGGAAGATATACCGTCTGTACTGCGGCGGAAAATTCCCCGCTCAGCAGTTTTTTATACAGCTTTTCCGATTCTGCGGCATCGGCTCCGGGAGGATAATTTACCACGGCGATGATGGATGGTTCGATCTTCGCATATTTTGCGGCGGTGATGACGGAGTTGACAGTATCGGGCAAAGTATCAAGTTCATTGTAGGCGGGGATGACCACCGCCACGGAGCTTTTTCCGGAATATCTGCATTGCGGCGGCGGATTTTTCCGCAGATACTTTTCCACGTCAAAACTTTTCATATCACGCCTTCGTCCGCCGGGTAAAGTGCGGCGGGTCGCCGGAAACATCCCAGCGGGGTTCTTCACCGATCTTCCGCAGTGAAGCGAGTAACTTTTCCCGTATTTGGGAACCGTTTTCATCCAGAGAGGGTTTACCGTTGTAAAGCTGGTAGTCCTTGCGGTAACTGATATCGCCCACGTTGGGCATTATCACGTTTGCTCCGGCAAGGAGACCGCGTTCCCGTCCGTTTTCCGGGTCGATGGTCTGCAACGCGGTAGTGGAGGCGATGTTGACATCTTTCAACACCAGCCGGGTGACGGCGATCATCCGCAGTGCCCATGAAAAACGGCGCGCGACAGTCTCTTTATCATCCGGAGCATTGCCCATTGGGGTATCTTTCTGGGGGAGGAAGGGACCCATGCCGATCATGTCGATATCCATTTCCCGGAAAAATTCAATGTCGCGCGCCAGATGATGCAGAGTTTGTCCGGGCAGTCCGATCATCACACCGGTCCCGGTCTGGAACCCGGCTTCCCGGATGCGCAGCAGTGCCGCTTTGCGGTTGGCGAAGGTGGTGACTTCCGGGTGTATCCGGCGGAAAATCTCTTCGGTGGCACTCTCTATCCTCAGCAGATAACGTTTGGCTCCGGCGGCGACCCACTCTTTGAAGACTTCCAAACTCTGTTCGCCGCAGGATAAAGTCACGGCAGGAGGAGCTGGCAGTTGCGCTATTTTCCCGAGCAGCCGGGTAACTCTGTCTGTAAATTCCCGGTCACTGCGTTCGCCGCTTTGCAGTACCACGGCACCGTAACCGAAATCCGCCGCCAGTTTTGCGCAGTAAACGATTTCGTCATCGCTCATCCGGTAACGCCGGATATGGGTGTTGCTTTTGCGGATGCCGCAGTAGAGGCAGTCACAGGTGCAGATGTTGGAAAATTCGATCAATCCGCGCAAGTTCACCAGGTTGCCGAAGATCTCCCGTTTCAGAGCCAGTGCGGTGTCGAAAAGTTTCTGTTCGCACTCCGCATCCGGAGGGGAAAGCAGTGCTTCGATCTCTGTTACATCGGGGGCGATCCCGTCTGCGGTGGATTTTAAAAGGTCATAATACCGTTCCGCTGTCATGATGTTATTACTCCGCTTTCTCCGGGGCGAGGGCGCGGCGCAAACCCTCTCCGGTAAAGTTGAATGAGATCACGGCGATAAAAAGTGCCATCCCCGGGAACAAGGTCAAATGCCAATGATCCAGCGGGTTGTCGAATGCCTGCCGCAGCAGGTTTCCCCAGCTCGCGGTCGGCATCTGCACGCCGAAACCGAGAAAACTCAATCCGCTTTCCGACAATATCGCTCCGGCAACGCCGAAGGTGAAACTTATCAGCACCGGCGGCAGAATGTTCGGCAGCAGATGGCGGAACAGTATCCGGTGCGCCGGCAGACCGGATACGATACAGCTCTTGACATAGGGCAGTGCGCTCTGCTTCAAAACTTCTCCCCGCACCAGCTGGGCAGGTCCTATCCAGCCGGTAATGCCGATCACTGCGATCAACAGCGGGATGGATTGTTCAAATTTCCGGTCGCTCAGCATCGACATCAATATCAGCAGCAGCAAAAATGTGGGGAAACACATCAATATCTCCACCAACCGCATCATCAGCAAATCGAAATTCCCTTTGAAATATCCGGTAGCCAATCCTGCCGCTGTTCCGATGGTCAGTGCAGTCAGAGTGGCGAACAACCCCACCGCCAGCGAAACCCGCGCGCCGTAGATCAAACGGCTGGCAACATCCCGTCCGATATCGTCACAGCCGAAAATATGATTCCGGGATGGTGTTTCAAACGGACTTCCGGCACTTTCAAACGGACCGTAGGGAATTGGGGCGAACACGGCTCTGATCTCGCCTTTTTTGCACAGTTCCCGGTAGTTTATCCGTTCCAGTTTAGGCTGGGTGAAGATGAATGGCAGCAGCAGTGCCGCCGCAGAAAGGGCAAATATCCACCGCCGTATCCGGTGGAAGCGGATGAGGCGGCTCAGAAAAAAGACGATTGTCAGCATGGCGAAATAGTTGAAGGTCTGCTCCACCAGCTTTTCGGAACTTTCCGGAGCGAAAATGTACCGGAGAAACGGCAGAGAATATTCGCCACCTTTCTTCATTATCAGCGGGCGTTGATTTACCAGCAGCGGTGCCAGCAGTGCCGGGATAAGCAGTATCAGTATCCCGATACTGCCTGTTCTGGCACTGGCGGAGCTCCAGAAGCGGCGCAGTGCTGTTGAAAATGGAGAATTTTTCTGTTCCGGATTCATTTTTTCACCTTGAATTTGAGCAGCCGCAGGGCATTCAGCACCACCGTGAGCGAACTTGCCGCCATCGTTGCCGCGCAAATGGCGGGGCTGAGGGAGAAGCCGCCCCATAACGTGCCGATACCGGCGGCAAAGGGGAGGATGCCGAAGTTGTAGAAAAATGCCCAGAAGAGATTCTGACGGATGACGTTGAATACCGCTTTGCTCAATTTTATCACGTTTTCCACTCCGGCAAGGCTGTTTCCCCGCAGGATGATATCGGCACTCTCCATTGCCGCCGCAGTTCCGGAACCGATGGCGATGCCGACAGAGGCGTTTGCCAGTGCCGGAGCATCGTTTATTCCGTCGCCCACCATAATGGCGGGACTCCGGCTTTCTCCGGCGATCTCGCGCACGATACCGGCTTTGTCCGCCGGGAGACATTCTGAATAAAATTCGGAAATTCCGCAATCTGCGGCACATCTGGCGGCGGCAGAAGCGTTGTCTCCGGTGAGCATGACCGTGCGGATGTTGAGCTTTTGCAAACCGGCAATGATTTGCGGTGTTTCGGACCGCAAGCTGTCACCCGCGCCGATGATGCCGGTTTGAACGCCATCTGCGGTGCAGAAAATAAGGGTGAGACCGGAAAGATCTTCCGGAACAGGGCTCTGCCACTCTTTGCCGTTACAGGCAAAGGATTCACTGCCGAAGAGCCACTTTTTACCATTGATGGTACAGGAGATCCCGCAACCGCTGACATTTTGGAAATCACTCACGGTGAGTTCCGGCTCGGGGACGACTGCGTTCAAGGCGGCACTCAGCGGGTGAGTTGAATTTCTTTCTGCGGCGGCGGCAAATTTCAGAAGTTCATCTCCGGTGATGCCGCTTTCCGGATAGACGGCGACCTTTTTTATCTCCGGTTTGCCGGAGGTCAAAGTTCCGGTCTTGTCAAAAATCACGGTTCGGCTCTTTGCACAATTTTCCAGGGCAGTCCCGTTTTTTATAAGCATTCCGAGAGTTGCCCCCCTGCCGACACCGGCGATCAGCGCGATCGGCGTGGCAAGCCCGAGCGCGCAGGGGCAGGCGGCGACCAGCACCGAAAGCGCGTAGTTGAAGGCCACGGCAAACGCGGCTCCGGAAATGAGCCATAAAGTGAGTGTGAGAAGCGACAGAGAAAAGATTATCCAGGTAAACATCCCCGCCACCTTGTCGGCAAGTGCCGCTATCGGAGGGCGGGTGTTCTGCGCTTCGGAAACCAGCTTGATGATCTGACCGAGTTCACTGGCTTCCCCCAGTGCCGCGACGTCAGCTTCCAGAACGCCGTCCATATTGATGGTTCCGGCATAAATCCGGTCGCCTTGAGCTTTGGCAACGGGAAGTTCTTCTCCGCTGAGCATCGCTTCATTGACAAAAGAGGTTCCGCTGATGACGGTCGCATCGGCGGGAACTTTTTCTCCGGGACGGATGCGGATACGCGCGGCGGGCAGCAGCGATTGAACTGTGACTTTCTTTTCATTGCCGTTTTCAATGAGTGTTGCGTATTCCGGGGTGAGTTTGAGCAGTTCCCGCATGGAACTTGAAACTTTATTTCTGGCACGGTGTTCCAGAGTTCTGCCCAGCATGACCAGTGTCACTATCATCGCAACGGAGTCAAAGTGAAAGTGGCAGGAGGGCGTGTTTGAGATCAGAAGATAAAGAGAATAGAGCGTTCCGGTCCCCGCGCCGCAGGCGATCAGTGAATCCATATCCGGGCGCAGTTTCAACAGTGCCGGTATCCCGGCGATAAAAATTTTCCGTCCTGCCCACAACACCGGCAGGAGCAGTACCAACTGAATTGCTCCCGAAAGGCGGAGTCCGGGAATTATGCCGGAAAACGCCGCAAAGGTGAGCATTATGGTGAAAATGATACAGAAAATGAGATCGTGCAGCTGTTTTTTAAACTGCTGAGCCTCTTTTTTTTCCTCTTCCGCCGGGTCGGCGGGAGGATATTCGGCGGTGAACCCGAGCTTTTTGACTGCGGCAAAAACAGCTTCGTCACTGAGCTGCTCCGGAGTGGAGGTCAGCGACAGGATGCCGGTGGCGTAATTTACGGAAACATTTTCCGCTCCCGGAAGCTGGGCGACGGTCTTCTCCACCTTGCCGGAACATCCGGCACAGCGCATACCGCGTACAATGTAGACCCGGAGCTTTTTCCCCATCGTGTCACCTCCTTAAATCACCGGACTGTCAGCGACCGTGAAGCCGGAAACGTTGACTGAAGCTACCAGTTTTCCTTCATCGTTCACCACGTCGACCTGATAAAGGCAGGTATTTTTTCCATGATGTATCTTTTTCGCGTGAGCAGTCAGTTTTTTTCCACTGCCGGGACGGATGAAGTTGGTCACGACTCCGGTGGATACGGTCGTTCTGCCCATGGCGTTGGCGGCTCCGGCAAAGGCGAAATCTGCCAGTGTCATGATCGCACCGCCCTGTACCACATTGCGGCTGTTGAGCATATCGGAGGTGATTTCAAGTTCAGCATCCGCTTCGCCGGGGGCGACCCGGGTCAACCGGATACCGCAGTAACGGCAGAAGAGGTCGTTGGTGTTGAGAAACTCTCTCAGTTTTTCGCAATCCATCGTTCAAAACTCCAATGTTCCGGCAAGATAAGATTTTAAAACCTGATCGGATACGCCGTGTACTTTGGATATCACGGCGATCCCCGCATCGCTGAGAGCCATTTCCAATGTTTCCGGCAGATTTCCGGCGATAAGCAGATCGATCTCCAGAGAGATGAATTGTTTCAGCAAAGCATCCACTCCGCCCGGCGGGGTGAAGATATTTTCCCGCTCCCGGATGGAGTTGTTTTCCACTTTGTAGTAGACAAATTGTTCGAGCTGATCGCCGAATTCCCCTGAAACTGCGATTATCATAAATGTACACTCTTCTCCGTTTTAAATAAAGCAGCCCGGAACACCTGAATGGAACCGGACTGCCTCAAGTTCAATTTTAAGACTTGCTGTTATTCGTTGGTACTCTGTATCTTGATGTCAGTTGTGCTGACCGGATCGGCATGATGTTCCTGGATCTTACCCTTGAGCGAAGCGCACTGGGATTCCAATTTGTCCACTGCGGCATCCAACGCTTTGTAAAGGTCGAAGTCGTTGGTCGTTGCCGTCAACGTGTGGGATTTGCAGTTCAAAACCAGTACCACGTCGAAATGGCCTTTGGAAAATTCCATTGTTGCGCTTATACTGGTAACTTTAAGTGAGGTCATGTCGAGAAACGGTTGCAGCTGACCTTCGGTGTAGGTCTTGATTGCCGGTGTGATTTCCAGTTGACGCCCGATGATGTTGATGGCCATAAGCGCACCTCCTTAGCTGTCGGAGCCGGAGAACCATTCCCCGCTCCATTGTTGAATACCAGTGATACCCCGGAGACGGAACTTACATGGTAAATTCCGGTCCGAGATAAATCTCTTTCGCCTTCTGATCGTTGACCAGAAAATCGCTCGGTCCCTCCAATAATGTTTTTCCCAGACACATGATATACGCCCGGTCAACGATTTTTAAAGTGTCCCGCACACTGTGGTCGGTGATAAGCACTCCCAGGTTTTTCTCTTTCAGTTTGAGGATGATCTGCTGAACGTCATGCACCGCCAGCGGGTCGACTCCGGCAAAAGGTTCGTCGAGCATGATGAACGCCGGATTGGTGACCAGAGCCCGGGTGATCTCAAGCCGCCGCCGTTCACCGCCGGAAAGGGTCATTGCTTTCTGTTTTCTCAAGCGGGTGAGTTCCAGCTCTTCCAAGAGCTGTTCCAGCCGTTCCTTGCGTTCTTTTCCGGAGAGAGCCAGAGTCTCCAATATCGCCATGATATTATCTTCCACCGTGAGCTTGCGGAAGATCGAAGGTTCCTGCGCCAGATATCCCATACCCATGCGGGCTCTTTTGTACATCGGCATCCGGGTGATGTCATTTCCCCGGAAGGTGATCTTTCCGGAATCGGGACGGACCAGACCCATTATCATATAAAAGCTGGTCGTTTTACCGGCACCGTTCGGCCCCAGAAGTCCCACCACTTCGCCGGGGCGGATGCAGACGGAGACATCGTTGACCACGGTTCTGCCGTGATAAGTTTTGACCAGATGCTCGGCATTTACCAGCAGATTGTCATTGTTGTTTTCGCTCATTATATCAAAAAATCTTTCTGAATGATCTCTCTTTATCCGGTAACTCCGGAGTTTCCGGTTATTATTATACACCGTAAAATCAGACATTCAAGTAAATTTTTGAGCTTTTTTGCAAATTTTTTCACAGATATCCCATAATTTTTCAAAAACAGTGTTTTTTATCACTGTTTGCGCAGAGAAATTTCTGATTTAAAAAAGTAATTTTGTCAGATTTTGCAAAGATCGCACAATGCCATGATCGCGGCGGATGCCGTGTGCGGCAAGGTTGACGTCAAGTCACACTGACAACGAAGGATCCGTCTCCTCTTTCGCTCCGCCGGGACAAGGTGTACTACTTTAAAACTACCTTACCCGCAGTTATGAGGACGGCGGAAGGTGCGCGGAATGCCGCAGAGCGAGGTCTCCGGAAAATCGACTGCAACCGTCGAGTGCGAAGCACGAGCGGCGAGGCGGCTCTCCCGCCGCCGCAGGGAGATTTTTTGGAGAAAGCTGTGATATAACTTGTAAAAAAGTTGATATGCCGCTTGAAAAACAGTGTATTCGGTGATATAGTAAGCAAGTCGCAAAAAAGTGGACCCGTAGCTCAGTTGGTTAGAGCAGG
>JAFVZN010000098.1 GCA_017508135.1 Lentisphaeria bacterium | reverse complement strand
GCCGAGCAGTAAGCCGCGAGGTCAGACGATACAATCGGCTGACCGCAGGCGCTGTAATCGAAGGAAAATACCAGCAAACGTTGCGCGCGACGGGGAACTGGAAAAGAGGGGAGTCCGGCGGGGAGAAAGCCGGAACGGCTGTCTCCCTCCGGCTGGCAAGTTTGTGCGCGGTGAAAAGCGTTGCATTGCCGAGCGGGCACTCCCGCGATTCAGCACGCCGATCGGCACTTTTTACGCCAGCAGTATCGCATTCCTAAAAGATATTATCACTTAAGGAAATCAAAAGCATGAAACATCTGTTTTATACAGCAACAGTCGTTCTCATACTTGCCGGATGCACCCCGGTTTCTTCGGAAATCGTTATCGAAAAACCGCGCAAAAGTGAGATGCTCCAGGACTATTACATCTCCCGCGTTGAGAAAAATATGGAACAGACCCGCCGTGCCGTCGCCAAAGCCGGGACCCGGCAGGATGCCCTGCGTTTAGTGGAGAGCGCACGGAAAAAAGTCCAGGCAAGTTTCAAAAATGTCAAAAGCCTTCTCCCGGTGGAAAGCCGCTGTACCGGCGTTGCGAACTTCCCCGGTTACAAGGTTGAAAAGCATTTGATCCGCACCCGGGAAAACTTTTCCATGAGCGTCAATCTTTTTCTGCCGGACAAAGGGAAAAAGCCGTTCCCAGCGATCATCTTCCTCGCCGGTCACGCCACCAACGGGAAATCCGGTTATCTGCGCGCCTGTGTCAACTTTGCCCTGCGCGGCTTTGCCGTACTGAGTGCCGATCCCATCCATCAGGGGGAGCGGTGGCAGTTTGAAAAATATTCAATGGTTCACGGACATAATATCCTCAACCGCCAGCTGCTCACTCTCGGAGAAAACTTTTCCGACTGGCGGCTGCATGATGCCGTTCAGCTGGTCAACTTCCTGCAAAGCCGCAGTGATATCGACCACGCCCGCATCGGTGTCAACGGCAACTCAGGCGGCGGCACAATGACTGCACTTCTTTCGGCTTATGACCGCCGCATCGCCGCCTCAGCTCCCAGTTGTTATATCACCACATTTTACCACAACGCCCTCAACGAACTGCCCACTGACGGCGAACAGAATCCGGCTTCGTTTATAGCCAACAAGGGCGAAATGCTCGACCTCGTTCTGGCGCATGCGCCCAAGCCGTACCGTATTCTGGCGCAGCAGCACGACTTTTTTGATATCCGCGGTGCGCTTATGACCTATAATATGGCGAAAAAAATCTACCGCCTGCTGGGTGCGGAGGAGAATATCTCCATCACGGTCGCGCCGCACGGTCACGGTTATTCGGAAGAGCTGCGCAGCAGTGCCTATGAATTTTTCGGCAAGCACTTCAACGTCAAGTGCGACCCCAAAGAAGAGGCGGTAAAACTTCCTGCTCACAAAGAGCTGTGGTGTTCCGCCACCGGACAGCTGCTCGATCTGCCCGGAGAATCATCCGTACAAAACATCATTGCCAAGAGGGCACTTGAACTGAAAAAACAGCGTGCGCAGAAAAAAGTTTCTCCGGAATCAATGAAGAAACAACTGACAAAACTGCTGGCACTGCCCGCCCGTATCAACACCACCGATCACATTCTGCTCCAGCACGTCCGCAACCGACAGCGCGACCTCTTTCTGCGTACCGGAATAAGGACGGAACCGGGCATCACCGCCACACTTTACGGCATCTATAACCGCCACAATGTGCAGGGCAATGCCAAATTTTCCTCCAATGTCGAACTGCTCGTTCCGGAAAGCGGCTGTTACGATGTACTCCCGGGACTTATGCCGCTCGACCCCAAAGCGGAACTGCGCGGCATTGATTACCGCGGCTGCGGCGAATCGCAGGTTTACGGGGGGTTCCATGCCAATTATCAGTTGGATTACCACTATTCAGCACTCGGTTTGATGATGGACGAACCGCTGTTGGGCAGACGGGTGCTGGATGTACTTGCCGCGATAAAGTTCCTCCATTCGCAAGGGGTGAAAAAGATAACTCTCCGCAGTGAAGGATTGGGTGTCATCCCGGCGGTTTTCGCCGCAGTTCTCAGCGACATACCGGTAAAACTTCATCTGGACAAAAAAGTTCCCACCTACACGGAACACGCGCTCTCACCCGATGCGCCGTTCCCGCAGTCGTTTGTTCCCAACGGCATATTGAAACTTACCGATCTGGATGAGTTGATCGAACTCTTCCCGGAGCGTTTTATCAAAACCCGGTAACAAGCTCCCGGAATCCATCAGGCGGCAGTTCGCAAAAATGTGCGAAACTGCCGCTTTTTTATCCTCCGGTGTTATGTTCCAATTTTTTCAGCAGCTCCCGGAATCCCTGCCGGGTTTCCGACACCTCGCTTTGAGCAGCACCGCAGCAGCACGTCAGCACAAAAAACATAAAGCCGAAAAACACCACCGGTAAAAATACCAGATACCAGACGAACATCGCGGCAAATATCCCATAAATCAGGGAAAATATACCAAGTCCCCAAATAAATCCCTTCCATCTGCCATCCGGCGCGATGGAGATGTGCAGTACGGTCACACCGTCCGATATTTTTTCACATTGGATATGCACTTCTCCGCGCATGGAATTTCTGCGGCTGCGCACCGGGAACAACCGGAACGGGTCGTTATGACGGCGTATAAAGATCATCGTTTCACTCATGCCGAAAGATGCTTTGAAAACTTTCCACGACAATACCGATGAATCCGGACACTCCTTTTCCAGAGCCTGTTTCAGCTCCTCTTCTGAAAGTGCCGTCCGGATACTGAACTCCTCGTAAGGTTGAAAAAAACTGTCGATGATCTTCATTCTCCATCCTTTCCATGGCAACCGGGATAATATATATCGCCGCCGGAAAAAAATCAAGTACCGCCCCTTGCGACACAAAAAATCAGCAATTTTGAATTTTTTTGAAAAAAAATGGAAAATTTTGTATAAAAAAGGTTGACTTTTTCGTTTTTTTGGCTAAATTAGGTAGATGTAGGGTAGAATAGGTATAAATAGGAGCACTCTATCTTGAATCAGGCAGAAAATCTCTTCCCCGTCCTCTTTGTCGGGAATTATGACCATGCGCTCGATGCGCAGGGTCGTGTCTGCCTGCCCAGCGACTGGCGGGAGAAGGATGGAGATACCGAACTGATAATGATACCTGCCCGCAGTAACGCGTTGCTCCTCTTACCGATAGCTACATTTATGGAATTTTGCGGCAAGGCGGCAAAACTCGCCATTGCCAACCCGAAAATACAGATGGCACTGGCGTACCTCGGCTCCGAATCCCGCCGCTGCCGCTGTGACAAACAGGGGCGCATAGCTCTGGACAAGGAGAAACTTGCTTCCATCGGGGTCGACCGCAAGCTGAAAATGATCGGCGCAGTCACCCATATCCGGATCTGTGCACCGGAAAACTGGCAGCGGCCGAAAGATCCGGATGATTGCCTCAACGAGATCCAGCAAGTGTGCGAGTCCGGCGATGATTTCACCGGTCTTTTGAGAGGAGTTCTGGGAAAATGAATAACAGTATAACTGAATTTCATCACCTGCCCGTACTCCACAGGGAGGTTCTGGAACACCTGACTTTCGACCCGGCACATCCGGCACGTCTTATCGACGGAACTGTCGGCGGCGGCGGTCACAGCAGTAAACTTCTGGAGAAATACCCGAAACTGGAACTGCTCGGCATCGACCGCGATGATATGGCTCTCAACGCTGCAAAAGAGCGGCTGAGCTTTGCCGGTTCCCGCGTGACACTTGTCCGGGGCAACTATTCGGAACTTGCCGCCATCGCCGTTGAACACGGCTGGGATCATGTTGACGGCATACTGCTGGATATCGGCGTATCGTCACCACAGCTGGATTGCGCTGAACGCGGATTTTCCTGGCGGCAGGATGGTCCGCTGGATATGCGGATGGACCGCCGCAGTACGCTGACCGCCGGAAGGTGGCTGAATAAGGCTTCTCAGGAAGAACTTGAACACGCGTTCCGCAACTACGGCGAACTTCAGCAGGCAAGGAAACTTGCTCAGGCGGTCATCGAACGCCGGGAAACATCGCCTTTCGCCCGAACCGCCGATCTGGTGGAGATCGCCGACAAGGTCATGGGACGGGCGCGGCCGGGAAAACTGCCGCATCCGACACTGCTCTTTCAGGCGGTACGCATTGCGGTCAACGATGAACTGCGCCAGTTGGAAGTGGGTTTGAGCGAATCGGTGAAACTGCTCTCTTCCGGCGGGCGTATCGGAGTTATAAGTTTCCACTCGCTGGAAGACCGCATCGTGAAGAATTTCTTCCGGGACGAAAGCACGGAGTGCATCTGTCCGCCGAAACTGCCGGTATGCTGCTGCAATCACAAGGCATCACTGACGCTGGTCACGCGCAAAGCGTTGTGCGCGACCAAAGAAGAACTGGCAGAAAACCCCCGCGCCGCCTGCGCAAAGTTCCGCGTGGCGCAACACGTTTGAAGTTGATAAAAAAATAAAAAATTTACAGATACAGGAGTTAAAAGTATGAAAGTTTATCCGGGGACATCGACACGAAGCCGACGCAGCAAAAGTTCCGCTCCGTCAGGCAAAAGCAGCAACACATTTTTCGTTTATCTCACCACGCTGACCACCTTTGTCACGGTCATCGGGGTCTGCGGTCTTTTCTTCATGTTCTATATGTCACTCATTCAGGAGAGCCGCAACATCGACCGGCGGATAGAAAATGTCAAGCACCAGATCGCGGATACCAACCGCAGTATCAAAACACTGGAAGATGAGTACGCAAAACTTTCCAATCTGACCCACATCAGCGCAAAAATCAAACAGTTCCGTCTGCCGCTGGTGGAGGCAAGCCACCACCAGATCCGCAACCGGGAAATGGAAATCCTTACCCCGCAACAGGCGATGCAGATCAGACTGCCGGAAAACCGTCCGGTCTCTGTCGCCCGGAACAGCAGCCGTCCGCGTTATTGACCGCCGCCTCCTGTATCTGTAAAACTCCGGAGATAAACCATGGCTGCAATGTTCAACAAAGTACGCTTGCGCATAATCGTCATATCGTGTTTATGGATACCGATACTGGCGTGTTTCATCTGGCGGTCGTACCATGTGCAGATCGTCAGAAACAAAGAACTTAAAGCCAAAGCGACAGCCAAATATTCCACCGAGATCAAACTTTCCGGCAAACGCGGAGAGATCTTCGATGCCGACGGCAATCTGCTGGTTTCCAATCTGCCCAAAGTCACGATCGCCGTATCTCCTTACGATGCGGTACATGCGGCATTTTTCCACTACGAAAAGTCCAACAACAAGAAAAAACGGGCGATGGCAGACGAAGTGCGCGAACAGCGCAGGAGAAAACTGGCGGTGATCTTTTCCGAAGTGTTCAACAAGCCGGTGATGTACTACTACAAAGAGTTGGAACCGATGACCAAAACGGTCAAAAACGGCAAAGAAGTCATCACCAAAAACCGTTATCTGCTTCTGGAACTCGAAGCCGGCAAGGAGCTTGCGGAACGGCTGAAAAAGATGCTCGAATCCTCGAAAATCTCCAAGGCGGCGTTCCGGTTCAAAAACATCTATGTGCGCAACCACCCCAAAGGGACCCTCGCCGCCGATCTGCTCGGTTATACCGACGTTGTGAACGACAAAGAGGTCGCCAAAGGCGGCTTGGAGAGCGCACTGAATAAACGCATGGAGAGTACCGACGGACATCACGCCTACGAGCGGGGCAGAAAAGGACATATCCTCAGTTACGGCAAGCAGGACCTCAGTGCCGCGACCGATGGAAAAGATGTTTTTCTCACCATCCGGGAGAATATTCAGGCGATACTGGAAGAAGAGCTGGATAAATGTTTTGCCGAATGGAACCCGGACAACATCTATGCCGCCATCGCCGACCCGCGCACCGGAGATATCCTGGCATTGGCACAGCGTCCGACCTGGAATCCTTCCGACCGCAGTACCTTTGTCAAAAATCAGACCGGGACCCGGTTCGCCTCCGAAATTTACGAACCCGGTTCCGTGTTCAAACCGTTCTTTGTGGGTAAAGCCCTCGACTGGGGCGTGGTCACTCCGGGCGAACGGATCGACTGCGAACGCGGAATGTGGATATATGCCAATAGAAAACTCAGCGACGTCGGCAAATATGAAAATTTGACCATCGGAGAGATTTTGAAAAAATCCAGTAATATCGGTTCGGCAAAAATCGGCTTGAAGATGGGCGAACTTCGCCAGAACGAAGTGCGCCGGCTCTTCGGTTTCGGTCAGAAAACCGGGTTGCCGTTCATCCGGGAGAGCAAAGGAAATATGCTCATCCTCCCCCGGGAAAAGGTTGCCGCCACCCGCGTTCCCATCGGTTACGGAACCAACGTCACCATGCTGCAGCTGCTGAGAGGATATTGCGCCATCGCCACCGGCAAACTGCCCAAACTCAATATCATCGACCGCTACCGCGACTCCGAAAGCGGCAAGGAATTCCGTGTCCGGCGGGAGATCCCCGTTCCGGTCTTTGAAAACAGTCAGGCTCACGCTCAACTCGTGGAGATGCTCTGCACCGTCACCGCCAAAGATGGAACCGGCAAAAGAGCCGCCATTCCCGGTTATGAAGTGGCGGGAAAGACCGGAACCGCCCGCAAACACCTTCCCAAACTCGGTTACAGCGGGGGAGCATATTATACCAGCTTTGCCGGATTCGTTCCGGCGAAACACCCGGAACTGGTGATGGTGATAACCGTCGACCATCCCCGGGGAAAAGGTGTCGGCGGCGGAACCGTTGCCGCGCCGGTATTCCGCCGGACGATGGAACGGGTATTGAAGGTGATGCTCATTCCGCCGGATTTCCCGGATGACATAAAAAAACCGTAAAAAAAATTCGCAGAGACTTGTATTTTTCCCGGAGATGTGGTATACTCTAAATGGTGAACTGTAAACCTATATCCGGGAGAAGAAATCATGACTTCAAAAAAATCGGCATTCACGCTTATCGAATTATTGGTAGATACTTTTATCTCATCAGTGCGTTTTTTCAAGTGCGGCGACAAACTGGAGGTGCAAAATACTCCGCTTTTTTTGAAAGAGAAAGGGGGCGCGGGGGAAAGAGGAAACTTTTTTTCCCGTGAAAAAAAGTTTCCTTTGTCCCCCGCACACGCCCATTTCACTTTAATAGAATTGC
>JAFVZN010000097.1 GCA_017508135.1 Lentisphaeria bacterium | reverse complement strand
TTTTGAACGCAGTGTCACTGGTGGCGCGGCGCATGGCGCACGCGCGTTTTGCTTGCGCAAAACAAAATCTGACAAAATCACTTTTTCAAAATCTTATTTTCTTCCGCTGCAAAAATTGAAAAAACAAACTTTTTTCTTATTCTATGGGATATCTGTGAGTAACTGTTGATAAATATTTGAAAAAATCCTGTTTTGGGGGTACATTATATTAATGAGCCAATTTCAAAAGTCCTCAAAAACTTTTGAAAATCACCGTTGTGATCTTAAAGCGGAGCGTTTTCGGCTGGTTACTTATCAAGCAGCCGCTTCGATTTTCTCAACGCTGATTTTTCCATTTCTTTTCGAATTACTTTTGAAATTGCTTCAAATGTATTTTTTTGAAAGGTGATTTTTTGATGAAATATTTACACTTGCTGCTTCTGGCATTGGTGATCCTCCTTTCCGGAGGGTGCGACGAACAGAAGAAACCGCATTTGCTGATGGTGACCAATGCCTCCTTCCCGCCGTATGAATATGTCGAGAAACAGGATATCGTCGGTATCGACCCGGAAATCGTCCGGACAGTCGCCGATCGGCTCGGATACATCCTTGAGATCCAGGATATGAACTTCGATTCGGTGATCGCCGCCGTGCAGACCGGAAAAGCGCATATCGCCGCCTCCGGTATCACCGTCACCGAAGAACGCAAGAAGCAGGTCAACTTCACCATTCCATACGTTGTGGCGGAACAGTTGGTCATCGTCCGGCAGGATTCAAAAGTACAGAACTGTTCCGATTTGAAAAATGTTTCCATCGGCGTTCAGCACGGAACCACCGGAGATACCTTTGTCACCCGCAACATCCGGGAACCGGAACGTTTTTCCAACGCTCCGCTGGCGGTGGCTGCTCTCAGTGCCGGAAAGATCGAAGCGGTGGTCATCGATGCGGAACCGGCAAGAGTTTTTGTCCGGCAGCGGCAGAAGTTGAGATTGCTTCCTGAGGCTTTGACCTATGAAGAGTACGCTTTCGCCATCAGCAAAAATAACAAAGACCTGCTGAAAAAATTCAATGCCGAACTGCTGAAAATGAAGGAATCCGGCGAGCTTGACCGGATAATCAATCACTACAAAACCCAGAATAATAACGAAACTGAAAATGGCGGAGAGCATCCCGATGACAGTTTCCTGGGAGTGGTGAAATCTTCTTTTACGCTCAATTTCATCAAAGATTCCCGTTATGTCTATTTGCTGCAAGGGTTGCTCAATACTTTGCAGATAACCTTCTTTTCTCTGCTTATCGGTATCGTTATCGGCTTTGCCGTGGCGGTAGTCCGCAGTACCGCCGATCAGACCGGGCGGTTGAAGTTTCTCAACTGGGTGTGCAAATTCTATCTCACCATCATCCGCGGAACTCCGGTGGTCGTGCAGTTGTTGATAATCTACTTCGTCGTGTTCGGCGCGGTCGATATCGACAAAGTTCTGGTGGCGATCATCGCTTTCGGTATCAACTCCGGTGCTTACGTTGCAGAAATCATCCGTGGCGGCATCATGTCCATCGATAAAGGACAGATGGAAGCCGGACGCAGTCTGGGGTTGTCATACATCCAGTCCATGCGGCTGATAATCATCCCCCAGGCGTTCAAGAATGTTCTCCCGGCTCTGGGAAATGAGTTTATCGTGCTGTTGAAAGAGACCAGTGTTTCCGGTTATATCGCTCTGCACGATCTGACTAAGGGCGGTGATATCATCCGCAGTCAGACTTATGATGCGTTTTTCCCGCTGATCGCGGTGGCACTTATTTATCTGGTGCTGGTCGTCGTTTTGAGCGGATTGCTTGGCATGTTGGAAAAGAGGTTGAAGAAAAATGAGTGAAGTTGTTTTTGAAGTCCGCGATCTGGTGAAGGAGTACCCCGGCCTCACTGCGCTCAATCATGTTTCCGTTGATATAAAAAAGGGGGAGGTCGTCTTTGTGGTGGGGCCTTCCGGCTCCGGAAAAAGTACATTCTTGCGCTGTTTGAATCTGCTGGAAACTCCGGACGGCGGACAGATATTTTTCAAGGGTGAGGAGATCACCTCCGGCAAGAACAATGTCAACACTTTCCGGCAGCAGGTCGGAATGGTCTTCCAGCATTTCAACCTCTTCCCCAATATGACGATACGGAAAAATATCACCGTGGCACCGGTGACTACCGGGCGCAGCACTGCCGCCGCCGCGAAAGAGACCGCAGATAAACTGTTGCGCCGTATCGGACTTTATGAAAAGCGTTCTGCCTACCCCGGACAGCTTTCCGGCGGTCAGAAACAGCGCATCGCCATCATCCGGGCTCTGGCGATGAATCCGGATGTGCTGCTCTTTGACGAACCCACTTCCGCGCTGGACCCGGAGATGGTCGGAGAGGTGCTGGCATTGATGAAAGAGCTTGCCAACGACGGTATGACCATGATCGTAGTCACGCATGAGATCGGTTTTGCTCTGGAGATCGCCAACCGGGTGCTTTTTATGGACCACGGCGCGATCGTTGCCGACGGCACTCCGGAAGAGGTAATAAAAAACCCGGAGAACCCCCGGGTGAAAGAATTTTTCTCAAAAGTCCTGTAAGCACTTCATCTGGAAAATGATGATGATTTCAGGGGAAGGGAAAAACTTCTTTTTACGGGAAAAGAAGTTTTTCCCTTCCCCCGAACCCCTTTCCTTTTTCAAGAAAAGCGAAATATTTTTGCTCCCGATGGTCGCAAAAAAGCAAGCTTCGTTTGCAGTGTGCGGAAAGATCACCTGCGAGACCATGCCGAAAAGTGCCACTAACTTTTTGCCGTGATAAAAAGCATTGAATGACGCTGCATCCGGAGCGAAAGGGTTCCGTTTTCATCGCAATCCGGCCATACCGGTTCAAAGGTGTAATCTTCATCGAGCAGACGGCACTCCATCCGGCATCCCGGTTTGCCGGTTTCGATGTTTATCTCTTTGCTTACGGCATTGTCATCATCGGTATAATAGACGACCATCATTCCCCAGTTGCCCTCCGCATCAGTGGCGGCAAGCGCGTAAATGTCCGCATCGTCACTGGAAGTTGGCAGTTGAGTTCCGAGAGATGCCAGTTCAGCGAAGGCGTAATAGCTGTAAAAGCCTTTCAGACGTTTCAACGTTATCGTGCTGAAAAGGCAGTTCATATTACAGTTTACGCGGGCATCGTAATACATCAGCATATCCAGCGGTGCATTCTGACAGGCACACATGACGGCGGCAGAGAACGCGGCACCTTTCATGCCGATCATTTTTTCAATGGAGTAGAGCCACTCCGTGTTCCAGTTGCGGACATAGTTCCATTCGTTGAGGATGCTCTCTGTTTTGGTCAGTTTGCAATCATCGAGGGTTTTGCGCCAGAAGCGGCACAATTCGGTGATAAGTCCGATATTCGCCGTATAACGGTGCCAGGAGAAAAAGTCCAGCGGGACGTTCTTCTCTGCCATGTACTTGATGAATTCCGCTCCCCACTCTTTTTTTCCGGCGATCGCCGGACCGCCGATCTTCAATGCCGGGAAACGTGCTTTCAAATACGATGCCGTGACACTGTAAAGTTCAAAGAACTGCGCTTTGGTTCCGCCCCAGCAGCGTTTGTTCGGAGCATCATCCGGGTCGAGGTCGGGTTCATTCCATATTTCCCAGTATTCGATGTTCCAGTGGAATCCGTCAGCCCATCCTTCATTGTAATGCATTATGACGTGTTCGCAAATCCGCGCCCATTTGGCAAAGTCTGCCGGGGGCAGGATGGCATATTTTTTGCTCCAGTGTTCAATGCTTGCTCCCAGCCGGTAGTAAACTTGAGTTCCGGCAGAGCGCATATTGGAAAGGTATTCGTCGGTCAGATGAAAGTCATACGATGCCGGATCATTTTCGTCTGCCGCAAAATCGGGAAATACGGCATGGATATCCGTGCAGTGCGGACCGCCGTAGGAGTAACACAAGTTGGCATCGTGGATCCGGGCAAAGGGGATACGCAATGCCTGATAATCTTTGAAATTGCCCCGGCTCTGGTCGTTGCGCGGCTTGATCGGACCGTTGTTGACGGCATTCATCGGCTTTATTCTGCCGGATGTAGTGCTGAAATCAATGGTTATCTTTGCCATGATATGGATCCTTGGTTTACAATATCGGAGTCATGACTTTGACATCGGCACCCTTGCGGAGACCGGCAGCGGCAACGCGGTAATCTGCCATGTGCGGGGAGTCGAGGTGGGCTTTCAAATGTGCTTCTGATTCCCAGCTTTCGACGATGGTGAGGAAGGTTTTGTTTCCGTCAACATCCATGCTGGGGTTGTACATAATACATCCGGCTTCGGCGCGGACGACGGGAACCAGATCGCGGAGGATATCCACCATTTTGTCAAAACAGTTCTCATTGAGTTCCATACGGGCGACAACGTGTACCATGATAAAGCTCCTTTCAATAACTTTTCTTCATAATGGACAGTAAAATTTCATAACTTTGTTCAAGCGGGACCGGATGGGGGGCATTTTCCAGTTTCATGCGGTTTTCGGCACCGCTGCGGGCGGTACGTTCCAGAAGTTCCGGAGTGATATCTTTCCAGAAGGAGAGTTTTTCCGGTAAGCCGACGGAACTCAGGAAAGTGCGGAAACTTGCAATGACCTCTTCCGGCATGGAGCCGGGGAAGATGCCGGCAAGTTCCATCGTGCGCTTGGCGACTTCCGGATTGGCAAGGTAATATCTCCACGCTTCCGGAAGCAGTAACGCCACCGCTTCCCCGTGAGCGATGCGCCCGAACCAGGAGAAACTGCACAAGTGCGGCAAGCCGGTGGATTTGAAACGGATGGTCATGCCGCCCAGCGTGGAAGCGAGCATCATCCCCTTGCGTGCTTCCGTGTTGTCCGGTTCAGCGATCGCCAGCGGCAGATATTTTCTGACCAGAGCGATACCGGTCTTTGCCCACAGGTTTGCCCGGGGATGGCGGTCGTCAGCTCCGGTGTTGAGAAAACCTTCCAGCAAATGCGCCAGCGCATCACAGCCGACCGCGCGGGTGAGGGCGGCGGGCATGGATTTCTGAAACAGCACCGGACAGAAAGCTATTGCCGGGACGGTTTGATCTTCCACAATAAGTTTTTTCACGCCGAGGGAACGATCGACGATATTGGAGTAGGGGGTCGCCTCCGAACCGGTTCCGCTGGTGGTGGGGATGGCGACCATGCGCTTCAACTTTTTACCGGGATTGGCACTGCTCCAGCGGTTGACGCCGAAGAGTTCACTCAGCTGCCAACCGGTTTGACTGGAGAGCCAGGCGGCTTTGGCGGCATCAAGAACACTGCCGCCGCCGACAGCGACCACGTTTTCCGGTTTGGCGTCTGCAAGGAACGCGACCATTTTTTCCACCGTGGCAGTGGCAGGTTCCGCTTCGATACCGGTGTAAACCGTGTATCCGGCACAGCGGAAAAGTTCCGCGTAGTGCGTTCCGGAAAAGACCACCGTCTGCGGAGCTGAATGGCCCAGCGTTATGCTCAGAAGTTGAAAGATATCATCACTTACCGCGATGATCTCATCCGGTACATTTTGAAGCAGTGCTTCGGCAGATTCCAGAGTTACCATACTTTGATCGTTCCTACTGCGACATTCTGATAAACATGGTACGAGGGGGAGGGTGCCGACCAGGGCAGCCGGGCATCCAGCTCTTCGATGGTGTCGATATTGCCGTCAAGGTATTCCTGAATACGCACGATAAGCTCTTCCAGCCGCGCCGCCTGTCCGGCGTTGCGGATCTGGATGCGTTCCAGTCCGAAGGGTTTGGAACGGGCAAGCCAGATCTGGCGGAAAAGTCCGTCAAGCTGATAGAGAGCAGTCAATGCCGCCGGAATGGTGGTCGTGGCAAGCTCATGGAGCGCAAGACGGTCGCCGCTGTCGTAAGCAGCTTCCAGCGCGCCGCGCAGTTCAAGTTTTCGCATCAGGAACTTGATGACCGCGACCGCGTAGGCGATGTTTCCGGCATCGCACTCTTCGATATGGGGCATGATGCGGCAGAGTATTTCATCGTAAACATCGAGCAGTTCAAGGTCAAATTCCGGGTTGATGCGCTTCATGCCGTCAAAGGCGATACCGAGAAGCGGGTCATCCCAGAGGATGGATTGAGCGTAAAGTTCATAGGCAGGTTTTCCTTCCGGAGCGATGTTGAGCGCGTGGATACTGCTGACCGCGATCTGAGCTGCGTAGTCGGCAAAGCAGACGGCATCGAAGCGGGCGGCAGTCATGTTTTCATCTTCGGCACCCCAGCAGAGGTCGCCGCAGCGCAGGATGCCGGCAAGAGAGGAGTCGTAGTCGCAGTAACCGCCGTCATCGCCCCACATGGTGAAGAAGAGTTCGGAAATTTTTTCTTCGCGGCAGGCTTCGATGCACGGAGTTGCCGTCAGCATCGTTTTGTTGTGATCGTACCACAAACGGACCCAGGTCCAGATGCCGGAACCCATGATCGGCTCTTTGCCGAGGTCGCGGTGACGCCGGATCATCTTGACGTAGGTCTCTTTGTCGGAGTGATAATAGTCCCAGTAGACCAGATTGGTGTTGGCATCGATCTGACCGGCAAGTCCGGCGGGGAAGGGGGATTCGGTATCGTAGTAGGCGTTCTGCTCATTGGTGAGACGGAAGTACATATCCGACCACATCATCGGTTTCATGCCGTATTTTGCGCAGACGGCGGAAACCATCGACAGCTGGGCGTTCATCAGATCAAAGCCGCTGGCGCAGCCGTTTTTGCGGTGGTAATTGCCCAAACCGAGCCCGTGAGCTTCATCCATGCCGATGTGGATGTTGCGGCTGCGGAAGGCACTGCTCCAGAAAGCGATCATTTTTTCGACCAGAGCGTTGACCTCCGGAGAGCCGACCATCATCACGCGGGGGGTGTCCTGCATGGCTTGATAAGGGGGATGGCGGAGCATCTGTTCCAGATGGGCGAGGGTCTGGATACAGCCGACCATTTCGATGCCGAGGGTGTCGGCGTAAGCGTCGATCTCCTGAAGTTCCTCCAGAGAATAAGCACCGCGGAACGCGCCGAAGAAAGGTTCTTCTTCGAGTTCGTAGATATCTTCGCAGTAAAGCTGGACCTGATTGTAGCCGGCAAGAGCCAGACGGCGGAGCCATTTTTTCAGATGTTCGATCCGCATGACCATGCCCCGTGAGACATCGAGCATGATACCGAGGTGCTTGAAGGGGGTGGAAACATTCTCTTCGATCCGGGATAACGCGCTGCCGATGCCGCGGGCGGCACCGGAGAGGGAGGAGTATTCAACCGAAACCGCGCCTTTGGAACGGCTGACTCTGGAGACACATTCACTGGAAGATATGCGTTTGAATTTCAGGTGAAGTCCTCTGCCGCCTTCGGTGATCGGGTACTCTTCGGAAAGAGTTTCGAGCATCGGAAAGAGTTCGGCGGGGACATCGGACTTTTTCCAGGAAAGTTTTACTGCATTATTAGAGTTCATAACAAGAGTCTCCTTTTGTTGACAGTTATTGAAACAATATTTGATTTCAGCATTTAAAATAACACATCTGAGCGTGATTACAAGTAAGTTTTATGAAAAAAATCAAAGTTGTCCTGCCCGGCATATTTCGTATGCAATCTGGCGGAAAATAGCGGGAAATACGGTTGACAAATGCTCAAGGTTGTGCTATATTAATGAATTACTTTAAACAACCATATAACATTTTTCAGAAAGAAGGAAGAAAAAATGAAAGTCCTGGTCATCAATGCCGGAAGCAGTTCGATGAAGTTCACGCTTTATTCGATGGAAAATGAAGCTGTTCTCGCCAAAGGTGTGTTTGAACGCCTCGGTACCATCGGCCCCAATCTCATCTACAAACGCCCGGACGGATTCAAGTTCGAGCAGGAGATCCCGGTGAAAGATCACGTCGGCGCGTTCGAAGAGATCTGCAAAAAGCTGGTTGACCCCGAAATCGGTGTTATCAAATCCCTTTCTGAAATCAGTGCCATCGGTCACCGCGTCCTCCACGGCGGCGAAAAAATCACCGCTCCCGTGCTGGTCGATGAAAATGTCAAAGCCATCGTCCGCGAATGTTTCCCCCTCGGTCCCTTGCACAACCCCGCCAACCTTGCCGGTATCGAAGCCTGCGAAAAAGCGATGCCCGGAGTTCCCAATGTCGGCGTCTTCGATACCCAGTTCCACCAGACCATGCCCAAAGAAGCGTATCTCTACGCCATTCCTTACGAATACTATGAAAAGTACGGCATCCGTAAATACGGTTTCCACGGTACCAGCCATCACTATGTGACTCTGGCGACTGCCAAATTCCTCGGTCAGGATGTGGAAAAGACCGACATCATCACCTGCCATCTCGGCAACGGCTGCTCCATGGCGGCGATCAAAGGCGGTAAAGTTGTCGATACCACCATGGGCTTGACCCCGCTGGAAGGTTTGATGATGGGAACCCGTTCCGGCGATATCGACCCGGCGGCGGTCATCCGTATGATCGACCTCGGTTCCACTCCTGCTGAAGTTGACAACATCCTCAACAAGAAGTCCGGTCTCTTCGGTGTCGGCGGTATCGGTACCGGCGATATGCGTGATATGCTCAGTGCCGCTGATTCCGGCAATGAACGCGCTCAGCTTGCGGTGAAGATGTTCGTCCGCAGGATCGTCAAATACATCGGTTCCTACTTTATGGTCGCCGGAAATGTTCAGGCAGTGGTCTTCACCGGCGGTATCGGTGAATTTTCTCACGAGATCCGCAAGATGGTCGTCGAACAGCTCGCTCCGCTGGGCATCTGTCTGGACGAAGATGCCAACAACACCTTCCGCGGCAAAGCCGGTGTCATCTCCACTGCTGACAGCAAGATCAAAGCTATCGTCATGCCCACCGATGAAGAGCTGATGATCGCCAAAACCACCCAGAAGATCGTCAACGCCTGAAAATAAAACTTTAATACAAGAGGAAAGTTATCATGTCTGCTATTGATAAATTTGTCGAACGCGCACGTTCCGTCTCCCGTACCATCGTCCTGCCCGAAGGACAGGATCCCCGTGTCATCATCGCCGCCAACAAAGCCATGGCGGAAAAGGTCGCCGGACGCATCATCGTCCTCGGTACCGAAGCTGAAATCGCCGCCGCCTGCGCGGAAGCCAACGTTACCGAACGCAACTTTGAAACCCTCGACTACATGGCAAGTGCTGATTTGCAGAAGTTCGCCGACGAAATGTACGAAATGCGCAAAGCCAAAGGTGTCACTCCGGAAAAAGCTCTCAAGATGGTCTCCAACCGCATCTACTTCGGTGCGATGATGTGCCGCAACAAGATGGCTGACGGTCTGGTCGCCGGAAGCATCGCCTCCACCGCTGATATGCTCCGCGCTGCGTTCCACTGCATCGGAACCGCGCCCGGGATCAAGAGTGCCAGCAGCTGCTTTGTCATGGACCTTGCCACCCCCAGCCCCGCCGGAGATGATGTTCTGCTCTTCGCGGACTGCGGCGTGAACCCCAACCCGGATGCCAACCAGCTCGTTGATATCGCCATGGCGACTGCCACGACTTACCGCGCGCTGATCGGCAAGCAGCCGAAGGTCGCGTTCCTCTCCTTCTCCACCCACGGCAGTGCTGAGAACGAAATTCTGGTCAAAGTCACCGAAGCCGCCAAGATGTTCGCTGACAAAGTTGCCGCTGAAAAGCTGGATATCCTCTGCGACGGCGAATTGCAGGCTGATGCCGCGATCGTTCCCTCCGTTGCCAAGGCGAAGGCCCCGGACAGCCCGCTTGCCGGAAGTGCCAATATCCTGATCTTCCCCGACCTCAACGCCGGAAACATTGCCTACAAGCTGGTTCAGCGTCTCGGTCATGCCCAGGCTTACGGCCCGGTGCTTCAGGGTCTTGCCAAGCCGCTGAACGACCTTTCCCGCGGCTGCAGTCCTGAAGATATCTACGGTGAAATCGTTATCACGGTCTGCCAGACTCTCTGAAAGAGCCGCATACAGGTGAAACATCTCTCTCCATGCCGGGAAATTTCCGGCATGGAGCGTGGTTTATCAAACAGGAAAGAAATCAATGGGACGGCATAAAGTTCTGAATACTCCGGCGATCCGCAGGATGCCGACATATTTGCACAAGCTGATGGAGATGCACGCCGCCGGTGAGGAGTTCACTTCCACCAGCAAACTTGCTGAATACATCCGGCTGGAACCGATAGTTGTCCGCAAGGATTTTGAACTGACCGGAATCAAGGGTTTTCCCGGAGTCGGTTACAATACCGGGGAGCTGATCGATGCGATCCGGCGTTATCTGGGATGGGATATCCTGCATCAGGCGTGTCTGATCGGAGCCGGTTCTCTCGGCGGCGCGCTGCTCGGGTTTCAGGATTTTGCTGAATACGGGATGCAGATCACCGGAGTCTTTGATTCCGACCCGGAGAAGATCGGCAAACTGCTTCACGGTCACAAAGTTTACAGCATAGATGAGTTGGAAACGCGGATCAAGGGCAATCCGCCGGAACTTGCCATCATCTGTGTTTCTGCCGGTAACGCGCAGGAGGTCGTTGACCGTCTGATCGCGTGCGGAGTGCAGGCGTTCTGGAGTTTCGCCAATATATGTCTGCAAGTGCCGCAGCACGTGGTAGTCCAGCGTGAAGTGATCGCCGGCGGATACGCTCTGCTGTCGATGAAACGCAAGCAGCATTTGCCCAAGTGAGAGCTTTTTGAAGCAAACGATTTGCAATCCGCTCATTTTTGTGCTATTGTATAGAAGTGTCAGAAATAAACATTTTTTAAGAAGACAGAGAGGTTTATATGGCTTATACAGTCGATACCCTGATGGATGCTCTTGAAGAGAACATGATGAAAACTGAGGATGCCCTCAATAACAATTTTGCGGCGATCCGCACCGGCAAGGCCAGTCCGGCTCTGGTGGAAAATATCACCTTTGAATACTACGGCACTCAGACCCGTATCCGCGATGCCGCCAATATCACCACTCCGGAACCGCGTCTGCTGGTCATTCAGCCGTGGGATGCCAGCGCGGTCAAAAATATTGAAAAGGCTCTGCTTGCCTCCAATGTCGGCATCACCCCGATGAGCGACGGCAAAACCTTGAAACTTCCGATCCCGGAACTGAGCAAAGATCGCCGCGCCGCTCTTGCCAAACAGGCGAAAGCCGGTGCCGAAGAAGCGAAGATCGCCCTCCGCAACATCCGCCGCGACGGCAATGATGCAGTCAAGAAATTTGAAAAAGATGGCGACATCACCGAAGATGAACGCAAGAAAATGCTGGATGATATCCAGAAGCTGACCGACAGCTACATCGCCAAAGTCGATGCCGTGCTTGCGGAAAAAGAGAAAGAGTTGATGACGGTCTGATGAGCCGCTCAACTTCAGTTAAAGTTCAGGACAGAACCGCTGATAAAGGCGGTTCTGTTTCATTTTTTCCGGGGCAGGATGCCGCTGAACGGCACTTCCGGAAAATGTTGTTCTTCATCTCCATCGGCGCACTGCTGCTCCGGGGGACAGCGGCATTTGAGATGGCGTGTGCCGGAAACGGCATCAATAATATGCTCACTCCTCAGACGACCAGCGACCTTGCCACTTATATCCGTCTGGGAAAAGAGATTTCTTCCGGCAAACTGCCGGAGGTGTTCTATTATCAGCCCTTTTATTATGCGGTATTTCTTCCGGTGTTGCGCTGGGTTTCCGGTCCGTTTTACATGGTTGCGGTCATCGCGGTGCAAACGTTGCTGAGTTCGGCATCGTGTTACCTTGCCGGGATGTGCGCTGAAAAGATATTTTCCCGGCGGGCGGGGGTCATCACCTGCTTGTGCTGTGCCATCTCTTCTCCGCTGATACTTTATGTTCCGTATCACCAGAATGAAACTCTGCACACCTATTTGCTCACCCTTCTCTTTTTTCTCATTCTCCGTGCTGTCGAAAAAGGACGCTGGCGGGATTGGTGTTTCACCGGGCTTACTGCCGGTGTCGCCATTTTGAACCGGGGAAATATCGCGCTTTTGCTGCCGCTTTTGCTGGCAGTATGTGTTTTTTCAGAGCGGAAAAATGCGCGTTCCTGGAAGAGCGGTTCCGGGAAAGCGGCTCTTATTCTTGCGTGTGCCGTCGCGGTACAGCTCCCGTTTATAATTTACAACAGCGTGGCATTGAAGCGTTTAAGCGGACCGAGTACCGCCGCCGATGCGGTGCTGGCTCTTGGAAATACGGTGGAAGCTCCTGCCGGGGGCAGAGATCCCGGCTTGCCTGCCGGAGCGATGTATTATCCGGAGGCTTACCGGCGGACGATGGATCGGACTCTGGGGCGGTACGGTAAATCGGTTCCAGCTCAGATGTGGGAATTTTTCTGCGATGAACCGCTGGCGTTTCTGGAACTGCAGTTCCGCAAGGCTCTGCTCTTCTGGGATGGGCGCGAGATACCGAACAACGTGTCGCTCCGCCATGACGGCGGCACATCCCGTATACTGCGCTGGCTGCTGCCGGGACGTTCAACGGTGTTGTTGACTTTGGGGCTGGCGGGGTTGTTCTGGTTCCTCCCGGAGCTGAAACGGCGGCATCCGCTCAAGCTGATAACGGGGTACGGCTTTGTCTTTTTCTTCTGGGTGGCGGTGACGGCTTTTTATATGCTGTCGCGTTTCCGGGCTCCGGTACTGCCGGTGATATTTGTCTTTGCCGGAGGCTTTGTTGATGATGTTGTCCGGCAGATGCAGGAGTGTGCGGTAGAGAAGCGGCGGATATTGGTCGGAAAGATAGTTCTGGTGACGCTGTGTGCATTCGGTTTTGTCTTCAGTTTCTATGACGGTTACCGGATATATTTTGAACCCGGAGTGAACCGTTTCCTGCGCCCGGATGGGATACAGCTTGATCTCAACGGTGCTGATATCCATGTTTTCGATCATGGACCTGCGCCTTTCGGCGGCTGGACACAGACGGCAGCCAAGCCGGGGATGGTCATGGAGAAGAAGTTTGCCCGGTGCAGTTTTGAAGCCGGAATGCTCTACTTCTGTGTCAGCAATACTGACCCGGTCAGGATGGAACTGCTGGTCAACGGTTATCCCCGGGTGTTGGAACTCCCCCCGCTGCAGCCGGGCAAAAGTCCGCGCAAAAACACCGGTTTCCCGGTGATGCTTGCCGATGGCGGCGTGCGTATCGAGATCGTCAGTTGTCAGGGGGATGCGGATTTTATCTTTGATACTCAGCGCGATTACGGCAGAAGTGCTTTGAATGGCAAGGTGATTCCCGGAGAATGGGTCTTCCGCTTCGGAAAAGCGCGTTGAAAATTTTACAGAAACGTTTACATTGATTTCTTCCATAGAGGAGTGGAGGGCGGATCGCCATCGTCGCGATGGTGATGCGTCCTCTGAAAATTTTATGAGGAGAAAGAATCATGGAAACATTGCTGTTCCGCCGGAAGTGCCGGATATCGTCGCGGTATCTCCCGTGGAGGCTGGTGTGGGGATTGGGCGCGGTGCTGTTTGCCGCCGCGCTGGTGGTGAACGGTGCAGAAAGTGAAAACCGTACCGATACCGGAAACGGTGCCGATACCGGAAACGGTGTGCGGAAAATCCGGTTGATACAGGATGATGCACAGGATTACATGGTATCCAAATTGTACCCGCTGAAATATGCTCAGGCGAACGATCTCATCCCCTTTGTCAGCGGTATGGTTCTGCGCTACAATAACAATTCATCGGTGAACAGTATCGAATACGGCAACAATCAGCAGTATCTTTCCGTCACCTGTCCGGTGAAGATGATGCCTTACGTCGATGATTTTGTTGCCAAAGCTGACCGTGATATCAAAGTTGACGGCAGAGTGCCGGGGGATATCATCCGGGGTACCGGCATCACCCGGGCGGTCTATCGTCCCCGTTACCGTTCCGGGCAGGTGTTGTTGAATGTGCTGGTGAACTCCGTTATCGGTTCCGGTCCGTGGGATTCGCTTTACGCCTGGGATGCCAACAGCAACCAGATATATTGGAAAGATAACAGTTCATACAGCAGTTATGTTTTTCAGTTTCTCGGTTACATCGACCGTCCGGCGCCACAGATCGTTTTGGAATTCAAGGTATACGAAGTGCGCGACAGTACGATGCGTGATCTCGGTATCGAATATCTGGCGTGGAAAAACGGTCCCGGAATGAATATTTTTCAGACCGCGTTCAATGCTTTCGGAATAAGTTCTGCCGGAAGTGCGGCAATTCAGGCGATGTCCGGACCGGTCGGCGGATTTCTCTTTGCGCCGCAGTTTGATGCCAGTTTCATCCGGATGCTTCAGCAAAAGGGACACGCGAAAATATCCGGAAGGGCAATGCTGACGGTATCAAACTCCAACACCGCAAGTTATGAAATATTTTTCAATCCGCAGCAGCAGAATATCGTCAAAGGTGAAAACGACTATATGAGCGTGGATGGCAGTTCACTTTTCAACAGCGGACTGAACCAGCTTTATGCAAAAATAACCGCGCCCGTGGTCAATATCCATTACGGCGGTTCCCAGCCCGGATATCCGGCGAGCGAAGCCTTTGAGGTACAGAATTACAGTCCGGGGGATTACCGCAAATATCCGGGAACGCTGAATTTTTCCTACTCTCTGCAAAGTGCCAGTGTCGTTGAACGCAACAATCTCGGTGCTGAACTTATTGAAAGCAGTGAAATTTCCGGAACCGTACTTATTCCGCTGAATCAGGAAACCTTTCTCGGACAGTGGAAAAAAGATACCGTTGTCGAGCAGGTCATCGGTGTGCCGTTTCTGAGTAAGATCCCCATTCTGCGCTACTTGTTCAGCACCGTCACCACGCAGAAGGAGACGATCAATGTGTGCGTTTCGGTCACCGCAACACTGCTGAATACTGCTGCGCCGGAGAAGATCGAACCCGGAAAACTTACCCGGATAAAGTGATTGAGTTATGGGAAGGAATATGAAAAAAATATGGATGTTTTTCATGGTATGCGGCACTGTTTTTGCCGTTACCGGAGCGGAGATCCAGGGCGTGCCGAGGGATTCAAATTTCAACATCACCGGCGGATACGACAGCACCCGCGTGCAGGCGCAGCTGGTGTTGTGCGTAAAGGATGAAACTCAGGCGGTACATTTTATCCGGGATAACAACGACCCGCGGGTCATCACCAAAACATATTTATTGAAAAATGTCGACCCTTACGAGTTCCGGCAGTATCTGCGCGAGATGGTTCAGGCAAAACGGGTCGGCAATACGACCATGATGCAGCAGTATCCCGGCAACACCGCCACGCCGCCGCTGACGGCAACGGCAAGCAGTATCCAGCTGAATACGGTCAACGCTCAAATGGGGTATACTCCTCCGGCACAGCTGGGCAGCAATACTGCAGTGGAGTGTCTTAAATATGTTGACGGAACGGGATTGCTTATCGTGAGTGCCGAAGAGTACCGCTTCAAGGACAGTGAAAACGGTATCGGTATCGACACACTGGTCGCTACGCTGGACAATCCGGAAATCGGCGCGATCAGCACCGGTTCGCAGATGTTCATCTATATGCCGAAGTTCGTGCCGGCATACAATCTGGTTCCGCTGATAGAAAATGTCGGTATGAACGTCTCCGACGTGACCGAATTGTGGCAGGGACAGGATATCGTCACCACGGATTCGGATTTGAACTGGCTGATCTTTGACGTCAGCAATTACAGCTGCGACAATATTGCCAAACTGCTCAAGGAGTACGATGTACCCATTCCGCAGGTGCGGCTGACGGTGAAAGTTTACGAGTTGTATGATGAAGATGATGACCGTATCGGCATCGACTTTCAATCATGGAAGAACAACGAAGGAGCCGACTTCTTCTCTGTCGGCGGGCGTTACCGCAATAACTGGGCGGCGATCTACAACGGTATCGACGGCATGGGAAAGGGATTCGGTTCGGAGCGGACGGGCTTCTTTGTGTTCAATCCGAAATGGAACACCCGCTATCTGGATTTTCTGACCAGTCAGGGCAAAGCATCGGTACTGCACAGCGGCGAATTGTGCATCCGCAACAATACCGGCGGAAATTTTTCCCGGACAACGCAGATATTTTATGTTGATACTTCCGCCCCGGCTGGTAAAGCGGTGACAACTCCCGATAAGGGTGTGGGAGCGTATGAACTGCTTTCATCGCTGGTCGGAGAGGTGATCGCCGCCGCGCAGGATGTGCCGGTGGGAAAGGGGAACAAACAGCAGACGCTGAAATCCTCCGGATACGGATTCAATATGCAAGTCGGCAATGCTTCGGTGAATCTCAAGGAGTGCCGTTTCACGGTGACACTTTCCAACAGCAGTCTTATCGGTTTCACTTCCAACGGTTCGCCGCGCATATCCCAGGGCAATGTGGTCAAGCAGGATGTCAGTCTGCCGCTGGGGGCAGGGGAGTTCGTCATCGGCAGCTTGAACCGGAAGTCGGTGGTGAAAAGCCGGAGCGGGATACCGTTTCTGATGGATATCCCGTATCTGGGACTGCTTTTTTCGTCGGAATCGGTGTCGGTGAAAAATTCTCAACTGGTGGTCGCCGCCAGCTGCGAATGGAGTTCACCGCCGGAATCGCCGATACTCAACCGCACCAAACGTCAGCCGAGGATAGTAAAATGAAACGTATCATGTCGGCAGCAGCGGCGGCGGTGACAGTTCTGGTATGCGGATGCCGGAGCGCGGCGGAGTGCGGAACTGTTCCGGACAAAAAGAGTGCCGTCCATGAGCAGGGAAGAAAGATCATTCAGGCAGTGTCAGCACAGGATTTTGCCGATTATCTTCATCACGCGGGAGAAGATGGAGCGGCGGCAGACGAAGCCGGATTCAAAAAGTCATGTCAGGAGATGACCGCGCGGCTGGGGAAAATGAAGAAGTTCACTTTCCTTACCGAACTGGTCACTCCGGAATTTACCAATCTGGTCTATATAGCCGATTTTGTCAAATCTTCCGGCAATGGCAGAGAACTCCGGCACCAGCAGCTTATCCAGCTGGTGTTCGGAGAGGTGGACGGACGCAGTAAACTTATGGGAATAAGAGTGATGTGAGAAATATCCGTCACTTGTATGACGGAGCATTGTGATGCTCACTGAGCTTGAACCCGATTTCCGGGAGCGCGCTGCCGGAGAGAAAATCCCGCAGCAGTTTCCGGGGATCGGGTTCTTTTCCTTCATTGAGCCAGTAGATGTTGATATTTTCCCGCTCCATCTTGCGGAAGAAGATATCCTGCCGCTTGGCGAACTGGCGGATACGGTTGAGCAGGGTCAGGCGCATTTCCTCAAAGGAGCATAAGTTTTGCAGATAACGGGAAATTTCCCGGTATTCCAGACCGAAAAATTCCAGTTTTTCGTAAGATACGCCCTTTTCGTGCAGAGCTTTCACCTCTTCGATCATGCCGGAGGCAAAACGGGCATCCAGCCGCGCTTCAATGCGCGCCCGGACGGTTTTGCGCGGGAAATAGACCCCCATCACCAGCGCATCAAGTTCAAAAGGCGGAACGAATGCCGCTTCCGTGCCCTCCTGACGGATGCGCGCTTCTCCGGTGCGGCGTTCCGGGAGCTTGCCGCCGGGGAGGTTGTAGCCCTGAAGTATGGCGTTGAGATAAAGGGCGGTGCCGCCGCACAGGATGGGGAGCTTGCCGCGGCGGGAGATATCTTCGATCGCGGCAAAGGCATCGGAGCAGAACTCAAAGAGATTGTAAGTATCTGCTGCCGGATCGGCGATGTCGATAAGGTGATAGGGGATATCGCCGTATTCCGCCAGATCTTTGCCGGAACCGATATCCATGCCGCGATAGACCTGACGGGAGTCGACGCTGATTATCTCGCCGGAAAACTCTTTCGCCAGTTCCACCGCTAAAGCAGTTTTCCCGGTGGCAGTTGGGCCGGTAATGACGGCAATTTTGATTTTTTTTGTCAAAGGTTCCATATTTTTCTCTCGAATGTTTTGCAATAATATCATGTCAGTGATATATTATGATGCATAAATATGATTTTTTCAAATCGAAACGGAGTAAATTTTCGATGGAAATGCAGCAAACTGTAGAAAAAAGTGCCGCCGTGACCGGAATCGCCCTCCATACCGGGGCGCGGGCAACGGTGCGGCTCCATCCGGCACCGGCGAATACCGGTATCATCTTCCGCCGGGTCGACCTGCCGGGAAAACCGGAGGTGCGGGCGCTGGCAAGCAATGTGGTCGATGTTCAGCGCGGAACGACGATCGCGGAAGGAAAGGCTATCGTGTACACGGTCGAACACATCATGTCCGCTCTGCACGCGTTCAAAATAGATAACTGTATCGTGGAAATGGACGGTATGGAACCGCCGATCGCTGACGGCAGTTCTCTTGCTTTCGTACAGATGGTGAAAGATGCCGGATGCGTGGTACAGAATGCGCCTGCGGTCACTTTTACACCGTCCGCGCCGGTCTATGCCGATGGTGGCAGAACTTCGGTCGTGCTGCTGCCGGACCCGGAAAAGTTGACCATTCAGTGCGTGACCGATTTCAAAAACTGTCCGGTCAATACCCAGTTTTACCAGTATGAATTGCAGAGCGATACCTATGAAGCGGAGATCGCGCCCGGACGTACCTTTGTCGATTACCGGGATCTGCGGATGCTGATTTCGGTCGGATTGTGCAAAGGCGGCAGTCTGGATGCCGCCGCGATCATCCACGATGGTGCGATAATCTGCAAAGACCGTTTGCGGTTTGAAAACGAGATCGTCCGGCACAAGATACTTGATGCCGTCGGCGACCTTTATCTTACCGGATGCCGGGTCACCGGAAAGCTGATCGCAGTCTGCCCCGGACATCCGAAAAATGTTGAACTTGCCGGAAAACTTCTGGCTATGCGCAGTAATGCGTGATCGTGTCGTAAAAATATCATAGAAAATAAGGAGTAGTGATTATGTCTGAATTTCTGAACAGTGCTGCGCTGAACAAACGTTTCAACTACAAAGCCCCGTGGCGGTTGCTGGATTCTGCCGAAAAGGTCGATGAGACCCATCTCAAAGGTTTCAAGGCGTTCACCGTCAACGAAGAATTTTTCGTCGGACACTTCCCCAGTCACCCGATCGTTCCGGGCGTACTGCACGTTGAAGCCATCCGCCAGCTCTGTCTGGCGTTTGCCCCCGGCGAAGTGAGCAGCTGGCGCGTTCTGCAGGTGGAACGGGTGAAGTTCCGCCGCCAGATACTGCCGGGCGACCGCATGGTCATCGAAGCTGAGAAACTTGAATCGGACGAGGGTACTCTCAAATACAAGGCCGTCTGCATCACCGCTTCCGGAAAGTGCAGTGAAGCTACGATCACTCTGGGACCCAACGCCGGATTTGCCGGTGTTGCAGCCATTCCGGAGACGATCGCTGAATTTGACCGTACTGAAAATATCAGCATGGATACCGATCAGGTGATGAGTCTGATGCCGCATCGCTTCCCGTTTCTGCTTATTGACTACATCGCCAAAACGGAAGAGACCAAAGTCCATGCGATAAAAAATGTTTCCGGTAACGAACAGTTCTTCTCCTGCGGATTTGACAACCTGCCGGAAGCACTGCTGTGCGAAATCGGTGCGCAGGCAAGCTGCGCCAGCATTTTGTCCCGTCCGGAAAATGCCGGAAAGCTCGGATTCTTCATGGCGATCGACAAGGCGGTTTATCATCGTCCGGTCTATCCCGGAGAACAGTTGCGCATAGAATCCGATCTGCCCTCCGGCAGTTCCAAGTTCGGCAAAGGTTCCGGAAAAATCTATTCCGGAAACGAAGTGGTCTTTGAAATCACGCTGATGTTCGCTATCGTTGATGCATAAAATTTTTTTTGAGGTAAGTTATCATGGCTCTCTGGGGAGGACGGTTCAGCGGAAAGACCCAAAAGGATGTCGCGCTGTATTCGGAGTCGATCAGTTTCGACAAAAGATTGTATGCCTGTGACATCGCCGGCAGCAAGGCTCATGTGAAGATGCTCGCCAAACAGGGTATCATCCCGCAGAGTTCTGCGGATGCCATCCGGGCGGAACTTGATGTTATTTTGAAACGTATTGAAAACGGTGATTTTGAATACGATATCGCTTTGGAAGATATCCACATGCATATCGAAAGCGCGCTTATCGGTGTGCTCGGTGCCGAAGGTGCCCGGGTCCACTCCGGCCGCAGCCGCAACGATCAGGTGGCACTGGATATCCGGCTTTATCTGCGCGGAGTTATCGACCGTCTGATCGCGGATATCCGCGTCATGCAGAAGGCTCTGGTGAACAAAGCCGCAGAAGAACCCCGGACGATCATGCCCGGATTCACCCACTTGCAGCATGCACAGGTGGTGCTGTTTGCTCACCATCTGCTGGCATATACTGAAATGTTTGACCGGGATGCGGAACGGCTGGCGGATTGCCGCAAGCGTATCAACGTGATGCCGCTCGGTTCCGGAGCTATCGCCGGTTCCACTCTGCCGCTGGATCGGGAATTTGTTTGCAAAGAGCTGGAATTTTCCCGGGTGACCCGCAACAGTATGGATGCGGTCGCGGATCGCGATTTTGCGATCGAACTGGTTTCCGCATTGTCGATCATCGCCATGCACTTTTCACGCTTGAGTGAAGATATGATCTTGTGGTGCAGTCAGGAGTTCGATTTTGTGGAGCTGAGTGACGAATTCTGTACCGGTTCCAGCTTGATGCCGCAGAAGAAGAACCCCGATGTGTGCGAACTTACCCGGGGCAAGACCGCGCGGGTGTACGGCGCGCTGACTGCGCTTTTGACTATGTGCAAAGGTTTGCCGCTGACCTACAACCGGGATTTGCAGGAGGACAAAGTTGCCATTTTCGATGCCATCGACACCGTGACGATGATGTTGTCGGTCTATCCGCCGATGATCGACGGAATGATGGTCAAACGGGAGAATATGGCAAAAGCCGCTTCCGATCCTGCGCTCATGGCGACCGACCTCGCTGAAAAACTGGTCGAAATGGGCGTGCCGTTCCGGGATGCGCACCACCGGGTGGGAGCTTTTGTCAAGTTGTGCAATGAGCGCAAAAAACAGCTCAACGAAGTGTCGCTTGCGGAGATGAAAGAGGCGATCCCGGAAGCAACGGAAGAGTTCCTCGCCATGTTCGACCCCGTGATGAGCGTGGAAAAACGTGCCCTTGTCGGCGGAACCGGCTTTGCTCCGGTCGCCGGACAGATAAAATTTTGGCAAAAACAGCTCTCTTGAGCTTGAAAAAGAGTCACTTTGGTGATATATTAATTAAATAGCCGTTTCTCGTCCCAATGGCCGGGGCGGGAGATACAATTAAACAAAAAGGCGTCTTGCCCGCAGGATGCTGTTGCTGTTTCAGGTGAAACACCCGGACGACAGCACAGTTGAATGTGGGAGTGAAACCATAAAGGCGGTCAAAAGAGAGAGTGCCGCCGGTTTCGGATAAGTGCCGGAAAAATGAAAGGAAAGTTGTCATGGCCAAAATTACTATCAACGACTTGTTGGAAGCCGGTTGTCATTTCGGACACCAGACCCGTCGCTGGAACCCCCGCATGAAGAAGTATGTCTACGGTGCCAAGAACGGTATCAGCATCATCGACCTTACCAAGACGATGCATCAGATCGCCGCGGCGTGCAACTTCCTTCAGAAGGTCGTCGCTGACGGAGGAGATGTCCTCTTCGTCGGTACCAAACGTCAGATCCGCGACGTCGTCCGCGAACTTGCCGAAAAGACCGGTATGTACTTCATCACCGAACGCTGGCTCGGTGGTACTCTTACCAACAACAAGACCATCCGCAACAGCATCGAAAAGATGGCTTCCATCGACGAGATCCTCGCTTCCGACGCTGCTGCTGCCATGAAGAAGAAAGAGGCCGCCGGTCTTGCCCGCCGTGCTCAGAAACTTCACCGCGACCTCGATGGTATCGCCGGAATGAAGAAGCTCCCCGCCGCGCTGGTCATCGTTGACGTCTGCAACGAAATCAACGCCGTCCGCGAAGCCAACAAACTCAACATTCCGATCGTTGCTCTGGTCGACACCAACGGCGACCCGACGATGGTCGATTATCCCATCGCCACCAACGATGATGCGGTCAAATCCGTTCAGATCATCACCGACCTCTTCGGCGAAGCGATCAAGATCGCCAAGGAGATCCATCTGAAACGTGTCACCGAAGAACGCGATGCCGCCGAAGCCGCCAAGAAGATCGCTCAGGAAAATGCCGAAGAGGCCGCTGAAGAAAAGCCCGCCAAACCGGCCCGCAAGCCCCGTGCTGCCAAGAGCGACGATGCCAAACCGGCTCGCAAACCCCGCGCTCCCAAGGCTGAAAAAGCTGAATCCGCTGAGTAAGTAAAAACTTTTATTTTGAGGTAAAATATTATGGCAGCTATTACTGCAAAAATGGTTTCCGAGCTCCGTGAAAAAACCGGTGCCGGTATGATGGATTGCAAAAAGGCTCTTACCGCCGCCGACGGCGATATGGAGCTGGCTATCGAAAACCTCCGCAAGAGCGGTGTCGCTAAAGCCGAAAAGAAATCCGGCCGCAGCACCAATCAGGGTAAAGTCTGGACCAAAGTCGCCGCCGACAGTGCCGTTATCATCGAAATGCTCTGCGAAACCGACTTCGCCGCCAAGACTCCGAAGTTTGCCGCGCTGATCGATTCTCTGCTTGATGGTGCCGCCGCTTGCGGCGAAGGCGATATCTCTGCTGCGCTGAATGATGCCCAGCAGGCGGTCATCACCTCCCATATCGCCACCATCGGAGAGAATATGCAGCTCCGCCGCGCCCAGAAGTGGGTCAGCAGCAACGGCAGCACTTTCGCTTCCTATCATCACATGGACGGTCGTGTCAGCGTGATGGTCGAAGTTGAAGGCGACGCCGATGCCGCGTTCCTCAACGACCTCTGCTTGCACATCGCGGCGTTCAGCCCCCGCTTCATCTCCCGTGAAGATGTCCCCGAAAGCGTTATCGCCAAGGAAAAAGAGATCGCCGCTGCCGCCGATCCCAAACTCGCCGGCAAGCCTGCTGAAATGCTCGAAAAGATCCTCTGCGGCAAGATGAACCGCTTCTACAGCGAAAACTGCCTCGTTGAACAGCCCTGGGTCAAGGATGACAAGACCTCCATGGCGAAGTTGAAACCCAACGTCAAAGTCAAACGCTTTGTCCGCTGGGCTGTTGGCGAAGAACTCTGATTCTTCCCCAGTACGTTTCAAAAACCCGGTTATGCCGGGTTTTTTTATGCCCGCGCAGCCGCCGGTTCAGACTCCTTTCGTACAGAACCTCCGCTCCAAGTGGTACTATGCAGTGCGCCAGCCAACGCAAGGGGGTGCGGGGGGGACGTTAGGGCGGTGATCTCGCTTTGCCGGAGCGCGCCTTGCTGCGCTCGCCGCTCGGGTCGAGGACGCAAGTCCACTCCCCTCGCTTCTCGCTTGCAAAACCCGCCCGGCGGTGCGATATCACCGCCTATAAGCTTTACTGGAGTATGTGTCGCCTGACGGCGACCAGGGTAGTT
>JAFVZN010000096.1 GCA_017508135.1 Lentisphaeria bacterium | reverse complement strand
CGATACCGACGAACGCCGCATCGGTCTTTCCATCAAGGCTGTGACCGACAACTTCTCCGAAGCCGAACTCAAGGCTGCTGAAGCGGAATACACCGCTGCCCTCAAACCGGGCGAAGAAATGGTCAGCATGGGCGACATCTTCGATGCCTCCATGGACAGTCTGAAACTTGACTGAGTGATCAGGATCAAGCGCAAATGATTGCGAATAGACGGAACAGTTTTCTGTTCCGTCTATTTTTTTTAATTTTAATGCAGGGTAATGTGGAAATGATCAATATTTTACTCGGATTGAGACGCGGACTTATTTTGCGTTCAGAACGGTTTCTGGTTCGGCAGTTCGGCGCGCGCGCACTTGATGTCCCGCTGGCGATGATCGTCGGCGTCCTGGCGGCACTGGTTGCTGCTTCTTTGCACACACTGGTCTCTTATCTGGAAAAATTCAACACCTGGATGCGCCAATCCGCTTCACCCTGGCTGTTTATACTTTTTATGCTGATGCCTTTTATCGGTGTCATCGTTTCCTGTCTGTTTCAACGTTTCTGCGGCGGCGCGCGTTATGCCAAAAGTTTGAGTCCGCTTATCCTTGCTCTGCACCGCGGACAATCCCGCATACCTTTCAGTGAAATCTTTACCCACGTCATTTCCAGTGCCATTTCTGTCGGCTGCGGCGGTTCAACCGGTCTGGAAGCTCCGAGCGTGCTGACCGGCGCGGCGGTGGGCGCAAATACGGCAAGTTTTTTCGGCATTGACCGGCGGCGGCGGCTGCTTCTGATCGGTTGCGGCGGTTCCGCTGCGATCGCCGCCATATTCCAGAGCCCGGTCGGCGGGATATTGTTCGCGGTTGAAGTTCTGCTTCCTGAATTCAGCGTGGCGGCACTGGTTCCGCTGCTTATTTCCAGCGCAGTGGCGATGGTGGTTTCCCGGAGCCTTTTTCCGCATGAGCAGGTGCTTCATGTAATAAATCCGCCGTGGCGCACGGATGCCATACCGTTTTATTTCCTTTGCGGTATCATGTGTGCGCTTGCCGGTGTGGTTATCATCCGTTCTGCCTACAAATTGACCGGATTGATGAAAAAATATCTGCATTCCCAATGGCACAAGATGTTTGTCGGCGGTGCGGTACTGACTTTGATGCTTGCCTTGTTTCCGGTTTTGCGGGGGCAGGGATATGGTTTTATCGCCCAGTTGTACGATGGCGATATGTCACAGATCGGCGTCTCTTCTCCGTGGCTGAATGCTGCTCCATTGGCATTTAAACTGGTAATAATCATCGGTGTGGCAATACTGCTTAAAGCGGTGACGGCGGTGCTGACCGTGGAATCCGGCGGTGATGGCGGGATCTTTGCACCGACCATGTTTGTCGGAGCTTTTGTCGGTTTCGCTTTTGCCCGGTTGTGCAATCTTACCGGCTGGGTCGATCTGCAGGAATCCAACTTCGTGGTCGTCGGCATTTGCGGCGTATTTTCCGCAGTCCTGCGTGCGCCGCTGACCGGAATATTTCTGATTGCTGACGTGACATCGAGTTATATTCTGCTGGTTCCGCTGATGATAGTTTCTTCGGTGGCGTGGTTCATTGCCCGGTTGTTTGAACCTCATTCGATTTACAACAAGGCTCTGGCAGAGAGTAAACTGCTCTCTTCTGACCGGGATCGGGCGATGCTTCAGCGTTTTTCGGTTCGGCTCTGTCTTGACCGGGAATTCGTTGCGCTGGATGCTTCACGTCCGCTTTCTGAACTCAAAGATATGATCGGTTTCGGTTCGACCCAGGAAGTTTTTCCGGTGCTGGATGAAAACCGTCAACTTGCCGGGATCGTTTATCTGGAAAAACTCCTTCCGGTGATGCTCGATGCCAAACTTGCCGGAACTCTGGTCGTTTTCGATCTCATGGATAACCCGCGCGGCGAACTTACCATGGATTCTGACCTCGCTGAAGCGATGAAGTATATGGAACGCTTCAAATTGGAGCATCTGCCGGTCAAAGGCAAAAACGGCGAATTCATCGGTTTTGTCAGCCGCAATGCCGTATTCAAGCTTTACCGGAGTGTCATCCGCGATACGGGGAGATATTGAGCGGGGCGATCTCGCTTGCTCCCGTGAGCCTTGTCGTCGGTCGTCGGCTCGGTCGAGGACATAAGTCCACTCCCTCGCCGCCGCCTTGACAAAACTCGCGGATAGCGGCGCGATATCGCCCCTTTGGCTGCCGGCATGGCGCATATCGTCGGGCTTTTCAGCCCGACATGCGTGAGGTAGTTTTTGATTTTATGCTTGCTCCCGTGAGCCTTGTCGTCGGTCGTCGGCTCGGTCGAGGACATAAGTCCACTCCCTCGCCGCCGCCTTGACAAAACTCGCGGATAGCGGCGCGATATCGCCCCTTGGCTGCCGGCATGGCGCATATCGTCGG
>JAFVZN010000002.1 GCA_017508135.1 Lentisphaeria bacterium | reverse complement strand
TTGCGGGCAATCTCGCGCCTTGCGTCGCTCGCCGCTCGGGTCGAGTACAGTCGTACACTCCCCTCGCTTCTCGCTTGCAAAACACGACCTTGCCTCACACTGCATCCGCCGATAATACTCCAGAAAATCTCCCTTCGGCGGTGCATTGCGGGCTTTTTTCGCGCCTTGCGTCGCTCGCCGCTCGGGTCGAATACAGTCCCCAAAATCTCTCTGCGGCGGCGATATCACGCCGCTATCCGCGAGTTTTTCCGGGGCGGAGCTGAGATTGTTCTCAACTGAAGCTCCGTCCGTCGGAAAAGCTCGCGGGAGCAAGCGAGATCACCTCCTCACAAAGAAGCGGCGATCACGGCTTGACCGTGACGCTTGAAGGTCTCGTCGGGGATGTGGATCTCGACGGAAAGGTCAGGGAAAACCGTTTTCAGCACGTTGTTGGCTTCTGCGATGATCTCCGAACCGCCGTCGCCGCTGGAAACACGTCCGAGCAGCAGGAGGTTGGAGAGCGCGTAGAAGTCAGCGTAATGAGCGATGGCATAACCGAGATAGACACCGATGGAACGGTAGATCGCGGATGCGCGGGGATCGTTTTCGGCACGGGCGGCTTGAACCATTTTGAGGATTTCCGGCAATTTGGTATCGGCGGGGAAGTCGAATCCTGCCGGTTTGACCAGACGGCCGACCGCCTGCTGGGAAAGATACATGGCTCCGACACCGCAGTCGCCGGACCATTCATCGCGCGGAGGATCATCTTCGCGGTAATCGATGGGAGCAAAGGCGAGTTCGTTGAGATAATCGGTGAGGTTGCCTTCAGGAGTGACATAGCCGACAGCTTCACTGGTTCCCATGGCGAGGCCGATGAGGGAGTTTTTCTGCAAGCTGATGGCACCGGCGAGGGCGGTCACTTCGCCGTCGTTGAGGACGACAAAGGGGACACCGGGGAACTCTTTGGCGATTTCGAGGAAGATGGGGCGCACTTTGTCTTTGAAATCAGCTTCGGGGATACCGCGGAAAAGGGAGGCGATACGGGGCTGATTTTCGACATAGACCCCGGCGGCGGAACCGCCGATGGCGTCGATTTTCGGCATTTTGGCGGCGGCACGGCGGAGGGAATCGAGGATACCTTCGCGGTGATAGTTGACATCTTTCTGGAAGTAGGGATCCCAGACGACCTCTTCGCTGTGAACGGTTTTGCCGTCGATAACGGCGGCGCACTTGCGGTCGGAACCGCCGAGGTCGAAACCGATACGGCAGCCGGAGAAGTTGCCGCCAAGTTTCATGGAGATCGTCTTTTCTGCTTTGGCATCGGCGCAGGGAACGCTGACTATTTTGAACTCTTTCCCGTAGATACGTTCGCCCATGACATCGAAGTCGAAGGCACGGTCGCCGGTTGCGGAATAGACTTCCGCGAGCTTTGCCGCGACCAGCGGCGCGCCGGCGATGGCGACTTCGCAGCCGCCGTATGCCCAGAGCATAAATTTGACGATACGCTCAACGTACCGGAAGTTGAGATCGAGATTGGCGGCGGTATCCGGCAGGAGTTTGGAATCGAAGCGGGAAACCGCGCCGTTGGAACGTTCGCAGGTGATGGCGATGTCGATCGCTCCGGGATCGGCGGCGGCGAGTTTGCGATACTCGCGGTTCCACAGCGCGGCGGGGACGAAGCCTTTATCCAACTCCGGAACGATGGGAGAATTGACAATGATCTTGTTCATTTTATCACCGTGTGTCAGCGGTACTGCGCCCATTTCGGATCGTTTTCAAAAATTTCTTTGTAGAAATCTTTGAGTTTGAGGTCGGCGGCGGCATCTTCATCGAGGATGATGACGGTATCCGGGTGGAGCTGCAAGGCGGTGGAGGAGATCATCGCGGTCATCGGACCTTCAATAGCGGCGGCGGCGATGGCAGCTTTGCGTTTGCCGGTGATGAGCTGGAGAACTTTCTTGGCATCGAGAACCGTTCCGACACCGGCGGTAAAGGCGCGGCGCGGCATGGATTCGGGCGGGTTGAAGTAGACTTTGTTCTGCTCGTAGGTGGTATTGTTGAGATAGGCGACGTGGGTACGGGAGGCAAAGCTGGTGCCGGGATCGTTGAAGCCGACGTGACCGGAATTGCCGATACCGACCAGCCAGAGGTCGATGCCGCCGGCTTCGTCGATGGAATCATCGTAACGGGCAGCTTCGAGTTCTTCATCTTCGGCAAGACCATCGGGGAGATGGGTGTTGCGGATATCGATGTTGACGTTGTTGAAAAGGTGCTTGTTCATGTAGTAGCGGTAGCTCTGGTCGTGTTCGGGGGCGAGACCGGCGTATTCGTCAAGGTTCCAGGAGCGCACCTGGGAGAAGTCGACTTCACCGGCCTTGTTGAGCCGGGAAAGTTCAGCGTAAACACCTTCCATGGTGGCACCGGTGGCGAGACCGAGTTTGAATTCCGGTTTGGCGTTGATGGCATCAGCGATCATACGGGCGGTGAGTTTTTCTGCGGCATCCGCAGTTTTGCAGATAATGATTTCCATGATAAGACCTCATAATTTTGGTTGAAATTGCCTCAATAATATAATATAACACCGAATAGCGTTTTGGCTATATACTTTTCTTCATAAAATATGTAAAAAAACACATTTTATTCTCATACTCAGCGGTCCTGCAACAGTTTTTTTATTTGTCCGGACCGTAGGGATAGGGCATGGAAGAAAGAATACCGTCACCGCTGTCGCCGGAGAGTGATTGGGCAATGGTCAGCACATAGCGGAAACTGTCGGAGTTGACCGCAGATGAGAAAAGCATATTTCCGGCACAGTGGAGGATGTCGCGCAGAGAAAAGTATTCAAAATCGGCAGTGGAGGAAACCTTGCACACGCGCCAGTCACCCTGAGAGAGCAGGATGGAACTTTCGCCGTCAAAGAGGCCAAAGGCACCGCAGAACCTTACGATATGAAACTTTTCCGGCGAGCGCATCAACACCTTTATCAGCCCCATCAGCAGAGAAGCGGCTCCGGTCTTTTGAGCAAGGATAAGTCCGATGCAGTAGTTTTCCGGGCGCAAGGTGGAATCGAGTTCCGAAGCAAAACCGCAGCGGCAGATGAAACGCCGGGCATCATCGAGCGTTTCCAGTTCGCAGTCGCGGGCGGAAGCAACGAAGCTGTGGAGATCTTTTTCGATCCGGGTACGGCTGTCGCGGTCGAACCACAATAAATGCAACGCGGTCAGCCCGGCGATGAAATCCGGCTGTTCCTGCGAGAGAAGTCGAAAAAACTCCCGCCGCCGCTGCCGGAAGGTGATCGCCGCCTGAAGCTGGTGGGCGCGCTTGCGGACAAGAGGATCTTCACTCTCCTGCAGCCGCCCGGGAAGGTCACCGAGTTCGTCTTCGCGCTCCAGAAGAAGCGCGAGTACGTTCACGGCAACGTCATCATCTTCATCATCGAGCAGAGAAGCGAGCTTTTCGATATCGTCACTTGTTTTCACTGCCGGTGCCGGATGCGGAACGTTTTACCGGGAATTTACCCATCAGGGCATCCGAAGCGATCTCCTTCACATCATCGGGGAAGTCGCTCTTGATGATCCAGCGCAGAAAACCGGGTTCGTTTTCGGCAATGTCCTTGAGGGTACGACCGGAATATTTACCGAAGTTGACCACCACATCGTCACCGTTCCACTTGAAACGGCGGTTGCGGTCAAGGGCATCGGGGTCACTGTTATCGGAAAATTGGGCAAGTGCCGCCGATTCGCGGGGAAGTTCCGGATGGCGGGCAAGCTGACCGAGCAGCACCTCCCAGGTGGCGGCAGTGTCGGCGGCGGCACCGTGGGCTCCTTCCAGATCCTTGCCGCAGAAAAATTTGTAAGCTGCCGTCAGAGTGCGGGGATAAAGTTTGCAAAAGAGGTTGTAAACGTCGATCACCCGGCGTTCAGATGTCCGGAGATCAAGTCCGACCCGCTTGAATTCACACTCCAGCAGGGGAATATCAAAACCCTGAATGTTGTAACCGGCAAGGTCACATCCATCCAGATAGGCAAGAAGTTTGTCGGCAATGTCCGCAAAAACCGGGCAGTCCGCCACGTCAGCATCGCTGATACCGTGGATGGCAGTCGCACTTGGCGGAATGGGGATCTGGGGATTGAGCCGCCGCACCGTGTTGCGGCTTTCGCCATCGGGGGTGATCTTCAATACGGCGATCTCCACGATCCGGTCACGCTGCGGAACCACACCGGTACTTTCAATATCAAAAACAGCCAGAGGCCGATCCAGTTTCAACTGTTCCAACATAAAAATCTCCAGTTTTGTTATACTAAGTAATATTGATATAATAATATATCCGGCAGAAATGAAAAATACAAGTTGTTTTTTGCGGCAAAAACGTACTTTCAGAAGAGTTATTCTGCGAGATGGGTTTCCAGGTGCAGTGTTTCCGGAGCGAACAGAGAAGCGAAGCAGGGTTCGGTCAGGTCATAAATGTTGCCGGAAAAATTGCGCCGGGTGTAAGCGGCAATGACCATGCGCGGAGAAGCATGCTGACGGGTGGCAAGTTTCATCACGTCGATAAAGGGAGAATATTTATCCACGTCTCCGGGACAGATCCAGGAACTTTTCAGAAAATCGGAGCGGTTTTCTTTGAAACGGTAACGCTCCCAGCAGAGGTGAGGCATAAACTCCGCAACGTTGCGGACATTGCGGATATCGGCATCGTGGGAAACCATATTGTCGTGAAATGTCTGATAAGGACAATCCGGCAGACAGCCGCTGTTCGCCAGCATACAAAGTTTTTTGCCGTGAGAACGGCACCAGAGATGGAACTTTTCCACCGTTGCCAGGTCGCGCTGAAGGTCGCGCCGGATGTAGAAACTGTCAAATTTGTCCGCCAGAAACTCCATGGCATTGATGGAGTCGAGCTTCATATTTACCGAAGCGCGTATCTCCGTACCGGGAAAATATTGCCGGATGACCGAGGCGACAAAGGGGGAAGTGGTGGTGACGACCTCCGGCAGAAGTTCCAGAGATGACAGACGTTCCATAACCGAGATGATCTCCCGCTGGAAACGGTGCGAAATCGCCCATTGCCCGTAACAGTTGCCGTTGAAAAGGAGATCCAGAGCGATACCCATCTGCCGGAGCTGATGAAGTTCAAACTCCAACTGTTCGATCTGCTCCGGCAAACTGCCGCCATTTTCCGGTCTGCCGGAGGCAAAGCCGGGGTAGGAAAAATAGACCTCGCGCACCTCATCGCGGTAGTCGCGGAGCATTTCAGAAAAAAGCATACCGGCATCGATTTGCTGATAACCTGCGGCAAAAATCATTGATTCACCTCACTGTTTTCCCAGACTGAGCGGCGGAACTCCGCAACAGCGGATTTGAATTCTTCCCAATCCGGTTCCGTTCCGGCGGGAAAATGAAATCCCAGAACGTGATATTCCGGAAGCGGAAACGCTGCCAATACCATATTCCGGGAAAAGCGGCAGCAAAACCCATCTTGAACCACCTTTTCTTTAGCGGCGGAAAAATTTTCAATACTTCCCCACAAACCCGCCCCGTATTCTTCAAACGGATACTGCTGCTCCAACGCCGCCGTCTTCTGCGGATAAAGTGACTGCAGCAATATCGCCGAAGCGGAAACAAAGGGCAGAAAACAACGCCCTCCCGGCAGCTGGACTACCCCGGGCTTGAACGGAGTCACGCGAAAAAGACAGCGTACTTCGGCTCCGACAAGCGCGGAAAGCGTTATGGTGCAGTCGGGGAAACTTGTCCGGAGTTTCTGAATGGCACTGCGGGCATGGCGCAACTTCCGGTGCGCGGGTGTTCCATCAGCGATCTCCTGAACCGCAGGTCCGATATGGAAGCGGTTATGCTCATCTTTGACCGCAAATTTCCGGAAGCACAACGTGCGCATCAAATTGTGCACCGTGGATTTTTTCAACCCGGTAGCGGCGCACAATTCGTTGAGGCGCATACCCTCCGGGGAAGAGGAAATGAGTTTGAGCAGATCGGCTCCCCGGAGCAGAGATTGTACCAGTTCGGAATTCGGCACGTTTCAATCCACGTAGAATTTTTCCTCTTCGCCGTTTTTATCCGGGGAATACGGTTTTTCCCAGTCGACACGCCATACCGGACGGCGGCGGAACTTCTGTTTGAAGTTGTTCTGAAGAACACCGCGGCTTTCCAGACTTATCATGCAGGCGCGGGTACAGCCGCGCGAACCGCAGACAGCCTGCCCGGTGTTGTAAAGATTTTTCGGCTTGTGATAAAAGGGAGACCACTCACCCGGGACGAGGTCACTGTCGGGCATGTAGGGATCGGCTTGTTCCTTGCCGCTGTGTTCGGCACCGCGGAAAGCGATATTGCACTTGGATTCATCGATTTTAGCCCACTCGACATCGTGTCCGGCGAGATTGACCTTAACGGTGTTTTCGGGGTCGAAACACTGTCCCGGACAGGCTTTGATGCAAGCCATACAGCGGTTGCAAAGCTGCGGACCGTCGTAGATGGGATCGGGTTCCAGCTCCACATCGGTCAGAACGATACCGACCCGGCAGCGGGGACCGAACTGGGGGCTGAGGAACATTTTGCTGAATCCGATTTCGCCGAGACCGCAGAGATAAGCTGCGATACGCAGATGGACCATGATATCCGGGCAAGCCTGTCCCGGACGGACGGGGCGGCTGTAGTTGGGTCTGAGTTTGCCGTAGGTATCGATGGCGCGCCAGTCGCTCTGGTGTCCCATGGGGATAGCTTCATAGCCCTGATCTTCGATAAATTTGCTCAAATTTATAACGGTCATCGGCATATAAATATAGGTAAGTCCGCCGTATCCCATGGCGGAGTAGTTGCTGAAAAAGGTTCCTTCCTCAACGCCGCGCAAACTGCCGCGTTCCACGCGGAAGACCATACCGATGATGCTTTTGCACTCCGGCATGATCTGTTTGGGATCCATCTGGAGAGGGGCATTCGCCCAGCGTTCAATATTTCCGATACCGACCACGTCGGCACCCATTTCCAGAGCGGCGCGCTTGACGGCAAGGGCGGCGGCTTTGGGATCGGTCATATCGACACTGTTGAAATCGCGGGTCATTATTGCCATAAGAAATCCTCCTGAAATTTATTGATAACCAGATATGCGGCGTTACATTTTCTGCCGTCACACCGTTAATGTAACATACCATCACACAGGATGCAAGAAGATAAAGCAAAAAAAGCCGCACAGAAACAGAAGTTCATCAATGATGGACGAAAAAGCCCCGCCTGACGTTGGGCTGGCACACTGCGGAAGTGCCACTTGGAGCAGGGGGGCGGAATTTATGGACAAACTTCTGCAGCCGGCAGTCAGCGGGGATGATATTTCGCTTTTGCAGCGTTATATCGGACAGAGCCTGTTAGGAGAAAACTTCAGCCAGACGTTTCTGCTCCTGACCGGAACCGGTGGCGGAAGAAAATCAACGCTTGTCAATATCGAAAAAAAATCATCAAACGTACCAAATGTACCGAACTGTGTCTGGAAACTGCGGCGGCGCATTGCGGGCTCTACTCCAAAAAATCTCCCTGCGGCGGCGGGAGAGCCGCCTCGCCGCTCGTGCTTCGCACTCGACGGTTGCAGTCGATTTTCCGGAGACCTCGCTCTGCGGCATTCCGTGCGGCTTATGCCG
>JAFVZN010000095.1 GCA_017508135.1 Lentisphaeria bacterium | reverse complement strand
TTTGAACCCGGAATTACGTTCCGATATTGTTTATCCGAGAGAAAATGGAGTACCGACCGGATTGCAGCAGGGACTTGCCGGATCGGAGATATTGAGGGTCTCAAAGATGAGTTTTGCCATTTCAAGATGACCTTTGCCGCCGGGATGGATGGGTTCTCCCAGCCAGAGCTTTAAAGTTTTTTCATCGGGAGCGTTGGCGTTCCAGTGCTTTTCGTGGTCGACCAGAATAATTGATTCAGCGGCGGCGGTTTGGCGGATGAGCTGATTGTATTCCGGAAGTTTTTCGTAGCGGAGCATATTGGTGTCATTTTCCGGAACATGGAGGATGTTGCCGTAGGTCTGCAAAATGGGTATCGCACCATCACTGCGGACGGAACGGACGAGCTGCAGCAGATTGGCGTGAAACTTTTCCGCATCCTTCAATTTAACGATGTCGTTGATGCCTATGAGAATGAATACCACATCCGGTTTGAAACGGCGCACCCGCCAGTCATAACGGTTTTCGTCCAGAAGCTGAACGGTGGTCTGACCGCTGATACCGGTGTTGATGACCACATCGTAGAGGAAGCGCATCTCCCAACGGAGTCGTTCTGCGAAAATCTCCGGAAACGCCCGGAAACCGCAGGTGTGGGCAGCTCCGTGAGTGATGGAATCTCCATAAAAAAGCCACGTCCAGGGGGCAGAGGCTTTGGAACTCAGGTGGCGGGAAATCTTTTCAAAATCAATCTGTGCCTGTGTCATAACGTACCTCCGTCAACGGTTACGGAACAGAGTTTGGTTTCCTGCAGAGTGCTGGTACAATCCGGTTCGCCGCCGCAGCAGTAGCCGAGGTGGAGCCGGTCGCCGTTAAAGAACATGGCGATATAACAGTAACCGTTGGTGGGGGAATCTTCCAGAATACGGTGATTTGTCCAGGTCGCTCCGTCGTCGGCACTTTCTGCCAGCACCAGCGGAGTCCGGGACCAGCGCCGATTGGTGATGCGGACACTGCGGAGGGCGTTGTAATCGTTCCAGATGGCGTAAAGTTTACCGGAAACCGGGGCGCGCTTGATCGACATGGGGGATTCGGGCGAGATGAATTCCGGAGCCGGGATCGCGATGCTCCAGCTTTCTCCGCCGTCATGCGAGAAGGCTTTATACTGACAACCGGCGGCGGTGCGGATGAAGCACATCACTTTTCCGTCACTGAGTTCCACCACTCCGGGTTCCATCAATCCGCGCGAGAGGTTCGGCGTCGGATAGATGTAATTTTTGCCGGTCCGCCAGGTCAGACCGTTGTCGTCGGAGATGAAAAATTTGAGTATTCCGTCACCGAGCCTGCCGTCATCATACATGTGATGGGCGGCGGGAATGAGCAATCTGCCGCTTTTCAACTGTATCAGCCGGTCGTTGTTGACGACAAGGTATGCCGGCGGCACGTTGGCGATCTCGACCGGTTCGCTCCATGAGCGTGTTTCATCGTCGGAAAAGATGATTTTGGGGCGGCAGTCGACAAAATTTTCCCAGCCGGGAATGGCGGATTTTTCCAGATAAACCATGGCGATCCTGCCGTTCTGCAACCGCAGAAGCGAGACCGACATCAGATTCATTTTAGTGTTTTTCCGCACGATAAAGGGGGCACTCCAACTGACGCCGTTATCTTTGGAGATCACTGCGGCAATATCGGCGGCGGCGTGGTCGCCGCTGGAGGTTTCGTTATAACGGGAGTAGGCAAAGAAGAGCGTTCCGTCAGCAAGTTTGACAAAGGAGCCTTCGGAGTTGCGGGGATTACCGGGAATGGTGTGTTTGAGGATGTGTTCCATATTTTTTTTGACCTTTTTTTTAACCGCCGCCTGTGTGGAGTTCATCCACAGAAGCGGCAGGAGTAATAATGTTCCAACGAAATGTAATTTTGACATTTTGTCTCTCCCTTATTTGTATGGCGGCAGTTGCGGATCGTCCTGATACGGAACGAAGGCGAGACTGTAAAGATCGGCGTTTACGGCGCGTATCGCCAGTTGGACGACTTTGCCTTCCAGTGCGCGCAGATCCGGACCGCAGTTTTTCCAGCGGGCGATCATCTCAATATCGTCACCGATCTCCGGCAAGCTGTCGGCGAAGGTGTAACCGGGGATGGGGTTCCCGTTTTCATCGCGGAACTCTGCGGTAAAGCCGCCTAATGCGCAGGTGGCGATATTCAAGCTCAGCCTGCCGCCGGAAAAGGTGAAATATGGCGTTGTCAGCTCGCCGCCGGTGGCGGCAAAGTGCAGCGAAACAAAGCCGTCCATCCGGATATGATAACGGCGGATGCGGGCAGCTCCTTCGCCCCAACAGCATTCCGGTGAGTAGAATGAAAGCTCATCCGGCGCACCGTGGGCGAACTTTGATTTGGTGACCGCCATTCCGACCGCGACGGTCCCTGCTCCGTAGAACCAGGAATCATCCTGCGGCGGCGGCGTGAGGATGCTTTCCTGAGTTCCCTGAAAGTTCACTCCGTCGCGGCTGGCAAGCAAAACCGTTTCCGTTGCGGCGAGCGCGTAACGCATCTGTTTTTTTACATGAAATTTCCGTATCGCCAGATTGGGACGGGAGAAGAGGCGGCTGTTCCATTCGCCCTCGTGGTCGGTGTTGTGATTTTCCTCCCAGTAGGGTGAGGGCAGGTGCATCCCCGGTGTCATGGAGCCGTCCACATAGCGCATCGGGAAGCCCAGCAGTATGTGCGGAGCGCGGAAGTAGGGGCGGATGCCGTTGGTGTAAAGCTCCTGTCCCTGCGCGAAGAGCGCATCAAATGCGGCATCGAACTTCAACCACGCCTGTTCGGTAAAGGTGACGAAATCCTCCGTAACATGGGTCATGATCGTCCGTTTCCACGTTCCGCCGTCACTGCGGAAGCCCCGGTGATAAAGGCGGTACTTGCCGATATTGGCATCGTAAAACGCCTGATTGGGGGAGTCATAACCGCTGCGGCTTCCCAACGCGAAACGTCCGGTTTTCTGTTTGAAATCAAAGCCGTCCGGCGAAACGAACAAAAACAGTGCGCCGTTGCGGATACCTTCCTGAGTTACGATAAGTTTGTAACGTTCAGTTTCCGGGCAGGCGGGGTTGGTGTCGTAAAAGGCGACCGAGACACCGGGGCAGTGGTTCTTTTTACCCTCGCCGACCAGCGGGGCGGTCATTGCGTTGTCCAGAACCACGTTGTAGCCGGTGGGGTGCAGATCGACCTGACAGCGTTGGAAATTTATGCCGTCATAACTTTCGGCAACGCATAATATAAACTCCATATTGCCCTCCGGATCGGAGGGCGTGCCGAATCTGGCATGGGCGCGATAGTAATAGAGATAACGTTTGCCGTCGTAGAGCAGAGAGTTGTAACATCCGGAGTTGTTGGTGAATTCGTGCGGCTCATCCAGCGTCAGTATGACCTCATCCGGAATAAGTTTGTGGACACGTCTGCTGACATCGCCGTCAAGTGAGCTGATAAAGAAATCATCGACAAAGAGTTCACGTTTGGAACCCAGATCATAAACCGCATCCGTGCGGGGAAAGCCCGCCCAGCACGGTTCCGGATCCCCCATCAGATAACCGGGGAACTTCAGAGTATCATCAGCCATGGCATATCCCTTTCAGCGGCAAATTTTTATCAACGCGCAGGCGGAGTGGGCGTTGAAAGAGAATTTGATCTTGTTGTCCTCAAACGTCACCTCTTCGACCGGGGAGAGCAGGTGGTCGTTATCCAGAAGCAAAACCTTGCAGTTTTCAGCTGAAACGGGGATATCGCACTGTATTTCGACATCGAGAGCTTTGGTCTTGAATGCGGAAAGAAGCAGAGCCTTGCCGCCGTTTTCATTTTCACCTGCGAGGACGGTGACCTCTTTAAGTGAGCTGGCAGCTTCCAGACGGACGGGGTAGCGCACGATCTCGCCGAAGGCTTTCAAGCCGTACCACGATGGAGTTTTGGCATTGCCGCCGGTCTTGTAACAGCCCCAGCCGCTGCCGACGCAGGTGTAATAGGCTCCGTAATCGAGGGGGGTATCCTGCCAGAGAGCCATGACGGTGGTGAGGAAAGCGGCACTGTCCAATCCTTTCATCTCATTGTTGTACATGTGATCTTTGTAAAAGGGATCGTTGCGCAGCCGCGCCCATTCGGCGGGGAAGTAGTGCCATTCGTTGAGGTGGATCTCGGTGTCGGTGTAACCGTTTTCGTCGAGAAGTTTTCTGACCAGAGCCGGAGTTTCCTGGATCCAGCCGTAGGGATCTGGAGAGTAACAGTGGTAACTGTAAAAGTCCATGGGTGCGTTGCAAGCGGCACAATATTTGACAAAGTCAACGTTGAGATCCTTGAAGTTGGTGTGCGCAGGACCTCCGAACTTCAAATGGGGAAAGCGCGCTTTCAGTTCAGTGGCAACTTTGACATAGAAGGCGTTGAACTGTTCCAGCGAACCGCGCCACATTTTGAAATCTTTGGCATCGGGTTCGTTCCATATTTCCCAGTATTCGATATTGAAGTTGAAGCCGTTCCACAAGCCTTCGGTGTAGTGGCGGATGATGTTGGAGCAGACGTTGATCCATTTGTCCACATCGGCGGGGGGATCGATCTTGTATTTCCGCACCGAGTGGTCGATGGATTCGCCCAGACGGTAAAATATGGGCGTGTCGGAATCGACGATACAGTTGCGGATATAGTCGTCAGTATAGCTGAAATCGTAGTTGCGGCAATCGTTTTCGTCGAGATGCGGCAGGGGAAAGATGTGGCTGATATCGACCAGACGGCAGCCGGGATTGGACAAGGGGGCATCGTGAAGGCGGGCAAAGGCGAGATTGAGTTCCTTGAAACTTTTACGGATGTTCCATCCGGCATTTTCATTGGCGATGAACGGGGCGAGGTTACCGCCGTTGAGTTTGCGGATGGCGGTTCCGGTTTTTTTGGCGGTGTTCCATGAAACATCTACTTGCGGCATAACACTTACTCCTTGATTTTGTATTGACGGAAAAGGTAATATCATTTCCGGCTTACTGTGAAACCAGATTCAACTGGAACGATGTACCGATACCCGCAGGGGGTGTCGGAATGTAATCAAGTTTATCCAGCATCACCTGAGCGGATTGATTGACGGCGGCGTTGGGACTGCGCTTGATGATACGTTTGCTCAGCACTTTGCCGTTGCGGTCGAAGGTCACTTCAATGGTGACGGCAGTTTCTGCGGTGACAAAGATACCTGCCGGAGCGCGCCATCTTTCGTGGAAGAAATCGGAAACGCGTTCCCAGTATTTTTCTTCATTGACCGTTGCGCCGCCGGCGGGAGTGCGGCCGTCGACCGGACCGCGAGTTTGTCCGCGATCGCGGGAACCGACGGGAACTCTCGGATTGTAATTACTGCCGCCGCCGCTCTTTTTGTTGGGGTCCCAGTTGTCCCAGCGGCTGTCATGGTGGACATTCTGCTGTTCACGTTTGCGTTTTTCTGCCTGACGGCGAAGCCAATCGGCGCGGCGGCGGGCTTGTTCTTCACGTTTCTTCTGTTCCAGAAGTTTTTTCCTGCGAGCTTGTTCCTGTCGCTTTTTCTGTTCCAGAAGTTTTTTTCTGCGAATTTGCTCCTGCTGTTTTTTCTGTTCCAGAAGTTTCTTTTTGCGAGCTTGTTCCTGCCGTTTTTTCTGTTCCAGAAGTTTTTTCCGGCGTTCCTGTTCACGTTTCTTTTTTGCGACATCCGGTTTGGGGACAGTCGGTTTTACCGGCTTCACCGGTTTGGGGACAGTCGGTTTTACCGGCTTCACCGGTTTGGGCGGAGTCGGTGGTGGAGTTTCCGGTACAGGCGGAGGAGACACCGGCGGAACCGGTTCTTCCGGCGGCGGAGGCGGAGGAGGAGTGCCGCCGCCCGGATTTTCAGAGGGGGGGCGGCGTTGCGGAGGACCGATCTCGGGGGCGTGGGAAGGCTCACTGCCGCCAAGTTTCACCCGGAACGGGATGGGTTGGGGTTCTGCGGGCACAAAAAACGCTATCCCCAGCGGAATGAATATTCCGCCGAGGTGGATCGACAAAACGATCAGCAAAGTGCTGAACCGTTTGAAGGAAAACTTTTTATCCCGCTCTGCCATAAGTTTCTGTTATTCGCCGGTTGATTCAGCTTGAGTCACCAGCGTGGCATCCGCGAAACCGGATCGGCGCACCAGTGACAGAAGTCCGATGACATCGTTGTAGGAGCGGCTGCCGTCGCCGCGGATGAGCAGCTGGGGCTTGGGATTTTGCGTACTCAGCTGTTCAAGTTTCGTTATCAGCTCCTTCCGGGAAACGGCATCCCGGTCGACCATATAGGTTCCGTCTTTGGTCAAGGTGATACTGACAAAGTTGTTTTCCGGAAGTTTTTCACTGTTCATCTCCGGAGCTTTGATATTGGTTCCGTATTCCATCGTCGGCATGGTTATCATAAATGCGATAAGCAGAAGGAAAGTCAGGTCGAGCAGCGGTGTGAGATTGATCTCATCCATCGCTGACATCGGAGTACGGGGTCGTCGGCGGCGCATGGTTTACTCTCTTTCTGCTGAATTGGCAGCTTTGGAATCGACTTTCACCTGAGCAAGTTTTACTGCCACCAGAAATTCTTCGGTAAAGTTGTCCATCTGCACCGTCAGCTGACGGATCACTCCGGAGAGCCAGTTGTAGCCGATAAGGGCGGGGATCGCCACGATCAAACCTGCAACCGTGGTCAGCAGTGCGCCCGCCACACCCGGAGCCAGTGCCGTAAAATCTGCTTTTCCGGCGATGGCAACACCGCAGAACGCCATCATAACGCCCCATACCGTACCGAACAGACCGCAGAACGGGCTGAGACTTACCATGGTGGCAAGCAGACCGATGCGGGTTTCAAGTTCTTTGAGCTGGGAGGATATCTCCCGTTCCAGCACTGCTTCGACGGCGTTGTACTGGGCATCGGAAAGTTTGTATACTTTGGGAACTCCGCGCGGAGAGTATTCACCGCTTTTTTCCGCTTCCATATCATAAAACTCCAGCAGTTTATCCATTCCGGCGGAATAGATCGCCGCCACGGGGCCGGAGTTGCGTTCAGCTTCCCGGATCAACTGCAGCGACATCATGTTCTCTTCGCCGTACTTCCGGAACAGGGCATCAAAACGGTTGCTGAGCCGTTTCGCCCGGTAAAGTGCAATTGTTTTGTCGATCATGACCGTCCAGGTGATGACACTGCCGACCAGTACCAGAAAAATAACGATAGCCTTACCCACTCCATCACTGCTTTCATAAGCGTAATATACCCCGGGGGATTGTGCTGCCATGATGAGAAAACTTGTCATTTTGTAAAAAAACCCTCTCTGTATTGAAAAAAAGTGAATATTTTCCGGAATCGGCTCTTTATAAAATATAATACTCGTATTATATTCTACAAGTGCAAAAAAAATTTTTTTTGAAAAAAAAGGATCACAGATAATGAAACTGCTTTTGGGTATTGATATCGGCGGCACCAAGATCGGTGTCGGTCTGGGGGATGACTCCGGAAAAATATTGGGTTCCAGCTACCGGGACAACCGGGATACCGACCCCAATGAAGTGCTGCCGTGGATCGTGAGTGAAGCCCGACGTCTGACTGCGGAAGCGGGAGTTGATATAAGTGACGTTGCCGCCTTCGGTATTTCAGTTCCGTTTCCCGCCGATGCCGTGCGCGGGATCATGATCCGTCCTCCCAATAATCCGAACTGGCGCAACGTGGCTATTCTTGATTATCTCAAGGACAATCTGAAGATCGACGGCTGTTTTGAAAATGATGCCAACTGCGGAGCTCTGGCGGAGTGGTTTTTCGGAGCCGGTCGCGGTTGTACAGATTTCATTTATCTCACCATGAGTACCGGTATCGGCGGCGGTATCATCGCCTCCGGGAATCTGGTGCGCGGCGGAAAAACCCTCAGTGCCGGTGAACTCGGACATATTTGTATCGAATTGAACGGCAGACCGTGTTCCTGCGGCATGAACGGCTGTTATGAAGCCTACTGCGGCGGACGTGCCATCGCCAACCGCATGGCGCAGGAGCTGAAAGATCAGCCCGATTCGATGATAATGAAACTTGCCGCCGAACCGGGAAAGCCGGATATGCGTACTCTGGAAGCGGCATACCGCGCCAATGATCCGTATGCGGTGAAATTGTGGCAGGAGATGAGCTTACGCAACGCGCAGGCGATGGGGATGTTTATCAATGCTTTCAACCCGCAGCGTATCGTACTCGGTACTCTCGCCTGGGCGGTGGGGGACATTTACATCGACCCCATTATGAAAGAGCTGCCGCGTTTCTGCTGGAAGGAATTGCTTGACGTGTGCGAAATCGTTCCCAGCGAGCTGAAACGGGAGATTTCCAGTTATGCCGGTATCGCCGCCGCGCTCAACTATCTCAAGGAGAAAAACAGAATATGAAAATCGTTATCATCGGCGGCGGAGTTGCCGCATTTGAAGCAGCCAATGCCGCCCGGAAGTTCTCTTTTGAAGCGGAGATCACTCTTGTCAGCAATGAAGAGGTCCTGCCCTACCGCCGTCCGGCACTTTCCGGATTGCTGGCAGATTTCAAGATCAACGAAAAGGCGTTCTTCATCAAGCCGGAAAGTTTTTATGAAGAACAGCGTATCACCGTCCGGCTGAACACCCGCTGTACCGCCATCGCCGCCGACCATGTGATACTGGATGATGCATCCGTTGTGCCGTTTGACAAACTGGTCATCGCCACCGGCGGTGTCGCCTGCCGTCCGCCGCTGCCGGGAGCTGACAATAAAAATGTCTTTACCTTCCGCACTTACGCCGATTTGAAAAAACTTGATGCCGCACTGAAAAATGTTTCAAGCGCAGTGGTCATCGGCGGCGGAGTTCTGGGGTTGGAACTGGCGGAAAGTATGCTCAAACGGAATATCAAAGTTACCGTTCTGGAGATGATGCCCCGGATTTTTGCCGGTAAACTTTCCGAAACTGAATCCGCTGACGTGGAAGCCAAACTTGCGGAAATCCCCGATCTTACGTTGAAGTTCGGTGTCAAAGTCAAAGAGTTCACCTCTGCCGGAGCTGTGTTGGAAGATGGAACTCTTGTTCCCGGCGATATCATCATCTGTTCCGCCGGGAGCCGTCCGGCACTTGGCGGAAGTGCGGAACTGCCGGTTGAAACCGGGCGCGGTATCATTGTCGATGCGATGATGCGCAGCAGTTGTGAAAATATTTTTGCCGCGGGCGATGCCGCCCAGTTCGGGGATAGGTGTTTCGGTCTCTATAATGATGCCCGTACCACCGGAATGATCGCCGGAACCAATGCCGCAGGCGGCAATGAGATTTTTTCTCCGGTGACCGCGACCCCGATGCGTTGTTTCAGTTTCGGACTTAAACTTATCATGCCATGAAAAAAATCGCCCTGATAATCTTTGACTACTTTGACTACGGCGGCATCCAGAAAGATCTGGATGCACTGGGCGGCAGTCTGCGGAAGCTGGCTGAAGCGCGCTGTATGGATGTGGAACTTACTCTGCTGTGTATGCACAACCGGACAAATGCTGTTCCCCAATGGTGCGACCGGGTGGAAACATTGCCGCCGCCGTGGTATATTCTTTCCAATTGCCGCCGCGCCCGCTGGTTTGACCGGAAAGTGACACAGCTGCGGCAGGAAAAATGTTTCGATCTGCTGGTCGGCTTCAACCGTATCGGCAATCTGGATTTCTACTTCGCCGGAGACGATTGCGTGAAGGCAAGATATGAAAAGCGGCCGCTTGCTTCTTTGACTGCGCGCGGCAGGATCTTTATGGAACTGGAACGGCGGGTCTTTTCGCCGCCGGAGCAGGGGGGCGCGGGAAAGATCTTCACCATCACCCGGAACCAGCAGCAGGAGTTTCTGCGCTGTTATCCCGGGTGCAGTACGGAACAGATGGTGATGATGCCGCCCAATTTGTCACCGGCGTTTCTGGATCACAGCAACCGCGATGAACTGCGCCGCACCACCCGGAAGACGTTCAATATCGCTGACGGGGAAACGGTGCTGATACAGATCGCCGCCGCATTTCATACCAAAGGTGTCGACCGGTCATTGCAGCTTATCGGAAAAGCAAAGAGTGATGACATTCTTAAAGATTTTAAATTTCTGGTCGTCGGCGGAAGTTCTCAACGGATAATCAATGCCATGAAAGCGCGTGCCGCCGGAGCCGGACTTACGGAGGATGAGGTCATTTTCACCGGTCCGCGGCAGGATGTGCGTGCGCTGTTGTGTGCCGCAGATCTGATGGTTCATCCGGCGCGGGCGGAGGCGACGGGAGGGGTGCTTGTTGAAGCGTTGAGTTCCGGTGTTCCGGCGTTGTCGTCATCGGTCTGCGGTTACAACTGCTTTCTGGAAGAGGCGAAAGCGGGAATATTTATTCCTGAACCTTTTGATGCCGATGAGGCGCAGGAGTGTCTGGTTTCGGCGTTGCGCCGTCTGCCGGAGTTGAAGAGCGCGGCGGCGGATTATGCCGGTCGCTGTATTACTCCGGAAAAGTTTCAGCGTTCACTTCTGGAAGCGGAAATGATCCTTGCCGCCGCAGAAACTGCCACCTTTTAATAAACCAAATTACGGGGACGATATGAAATATTTGAAGTACAGCATAATATTGCTTTTGCTGTTGTCCGGTGTTTTCTCTTTTGTCTGTGAAGCCAAAGCGTATGCCCGGATGGAAATAAATGCTTCAGTCAGCGATGCGGTACTGCTCAATGTCTCCGGCTCAGGAAAACTGACGGGAAAAAGCACCTCCCCCCGGCAGCGGGCAGTATTCCATTTTCCGCTTGCATCTGCGGATGAATGGACAAAAGGTGAAATCAGTTTCACCCCTGACCGCCACGGCGAAGTCCGGATCATCCTCAGCTCCGGCGGAGGGGAAAAAGGTCAGGCGGCAGCCTTCGACGACTTTGAACTGACGGGAGCAGAAAGGTTGCGCAACCCCTCTTTTGAGGTGATTTCCGGCGGTATGTTTGACGGCTGGCAGCACGATTTGTGCAATATGAAAACTTCCGGGGAAGGTGCCGCGCAGGGAAAAAATCATATCGTTGCCGCACCGGGAAAAACGGCGGAACAGCGCATTGCCGTTTTTGCCGGAAAAATGGTTACATTGCGCTTTTATTTCCGCAAAGATACCATCACGATCCCGGAGGAAACGGCGGCGAAAGTTCCCGTAAAACGCCCGGATTCTCCTGATTACTACCGGCTTTACACCTCCCGGGTGAAATATCTGCCCCTGCGGGATAAAGGCGTTTCCCCGGAGGAGATCACGCCGCTGATGCCGTCGGTTCCGGATTTGAAACAAGTTCCGGCAGTCAGCTTCGCGGTTCCGGAAAATGAGATCCACGCCAAAACCGCTTTTCTCCGGGTCCCGGTGGAACTTCTGGAAGAGAGCGGCGTTGACCGGAATTGTCATGTCCGGTTCGGTATGCCGCTGGCGAAAGGGAATTTTTACAATTTGAACTCATTCCGGGTCAAAAGCGGTGACGGCAAGGCGGTGTCGGCGCAGTTTTCCGTGTTGAGTTTCTGGGAAGACCGTTCCATAAAGAGCGTACTGGTGCAGTTCCACCGGAAGATGGCAGCTTCTTCCCGCGAGATCTGTTTTGTGGAAGGCGGCGACAAACTGCCGCCTTTGGAACCTGTGCCGCCGTCACCGCTGGGATATACGGTCCTCCCCGGAAAGATAGCAGTACGCACCGGAAAACTTTCTGCTGATATCAACACTGAACGCTTCAATCTGCTGGAAAATATCACGGTCGACGGTGCCGCCATCGGAGGTTTCGCCCCCGGAGGCATAACTTTGACTCTGGAGAACGGTGAAAAAGCAGAACTCTCTTCCGCACCGGCACAAGTTTCCATCGAGGAGTCCGGCAGAGAACGGTTGACCATCCGCGCCGGAGGAAAGCTGGTAAGCCGGGGCAATCAGCTCTTTTCCTGCTGTGTCCGCTTGAGTTTTTATCCTGATTCGGCAAAAGTCGATATGGAGATACGGCTTATCAATACCAATTTGAAAAGCGAGTTCAACGATTTTGTTTCCATTGATACCGCCTTTGTTCCGGCATCACTTCCGGCAGAGTTGAAGATGGATAACTATGTTGCCCGGCGCATCTTTCAGCACCATGACCGCAAACTGCAGTATGACGGCAAATATAACCGTGACCGGCTCTCCGGCGGCGGCAGTGTGACTTTACGCAGCGGAAAAAAGTTCACCTTCAATCTCTTCAAAGCGGCGTTGCGTTATCCCAAGGCATTTTCGATTTCCGGTAAAGCGGTCAAATTTGAACTGCTCCCGGCACAAGGGGATGCGGATTTCGGCAAAGATCTGCCCTGTTATCTGAGTTTTCCGTTTTGTGAGGGTTTCTACCGGCTGAAGTGGGGAATGGGGTTCCGGGAACACTTGAGTCTGGACTTTTCCGGTGAAACGGCTCCTGCGGCACTGGAAGCTGATATCATGGTTCCCGTGATAGATAAAAATTATGTTGCCGCGACCGGCGTTTACCCCGGCGTGGTTGCCGGCAGCCGCGCATTCGACCGCTGGAACGATGCCGCGCTGGCGGCGTTCCGGGAACATATCCGGTTGAAAGAAAAACAGCGGGAATATGGTTTCCTCAACTACGGCGACTGGTTCGGCGAGCGGGTCCGGAACTGGGGTAATAATGAATACGATCTGGCGCGGGGACTCTTTTTGCTGTTTTTGAGAACGGGAGAACGGGAACTTTTCCGCCGGGCAAAGCTGGCAGCCATCCATCAGGCGGATACCGACATCATCCACGCTTATCCCGACGGCGCATTTGTCGGAGCGAACGCCCAGCACGGTGTCGGCCATACCGGAATAAGTTATCAGCGGGTGAATCCGGCGGGGTGGTCGCTTTTGCTGGATAAATCTTTTCTCGGCAGTAACGGTCACACCTGGGCAGAGGGGATGACTACATCATGGATGCTGACCGGTGATGCCGCCACCATGGAGAGTGCATTACTGCTGGGCGAACACCTCAAACGTTACATTTCACCCTTATTCTACCGCTTGAGCACCCATGAACGCTCCGCCGGATGGAGTGCCCGGGCACTGCTCGGATTATACCGGGCGACCGGCGATAAAAGTTATCTTTCCGCCGCAGAAAAGATCATCGGCTGCATCCTTGCCGAACAGAAAAACGATCTCGGCGGTGCATGGCCCCATAAACTTCCCCGGGGTCACGCCGGCGGTCATACCAATACCTACGGCAACTGCCCCTATCTGGTCAGTATCCTGATCGATGTTCTCTATCAATACTACAAGCTCACCGGCGATGCCAAAGTGAAAACCGCGATAATCAATGCCGCAAAATGGCAGTTGTCCGCTTTCGATCCCATCCTTATCGGCTGGCCCTACGGCGTATCGTTCGACGGCAGACCCTACAACAACACCAACTCCGGTTCCAATATGATGATCGGAGCCGGACTTGCCGCCGGAGCGCGTTTGGGTGCTGACCGGGAAATGTACCGTATCGCCGGGATCGTTGCGGCGAGCGGTATTCTCAACGGCTGCGGCAGTAACGGCAAATCGCTGGCGATGTATCTGGCGTTCACCGGAACGTTCATCGACGAACTGGACAGATTTGCCCGGGAAAACCCCAAAGCGGAACCTTTTTCCTTTTCTCCGGGAAAAGTGGAACATTTTCTCAGGAGCAGAAAACTCTCCCCGGAACAGTTGAAGTTCCGCTCCGGCGAATTCCGGGTGCGCGGCGGCAGAAAAAAAGAGTTCCGTATCCGGCTTAAAGCTCAGGAGGCGGTGATCGATATCCGCCGCCGCCCCTGCGGTGCCAGGTTGAATGGAGCAAAACATTTTTCCGGCAAACTGCTTGCCTCCGACGGAGCTGTGGTCATGGAGTTCTCCGGGAAGAGTTCAGAAGCGAAAAGCTGGCGCATCCCGCTGAAAGCGGATAGCTCCGCTCCGGAGTTCCATCTGCTGCTCAATGATGACTTTATGGGCGAATGGCATGTCGATGGCGGGAAAAGTGCGGAGGTCGGTTCCGTCGTCCTGCCGGGATACAGTTTTTTGAGCAGTCAGCACAGCCAGTCATCGTTCCGCTTCACGGTTCCGGAAAATCTCCGTGAGTTCAGTGTCAGGGCTCTTCCTCTGCACGGAACTTACGCCCGCGTGACCATTCTGGATGACCGGGATGATATCGTTGGAGAATTTATCTCCCGGCAGACAAAAGCCGTATCGCCGTGGGATAGCACTTCCGCTGAAAAAAAGGGTATCGTAATACCGGTCAAAAAGAGTAAATATTTCCGGATAATAACCTTCGGCAGCGGCGATATCAGCCTTGATCTGCCGGGGATCCTTTACCTTTGAAAATCAGACTTTCCGGGGAGTACGCGCCAGAGTGATGACCCGCAGTGATGCCGGTTTGCTCTTAAGCAGTTCTCTGGATACGGCACTCAGCGTTGCGCCGGTGGTAAGTACATCGTCCAGAAGCAGGATATGTTTATCCGCAAGCTGCACTCCGGAACGGAGGGAGAACAGCCCCCGCAGTTCCCGGTGGCGTTCCGTCCGGCTGCGCCGCGCCTGAACGGAACGGTTGCCGGTACGTTTCACCGCATTCACCACCGGTAAGCGCAGACGTTTGCCGACAACTTTCGCAAGAAGTTGACTTTGATTGTAACCCCGGCTCAATCTCCGGCGCAAATTCAACGGTACGGGTACGATGACCATATCGGTGCCGAGGTCAAGTTTCTGCAGTTTATCCGCGATCAAACCGCCCAGCTGGCGCGCCAGTTCCGGGGAGTTGCCGTATTTCAGCATACCGACCAGTTTACGGGCGGAATCGCGGTATTCCAGCACGCTGTATCCCCGCAGCCACGGACGTTCATTTTCGTTCAGGCAGAGCGAACAGACGGCAAGGGCACTGTCCAGTACGCCGCCGCATCCGGGACATTCCGGCTGGTTTTCATCTATGAACGGCAGTTGTTTATAACACTCCGGACAGAAGCTGTTGAAGCCTCTTTCCGTTTCAGCTCCGCACAGCGGACACGGCAGTGGAAGCAGGAGTTTGAACAGTGATATGAAAAATTTTTTCATGATGTTCCGGTCTTTGTGAACTTTGATACTCTTATCTCCTTAAATATATCATGCGCGATGGGATTTGTCAATGCGGCAAAATTTTTACAAAAAATAACACAGCTGCCCATAAAAATCAAACCTCCGGCGGCGCGGCAATCTTGGCATTGTGCGATCTTGGCAAAATCTGACAAAATTACTTTTTGAAAATCAGAAATTTCTCTGCGCAAACAGTGATAAAAAAACACTGTTTTTGAAAAATTATGGGATATCTGTGAAAAAAATAAGACAATAACAGGCAATAACTATTGACAAACTCTTCTGCCGCGCTTATAGTATGCTCAGAAGTTCAAATAATAACACAGGATGTTCAAATATGAACAACACGATACCGGCAGTGGATCACACCCTGCAGCTTCTTGAAGTTCTGAGCAGCAGAGATGATGGAGCTGCTCAAAGCGTTTTACAGCGGGAGCTGGGTATTTCCGCCAGCAGTACCTACCGGATACTGCAAACTCTGCTCAGGCACCGCTGGGTCAAAAAAGATGATCGCGGCTGTTATACTCTTGACCACGGTCTGCTTCCTCTGGCGCACCATTGTTACCACAATATGCGGATATTTGAGCATGCGCAATTTATTCTGGAACGCATCACTGCGGAACTGCGGTTGTCCTGCAAAATTTCACTCCGGCGCGGCGAGGAACAGACGACCATCATGCGCTCGGAATTACCCGGACCGTTTGCGCTTGCCGGAAAGATCGGAGTGAGTTTTCCGGTGGTGGAAGGTTCTGTCGGAGCGGCTTTGCTTTACCGTGAGGATAATCAGACTGTTCTCTCGCTGTTGGAACGCTGTCAGGTCGATATCCCGGAGAAGCACTCTCCGGAACTGCTGCTCAATTCGATTCAGGAAGTCCGTGAAAACGGTGTGGTTTTCAATCTGCGCAAAAACCGCTGGAACATTGCCGCCGGTTCCGTTCCGCTCCATGACCGTGACCGCCGGGTGGTGGCGGCATTGACAGTGATCGGAAATCTGGAAGATTTTTCCGGCAAAAATATTTCGCTCATACGCTCTGCGCTGCTCCGGGCGGCACAGGAGTGTGAAACTTTTAATTGAAAGGAATATAGATCATGTTTACAGAAGAAGCGGAAAAATATCTGGGATTTTTGCTGAAAGAAGACAGCGAAATCGATTTCAAAATCAAATCCGGTACCGAGATGTACCGCAAAGGCTTCGGACACCTCCTCCTGAAAGATGCAGAAGGGAATGAGCTTCCGGGCGCGACGGTCAAATTGAAGCAAAAGAGCCATGAATACAAGTTCGGCTGCAACGCCTTTATGATCGACTCTTTCCCCGAAACGGAACAGAATCAGCAATACGAAGAAACTTTCGCGTCTCTCTTCAATCTGGCAGTCGTTCCCTTTTACTGGAGCGACCTTGAACCGGAGCCGGGAAAGCCGCGTTTCGGCGTGAATTCTCCTTTTATCTACCGTCGCCCCGCGCCCGACCGGGTTCTGGAATTCTGCCGCAAATATAATATCACCCCCAAAGGGCATCCTTTATGCTGGCACCATTTTACCCCGGAATGGGCTCCGAAAAACAGCCGTGAATTGATGAAGGCTCTGGACAAGCGTTTTAAAGAGATTTCAGAGCGTTATGCCGATATTATTCCGGTTTGGGATGTTGTCAATGAGGCGCAGACCCGGCATCCCGGTGTGCGTTTGACCGAAAGTCTGCCGGACGACCATGTTGAACGCTGCTTCAAACTTGCAGAAAAATATTTCCCGTGCAATCAAAAAATTTATAACGACAATATTTCCTGGTGGAATTATCAGGGCGACTACACCCCCGTCTATCTTCTGGTGCAAAGACTTATGGAACACGGTTGTCAGGTCGATGGGCTCGGTCTGCAGTATCATATGTTCGCCAATATGCTCAATGATAACGCTATCGGTTTCAACCGTCCGCTCTCTCCCCGGGCTGTCTGGCGTGCTCTCGATCAGTATGCCAAGCTCAATATTCCTCTGAATATGTCCGAAGTCAGCCTGCTCTCCTGCCGCAGTTTGGGAGATGGTGATGAATTTCAGGCACTGGCTTTGGAAAGACTTTATCGGTTGTGGTTCAGCCATCCGGCTACCGAAGCGATCATCTGGTGGAATCTTGTTGACGGTACTGCGGCATACGCGCCCATGGGAAGCGAAGATGGCGAAAACCGCCTGCGCGCCGGACTGGTCAACTACGACTTTACCGACAAAAAAGCGTGCAAAGTACTGCGCCGTCTGCTCAATGAAGAATGGCACACCGAAACCTCCGTTGAATACCGTGCCGGAGGCGATAACCGTTTCCACGGCTTCTATGGAGAATATGAAGCGGAAATCATCACCGATAATGGAACATTCAGCCGGACAGTCGATTTAAGCAAACACTCGTTCAACGAATTTGTCATAACTCTGAAATAAGGAATTTACAACTGTG
>JAFVZN010000094.1 GCA_017508135.1 Lentisphaeria bacterium | reverse complement strand
GCGAGGCGGCTCTCCCGCCGCCGCAGGGAGATTTTTTGGAGTATTATCGGCGGATGCAGTGTGAGGCAAGGTCGTGTTTTGCAAGCGAGAAGCGAGGGGAGTGTACGACTGTACTCGACCCGAGCGGCGAGCGACGCAAGGTGCGAGATTGCCCGCAATGCACCGCCGAAGTTTTGATTTCACAAGAAATGAGACAATAACTTAAAATTTGGAAAGGGCAGTGTCTATACGGGCAAGAGAGGTTTCTTTGCCGAGAATTTCCATGATCTCGCCCGGACCTCCGGGGGTCACCGCACAACCGGAAACCGCGATACGCGCCTGCCACATGGGACGGCCGGCTTTCACTCCGGTCTCTTCGGCAAATCGGGAAAGGAGATCGCTGATATTTGCCGCATCCCACACCTCCAGTGCGGCAAGTCTTTCCCGGATCAGCGGCAGATCTTCCGCGCTGTTCTCCGGAGTGGATTTGCTTTTCTTGTGGTTGAAAAGCTCCACACCGTACTCCGGCTGTTCCAGCAGAAAGGCGATCTTTTCCTGACAATCGGCAAAGGTTTCCACGCGAGAGTGAAGCAGTGCCGCGATCTTCTCCCAGCGGTCAGCAAGTTTGGATCCCGCGACCGTGGTAAAAGGCAGAGCTTTACGCGCAAATTCCTCAAAGGGCAGAGCTTTGATATATTCGGAGTTCATCCATTTCAGCTTGTCATAATCGAAGACCGCCGGAGATTTATTCAAACCGGAAACGTTGAACGCCGCCGCCAGTTCGCTGAGGGTGAATATCTCGCGGTCACTCTTGGGCGACCACCCCAGCAGTGCGATGTAGTTGACGATCGCTTCCGGCAGATATCCTTCCGTGACCAGATTTTCAAAGCTGACCGAACCGTGGCGTTTGGACAACTTGGAAACGTTGCCCTCCGCATCCCGCCCCATTATCAGCGGCAGATGGACATACTGCGGAACTTCCCAGTTGAACGCCTGATAAAGCAGATTGTACTTCGGCGTACTGGAAAGATATTCCGAACCGCGCACCACATGAGTTATCCCCATAAGGTGGTCGTCCACCACGTTGGCAAAGTTGTAAGTGGGCATACCATCCCGCTTCAGCAATATCTGGTCATCCAGCACCTTGTTTTCAATGGAGATTTCACCGAAGACGGTATCGTTGAAAACCGATACGCCATCGCGGGGTATCCGCTGACGGATAACGTGTGGCTCACCGTTTTTCACCCGTTCAGCGGCGACAGCGGCATCCAGTTCTCCGCAATGTCCCGGGCAGGGTTCGGCGGCATCGTGAACGACATTTTCGTCGGCGGGATCTTCATTCTTGTCGCAGAAGCAGTAGTACGCCGCGCCGGAGGATACCAGTTGTTCAGCATACTGCCGGTAAAGACCTTTGCGCTCACTCTGGATATAGGGACCGACACCGCCATCTTTATCCGGGCCCTCATCATGTTCAAGACCGGCACTTTTAAGCGTGGCATAGATCACATCCACGGCGTTTTCGACATAGCGCGCCTGATCGGTGTCCTCGATACGGAGAATAAACTTTCCGTTACCGGAACGGGCAAGCAGCCACGCATAGAGCGCGGTACGCAAATTTCCGACGTGCATAAAACCGGTCGGACTCGGAGCAAAACGTGTTCTTACTTCACTCATAATATTTTTCCTGTTAAGTTTCAATGTTTTCTTTAATATATCATCATTTCGCACTTTTTTCAACAGGTGCTGCCGGCACCGCGCCGGAAATCCTCTGCCGTACTGCCAGCAGATTCCGGCGGATATTCTCATCGTCAGGAACCATCTTCAGTGCCGCCATGAAAACCGCCTCCGCCTGCCGGTACTCACCCCGTATCATCATGGCGATGGCACGGAAGTTCAAACCTTCCACCGAGTTCCAGCCGTCGAACGCCTGCGCCGCCATTTCGAAGAGGTTCGCCGCATAAAGCTTATGTTTGGGGTCGCTCTTCTGCTTCAAATGCCACGCGGCGGAGGATACGATGCAATCCCGGATGAAATCTTTGGGCGAACTTACGATGTAGTACCAGTCCGGACGGCTGAGAAAAGCGTTGATCCTCGCCACGCCGCCATCCACGTCACCCTGCCGGATCTGGATCAATCCCAGCATCCCTTCGACAAAGTAGATATCTGCCGGATGGGTCGATTTCTCCGCCTGTATAAGCATGACATAATTCATCGTCTCCTCGATATTTTTGCGACTGAACGCATTGGATGCAGCGATCTTCAAGGCGCCGATGTGGGGTTTCGGCGTATCCAGCATGGCGTCGATCTGCGATTTTTTCGTCTTCCACGCCGGCATATAAGCTGCCGTTACCAGCAGCAATGCTCCAAGAAACACTCCGGCAACCATCTTCAGCAACCGCCGGGATTCCGGCAGATTCTGATAAAGCATCACCAATACCGCCGCCAGCATCATCCAGACGAAGAGCGACGGGAAATAGCTGTAACGGTCGGCAAAATCAACATTTCCGATACGCTGCAGATTGCAGACCGGAAACACGGCGGCACCGAACATCAATCCTGCCGGAAGCACCGCCCGGGCAAAGAACTCCTTCCAGCGGGTGTTGACCACCGAAAAGATCACCGCCGCAACGGCAACCGTCAAAAGCACCGCCATCGCCGTAAATGAGACTTCACCGGGGCGGTACAACGGATAGCAGGGATTGAGTTTCACCGGGAACAGCGTTTTACCGAAGTAGAGCCAGATGTTGTAAAACGCAATAAATATCCGGCTTTCCCCGTCAGCACCCGCCGCCTGCGCTGCAGCTCCGGAAGTAAAGGTGGCGTAAATTTTCCAATTCAACAGCACATAGAGTGCCGCCGCACCGTAGAGCGGCAGCAGTTTCCGCACAAGATCCTTGAAATCAAAGGGGCGTTTGACCACCAGATAACCGATCGTCAGAATCAACGGAAGCGACAGCATCAGCGGCTTGACCAGCGCAAGAGAAATAAAGAGCAGTATGGGAGATAAAATGGAGGTTTTCCCGGCTTTGTACGCTTTGATAAAGGCGTACACCGCCCCTAACCCCAGTGTCAATACCATAACATCCTTGCGTTCAGCTATCCACACCACCGACTCCACCCGCTGCGGATGGATAGCCGCCGCCAGTGCCGCAAGCAGAGCGGCAACGGGGGGAAAAGAGATTTCTGTTTCGTTTTTAAACTTGACATTGATCTCTCTCAAAATGAGATAGAACAGCACCATCGCCCCGGAGTGCCACAATATATTCTGCACCCGGCATCCGGCGTGAAAAAGGTCACTTCCCCAGAGCGTATAGTCCGGAATGAAGCTCAACATCACCAGCGGCGAATAAAGTCCGACTGTTTTGCTGGAGAGGATATACTTGATATTGCTCCATGACAATCTGAACAAATATGATGAACCGATATACGCCGAATCGTCCAGCACAAAAGTTTCATAATTCAGCGACGGCAGAAAACATATCATCACCGCCAGAACGATCATCGCACAGTTTACCCGGTCCGGAAATTTCCGGTAAAGTTCGGAAACTTTATCCCACATAATTTTTGTCACTCCTCATTTAACGCTGACATGATATGCCCGGTCAGCATGGAACATTCTATATCAAAACGCTCGCGGGAACAGTTCTCCGCCGCGCTGCCGTAAAAACACAATCCGAACCACATATCCCGGGAACGGAACGCCGACACCCAGCTCCACTGCCGCATGGTGTTGGTCCGGAAAAGTTTCTTTTCGCTCCGGACACTTTCCAGCTCCCGTTCCAATATCACATGTTCCGTTGCCGATACGCCGGGTATCTCAACTGAAAACAATTGCAGACACCGTTCCATCGGCACTCCGGACATTATCAGCAAGACCGGCTTCAAACCGCTTTCCCACGGCGTCATGATGTGGTTGCGGGGGAGAGAACCGGAATAAAAGCTGAACATGTTCTCCTCTTTCATCCCGGCAAGTTCCACATTCATCTGCATTTTTTCCGAAAACTTCCGGATCTCCGGAACCATATACTGATAGTGCGGAGAGTGAGATTTTGCACACTCCCCCAGCCGGATAAGCCCCGGTGCCGGTGCGACCCGGTAGTGGTCGACCTTTTCCAGCAAATTCATCTCGACCATATCGGAGATCAACCGGCTCAAGGTCGGCAGCGGGATATCCAGTTCCCCGGACAGTTCGCTGAGTGTCCTGATACCTTTTACCGCGACAGTCTCCAGGACTTGATGAAATTTCTGTAAAAGGAGATTTTTCATAAGTTGAGTTTGGCTCTGACCGCCTTTGCCACAGGAGCCGGGACATACTGTTCAAAGTCACCATTGAGCCGCGCCACCTCCTTGACTAAGCTGGAGGCAACGAAAGAGTTCTTCAAGGTCGGCATCATAAAGATAGTTTCGCACTGGGACTTCAGATTACGGTTGAGCAGAGCCATCTGCAATTCGTATTCAAAGTCGGAAAACGCCCGCAGTCCGCGCAGGATAGCGTCCGCCTGATAATTTTCCATAGCGTTGACCAGCAACCCCTGAAACGAGACCACTTCAACGTGTTCCAAATGGGCGCAGCTCTCCTTTATCAACTCGCACCGCTCCTCCATCGTGAACAACGGATTTTTGGCGGAATTGACCGCAACTGCCACAATAACCCGGTCAAAAAGCTGTCCGGCACGCACCACCAAGTCGAGGTGCCCGTTGGTGAATGGGTCAAAAGAACCCGGATATAATACTGTCTTCATTGAACTTCCTGTTGCATGATTTGCGTTTACGCTGTATAATATAACTGCGGTAAAGGCAGATTGCAACCGGGCTTTTGTTTTATCGTTGACAAATCCCGCAGGCTTCGGCAATATCTGCCATAATTTGCGCCTTCAGCTCTTCCGGAGAGGAAAAACGGCGGATGGGGCGGAGAAACTTTTCCAGAGAGACGGTCAGCTCCCGACCGTACAGATTTCCGCTGTAACCGATAAAATGTATCTCTATCCGGCGCACGGTGACATTATAAGTGGGAGCAACGCCGATGTTCAGTACCGCCGGATAAAATTTTCCTTCCAGCTCCGCCGAACCGGCATAAACCCCATCCGGCGGAAGTATTCCGCAAGCCAACTCCAGATTGGCGGTGGGAGCGGAAAGCTCTTTTCCTGCGACCTTCATTCCCGGAACAACCTTTCCATGCAGCTGCGGCGGTCGTCCGGCAAGTTTGCAAACTTCAGCAAGTTCACCATCCCGGATAAGCTGACGTATCACCGAAGAACTGACGGTGATGCCGCGCTCCTCCACTTCCGGAACCGGAACAAAGTCGATATCCCGCAAGCGGCAGTAAGCGGCAAGGGTATCCCGGTTGCCGCTGCCGTATCTGCCGAAACGCCAGTTGCTGCCCACGCATATACCTTTGAGTTCAAAGGGCAAAGCTCCGATCAGTTCGTCCAGAAAACGTTCCGGCTCCCAAGCGGCGATCTCCCGGGAGAAAGATATGATTCCGGTGATATCAGCACCGCAATCACGCAAACACTTCAAGCGTTCACTCTCCGTCATCAAAAGCCGGACGGCATCGTTCCCGGCAAGCACCAGCCGGGGATGCGGGCTGAAAGTCAGTGCAACAGCGCAGGCAGAATGTTTCTCCGCCGTCGCGCGGGCACACTCCACAACTTTCCGGTGTCCCCGGTGGACACCATCGAAAACGCCGAGGGCAACGACCCCTCTTTTTATGCCGGAAAGAGCCTCCGGCGCACTGAATTTGATAAAATCATCCATAAACAATCTTTACTGCGGCGGAACATCACCAGAAACTTGACAGGAGACTTTTACAACAAAGTTTGTTGTACGAAATCGAAAATTTCAGCTGCTTCCTTCATTCTGCCCGTGCCGCCGGCACCGCAGGCGACATGACCGGATGCCGGACCGCAGAACAGAACTCCGCGCTGCTGCAGTTTGGCAACATTTTCCACACACGCCGGAGTTGTCCACATTTTGGGGTTCATCGCCGGAGCGACGATGGAGGTCCCGTGGAAGGTGGCGCAGAAAGTCGTCAGAGCATCGTCCGCGATGCCGCAGGCAAATTTGGCAAGAAAATCGGCGGTTGCCGGAGCGCAGACAAAACAATCCGCTTCATCGGCAAGCTCAACATGCCGGGGACGCCATTCAGCGGTCTCCCACAGCGACGTTATCACCGGACGGCGGGAGAGAGTCTGAAAGGTCAGCGGAGTTACAAAACGCCGGGCATTTTCGGTCATGATAACCTGAACCTCGTGGACTTTGGCAAGTTTACTGCACAAGTCAGCAGCTTTATACGCGGCGATACCGCCGGTAACACCGAGTACGATCAGTTTCTTTCCATCCGTGGTCATGCGAAAGGTTCTCCCTTGATGGTGGCGGTACGCATTTTCATACATTTGAGCAGAGAGATCAACTCCGCAGCGGCAGTATCAAGGTCGTCATTGACGACAAGGTAATCGTAGAGCCGGAAGTTGGCAAGCTCACTTTTCGCACCTGCCAGACGGAGTTTCAGCGACTCCGGAGTTTCCGAATTGCGCCCGGACAAGCGGGCTTCAAGCGTGGCGACATCGGGCGGCACGATCATGATGAACTGCGCGGCGCGGGCGATCTCAGTGTCGTCAAGCGATGCCTGACGGATAAGTCTTGCTCCCTGAACGTCGATATCCAGAATAACATCCGCACCCCGGCGGATACGGTGCAGGACTTCGCTTTTCAACGTTCCGTAACGGTGGTCAAATACTCCGGCGTACTCGATAAATTCCCCCTGCTGCACCCGGTTTTCAAACTCATATTCAGAGAGGAAAAAGTAATCTTTTCCGTCGACCTCTCCCGCCCGGGGGGAACGGGTGGTGCAGGAGACAGAAAATTCCAGATAAGGCAATTCTGTCCGTGCCTGTTTGACAAGGGTGGATTTTCCGACTCCGCTGGGACCGGAGATGACGATAAGGTTTCCGTTGCGTTCAATCATTTCTCTGTACTTCCGCATAGTTCGCGCCAGTTGGGAAAGTTCCATTTCTCCGGGAACTCCCGGCACTGGCGGGGTTTTACTGGTTCGATCGCGCATCCGGGCAGACCGTCCGGTGCGGTGACAAGATATTCACACTCGCCGTTATCCTTTTCCAACAGCGAAAGGTGCTGACGGTCAGGAGTGAGCCGGGTGTGGTGTTCCAAAAACTCCTCCACACTCATATTGAGAAAGGCGGCAATGGCATCGACTTCTTCACTCTCAACCTTTACCGCCCCTTCCCAGCGGCAGCAGGCGCCGCAACGTTTGCAGGAGAATTTTTCCGGCATATCAGAACTGGTCAAAGGTCAGATCGTCTCTCTTGATGTCGATAAAGAAGAATCCGAGAGCGAAATCCAGAAATTCCAACGGATGGATGTACAAGTTGCCGTCCAGAAGCAAACCCAGAGAACCGCCGATAGCCCAGAAGTCGCGGGGACCGGTAACAAACTCATAGGCACGCATCAAGGGAGAAGGAACTCCGGCGCGGCATTCGACATATTTATCCAGCAGCGGAGTAGCTTCGGTCACGCGGTACTCCTCTTCGCCGACGAAGATGAACGACCAGTACCAGCCCTCTTCAACACCGGCACCGTACTGACGGTTGAAGTCTTTGAACGCCTTGAAGGTCGTTGCGCTCCAGCCGGCACCGATATCGCAGTAGCGGGTGAACATCAGCCGGGCTTCCGCCGTGGCACCGACACCGAGGTTGACGGAAAAGGTGTCAAGGGCATCGAGGACGCGGTTGGGAAGATAGAATGCGAGCTTTTCACCCCAGTTGATCTCTTCAAAACTTTCCGCACGGACAGCGGAGAAAGAGGCGATGCAGAGCATAAGTACGAGCAGACATTTTTTCATAATCAGTTCCTTAATGTTGTCGGGACGGGTTTAATCGTCCCTTTGGTTAAATAAAAATCCGTCATTGTAATAATAAAGCCGTTCACATGCAATTTGTCAAGGGCGCAAGGCAAATTATTTGCGAAAACTTCACAGATATCCCATGAAATCCACAGTTGTCTCATAAAAAAACAACCTGCGGCACCGCCGCAGGTCATTTCTGATGGGACAGCTGTGGAAAAAAGTTTGATTTTTTTACCGGTATGCTTGCAAAAAACTTTTCAGAGGATATATTAGCCTGTCGGACAATAATTTAAAAAGGGGGATAATTATATCATGAAAAAATTCATCGCCACACTTTGCTTTGCTGTTACTGCCTTTACTCTGTTTGCCTCAACACCGCTTTTCGATGCCGGAAAGAGCAGTTGGAAAATCGTGATTTCTCCGCGCAGTTCCACCACCGAACAGCGTGCCGCCGAGGAGTTGCAGACATTTTTGTACAAAATTTCCGGCGCGAAACTGTCCATTGATAAATCCGGCAAGATCCCCTCTGCCAACGCACTGGTCATCGGTACACGGAAAAATTTTCCCGCACTCCCCGCCGCAGTGACCGACTTCCCGGAGGGGGAAAAAAGCAAAGATTCACTCCGGATAAAATCCCTTGGCGGCAACCTTTACCTCACCGGCAACGTTCCCCGGAGCGCACTTTACGCCGTCTACACCTTTTTGAAAAACACCTTCGGCATCCGCTGGTTCTTTGCCGGAAGTCAGGGTGAACTGGTTCCAAAACGTTCCAAATTCGTGCTTCCGGAACTGGATGTCTACGATGTATCCAAATTCAAACTGCGTGCTTTTCACATTTGCGGCAAGCACTACGACCGGGATATGGAAACCTGGATGTCCCGCAACAGGATAAACTTCATGTCCAGCGACCCCATCGGCAAACACACTTGGCGGCGGGCATGGAACGACGGCAGAATCGCCAAAGGTTTCCAGATGCACTTCGGTACTCACAACGTTGCCATCTACGACAAAAAAGTCTTCGCCGCGCGTCCCGAACTTTTTGCGGAAATCGACGGTAAACGAATCCCCGATCAGCTCTGCTGGAGCAACCCGGAAGTGGATAAAATCCTTATCGACCGCTTCATCTCCTACTGCAAAGAGTATCCCAAAGTGGAATCTCTCGGACTTTCCGCCGCCGACAATATGAACTACTGCCGCTGTGTCAAGTGCCGCAAAAAAACTCTCCACGACCTCTGGTTTGAACTTTACAACCGCATCCGTGTCGGCGTGCAGAAAGAGCTGCCGCACATCAAGTTCGGTACTATTGCCTATCAGAGTTACAGCAAAGTTCCCCAAACGTCCATGGCCGGCTCCATGTACATCATGTACTGCATGTATGACCG
>JAFVZN010000093.1 GCA_017508135.1 Lentisphaeria bacterium | reverse complement strand
TACTCAAGGCATGAGTACGGCATAAGCCGCACGGAATGCCGCAGAGCGAGGTCTCCGGAAAATCGACTGCAACCGTCGAGTGCGAAGCACGAGCGGCGAGGCGGCTCTCCCGCCGCCGCAGGGAGATTTTTTGGAGTAGAACCCGCCGCAGTTTTGATTTCACAAGAAATGAGACAATAACAATTATTCAGCGGGTGAGGTTTTTCACCCATTTATACTTGCGGAAGTGGTGCAGTACCCACGGCACTTTACCCACTTCATCCAGACAGGTGCAACCGTATACCGCCAGTACCGGCAGGTGAAAATAAAATGCTCCGGCAAACGCACACGGCAGGGCGATTCCCCACATGCACACCAAAAGAGAATAGACATCGAACCAGGTGTCGCCGCCCGCAGTGAACACTCCGTTTATCACCACGGTACAGACACAGCGGCCGATCATGTATACTGCGAGGATAAAGAACATTCCGGTCATGTATTCATGTGCAAGCGGTGTAAGTTTGATACAGTTGGATACCAGCGGCAGTGATGCGAGAATGACCAGCGATGAGATCGCTCCGATAATAAATGACATTACTGCCATCCGGTCACCGTAACGCTTCCCGGTATCTAACTTTCCCGCACCGAGTTCGTTGCCGATAAGGATGGCACTGCCGCCGCCGAAACCGTTGCAGAGACAGCACATGAGGTCACGCACCACGGCGGCGATGGAGTTGGCGGCGGCGGCATCTTTACCCATGTGCCCCATGATGGCGGTGTACGCAGTGAAACCGACACTCCAGAATACATACGCTCCCAGTACCGGCAGCGCATAACGCCAGAAGTCCAGTACCAGAAATTTGTCAAAAGCAAATATGTTTCTGATACGGAGTTTTATATACTCTTTTTGGGTGGAAACTGCTGCGCACCAGCAGAGTTCCACCACCCGCGCGGCAACGGTGGCAAGGGCGGCACCGCGCACGCCGAGGGCGGGAAATCCGGCAAGTCCGAAGATCAGCAGCGTGTTGAAAACAATGTTCATTATCACCGCGCCGGAGCTTATCCACGCAGACATGGCGGCTTTGTCGCTCACCCGCATGGTGGCAAGGTAACATTGCGACACGCCGGTAAGCAGATATGACCAGGCGGCGATGTGCAGATATTCGGCACCGATGGCGATCAGGGTCGGATCATTGGCGAATATCCGCATCAGTATATGAGGAAAGAAGTAGCATCCGGAAAAGAACAGCAGTGACACAGCCAACGCCTCCTGCACGCTGATACCGAAAATTTTTTCCAGTACGTTGCGGTCGCCTTTGCCCCAGTATTGCGCGCCGAGGATCCCCACTCCGGCACTGATGGCACCGAGGAGCATATTCTGGACGAATTGTATCTGCGTGGCAAGCGACACCGCCGCCATGGCATCCTGATCGAGTCTGCCGAGCATGAAGGCATCGGCGGCGGCGACCAGTGCCAGCATCAGGCTCTGGAGGGTGATGGGCAACGCGAGCGCAATAAGTTTGCGGTTGAATTTATGGTCACGTATAATATCAGTTAGTATCATATATGTCTTCTTGTAAAAAATCGTTACTGCGGCGGCGGGAGAGCCGCCTCGCCGCTCGTGCTTCGCACTCGCCGGTTGCAGTCGATTTTCCGGAGACCTCGCTCTGCGGCATTCCGTGCGGCTTATGCCGTACTCATGCCTTGAGTGTGGTAGTTGTTTAATTCTACAAAAAATCTCCCTGCGGCGGCAGGAGAGCCGCCTCGTTGTTAAAGTAATTTCTCTTCAAAAAATATCTCGCATAATATACCGCAAAATAAAAATTTGTCAATGGTACGGATACAAAAAATCCCCGATATATGGATACCGGGGATGGGGGGGCAGCCTCAGTTGGCGTAGGGATCGTCGATGCGATCTTTGTACTTATCCAGATAAGTGTGCATTTTGGCGGCGGCACTTTCCAGACGGCTGCACATTTTGTTTACTGCATCCGCGTTGACGGCGATGCCTTCGTCCACCTGATCGGAGATGGCGTAGAAGTCGGCATACGCGGCGGCAAGCTCAGTACGCAGTGCCATGAACTCCTTGTCCGGATGGGGCGCGAAGCGGGCGTAACGCTTGGTCTTTTGGGAAACTTCCTTCGGAACGGCGACCTCCATGGCACGGCAGAGCCGGAATTCGATCTTTTCCAACACTTCTCTGGTTTTGGCGATCTGCGCTTTGAGTTTACCGATGGGAGTTGCGGCGATGCGTTTTTCCAGTGCGGCATATTCGGCAACGAGTTTGGTCACCGCCTGATGGGGCGGAAGTTTCGCCAGAGAATCGGGGTCGATGGAGCTGATATTGTGCCCCTTTACACTGTCCGCCAGCAGCAGATAGCGGCGGCGTTCGGCGGCAAAGCGTCCGCGCAGTGCAGGGGCGGCACCGTCCAGAGTTTTACCGCAGTAGAAGTAGGCGGCACTTCCCGGCTGGAGCGTGAGCGTGATCTGGTTGGAGGAGAGTTCCTTGAGCGCGATCAGATCGTAAAGTTTGCCTTTGGGCAAGGTGACGGTGGCCTTCTCCGGAGCTTCAACATTCTGGTTGATAACGGCGAAAACTGTCCCTTTTGGAGCTTGCAGCGCGAAGAGCCGGACGGCGGCACCGCTGTAAAAGTTGCCTTTGGAGGTGTAGTCCCGGCTCTGAATGGCAGCTCCGGCAGGAAGTTTGACCGGTTTGGCGCGCAGCAGCAGACCGCCGGCAGATGCCATGGCGCGGCTGGCATCGACCACGCCCGCCCAGGAGGGAGAACGCTGTCCGGCACCGCCGAGCATACTGTAACGGTACATGCTGTAATTCATCATCCACGGCCATGTTCCGCTGGGGAATCCGTGCCAGGAGACACCTTTTACCCCGGCGGCAAGCGCGAGGTGGAGCATCAGACTGATTTCAGCTGCCGTGGGGAACGCGTAAGTGCTGACCGGACCGGAACCGAAACCCTGCGGCATGAACCATACCGGCGTGTCTCCGGCGCGCTTGACCACTTCGGAAAAGTGGGTGTAAACGCTCCACGGGTTACGTCCGGAGGCGTTCTGCCGTTTGACCGGATAAAAGTCGCCGACAAAGACCGGAACGTAGGGGATGAAGTCCATGGAAACGCTGTTCAGATAGGGGAACATGGCGATGTGTCCGGGAAGGATCTTCTTCAACTCTTCGTTGATCTTGAGCATGACGTCGATATTCTGCGGCAGCAGTTCGTCACCGGTGAAGAAGACCGGGATGCGGCTCTGATATTTCTTGATGAAACGCTGCAGTGCCGGATGGGTGACGGTGTTGCGGATGGCGGGGAAGCGTTTCTTCATGTAGGTGTCGACATCGACATCACTGCGGAGGAGAGTCAACGTGGAGAGGATGAAGAAGGCATCGTAGCGGTTGAGCATTTCACCCAGAACGTGTTCACCTTTTTCGTTGAACATCGGTTCGTGCATATTGCCGTAGATCAGGCGGCTCGGTGCGATACCGTTAATGTAACCGTCGAGCTGGATACGGAAGAGGCGCGGAGCGATCTTCGCAAAGAGCTGCGGATATCTGCCGCGGGTGGCTCCCGCCATTTCCGGCTGGTTCAAGTTGCCCAGTCCGCCGATATGGGGGAAGACGTTGCGGAAGTTTTCCGGGAGCGCAGACTGCTTGGGAGCGGGGGGGAGTTTGATCGGTTCGATGACTTCAAAACGCTGTTTTTCGCCTTTGGCATCGGCATAATATTCCCGTTTGCCGGGAACGAGGTCAAGTGTGAAATCAAAGCTCCGTTTTTCGCCCGGTTCCAGTTTGATCTGGTTCAGGTAATATTCCATCGTGCCGAATCCGGGGTGACGGCTGAAGTAGCTGTACAATCTTCTGATGGTGCGGCTGTCGGTGCTGCAAACCAGTGACGTTTGCAGATCGTTGTAATAGCGGGCGATCCACCCGGCACGGAACTGGTCGGTGTAGTAGGCGTTCATGCCGTTGAGCGGCTGATCGCCCTGACGGAAGATTGTCACCCAGTCCTGAGTCGGCCATGACCATGCGCCGGGGAGAGAAGGAACAAAGTTCTGGACGCGGCAGGTGGTGGTGATCTTCTGTTTGCCGGTATTGGTAAAGGTCAACTTGACGGCGACACCGTTTTCAGTCAGGGTGTAGCATTTATCCAGCTGAAGACCGTTGAGTTCTCCGTGGTCAAGCGTGGAACGGTAGGTGGCACTGTTGGCGGTCATCGCCACGCGGGAAAAGCCTTTTTCGACGAAGACACCGGGGATGCGCTTATCCGGAACGATGGTGTTGAAGAGGGCACCGCCGCCGCCGAAACGGCGTTTGGCTGTAAGTTCGAGATTGCGCTCCTTCCACAGCATGGAGTCGATCACGCCGCCGATGCGGGGATTGAAAGTCAGGCGGAACTTCCTGTTTTCCAGCACATCGCCCTGAGCGATGGTCAAACAGGCATCGTCAAAGATGACATCGGCATCGTTGCGCAGAGTTTCCAGCGCGAAACGCAGATTTTTGACACCGGCGGGAACTTTGAAACGGAGCAGAAGCTGGGAGTATTCCGGTTTGGCATTGCTGCCGAGCATCTTGTACTTTTTGAGATATTTGCCGTTGGCATCGTGGTAATAAACGCGGATGTAACCGGTTCCTTTGCCTTTGAACATGACAGTTGCGGTGACGACATCACCTTCGGAAACGGGAATGAGTTTCTTGTTTGAAACGGAGTTGAAACCGGCTTTGCCGATAGTATGGATGCGCAACGCCTGTTTGCCGGATTTGGCATCGGTGGAAAGTTCGATGCGTCCTTTTTTGTAACCGCTGTTGAGGATGGCGTTCCAATCTTTCAGAATATCGACGATATACCGTTTGCCGGGGGCTTTGCCGGTCACGTTTTCAAATGACGGGTCGGTAAGCAGATTCTGGGCACCGGCGGCAAATGCCAGCAGGATGCCGGTGCATAAAGCAAGACGTTTTATCCAATTCATGACAACATAAACTCCTATTATTTTAACGGTTGAATTTTCTTCCGAGATTGGCACCGGTAGCGAGGCAGCTCCAGATGTTATAGCTGCTGGTCGAGGTGTTGTAGTAGATATAATCTTTCATCTCGACGTGACCGTCCAGATATTGCTGGTTCATGCTCCTCTTGTGGGCACCGTAGATGCCGACGTTGGCTTTGGAGGAGGCGATCAAATATGGGACAGCGTTGGTTCCGTTGCTCCATTTTGCGGCATTTTCCGCCGAATAACGATACCATGCCCAGGTGTCACCGGTCTGGACAATTTTGTTGAGATTTGTCGTTCCCGGCTTGATTTTGAACAACGGTTCATAGGTTTTATTCCAGGCACCGATACCGCCGCCGATGTAGGCGTTGTAACCGTAGGAGAGCGGAATTTTGAATTGAGCGTAATAGTTTGAAAGTTTGCCGTCACCGGCACAGGAAAAGAGTTTGCAGTTTTCCGAATAAGTGCCTATGCCGGTACGCTCTTCCGTGTTGCGGACGTAAAGCATATAAATATGCTCAAACCAGAATGCACTTTTGGAACTGCTCCAATCGGCATTGAGCAGAGCCGGAAGCTGAAAGCCGTCATTGTCATCGGCATAGGTGGCGATGTAATTGCCGATCTGTTTGAGGTTGGAGGTACAGGAGGCGGCTTGTCCGCGCGCCCGCGCGCTCTGGAGCGAGGGAAGCAGGATCGCTGCCAGGATCGCGATTATCGCGATAACGACCAGCAGTTCAATAAGGGTAAAGCATGCTTTACCCTGCCCATGGCCAGGGGAGTTCTGTTCATAAAAGAGTGACCTTTTCTTCTGGAGTTCGCTCAAGGTGGACCCGTTTTTGTTTTCAGTGGTATTCATTTTTATATTCCCCGTAATTAATTTTCCGTTTGCAATTGTGTAAAATCGGTTGTACATTTAATATAATGCAGAATGGTGTTTAAAAAATGTTTAAAACGGTCTAAAATATGTCTGAAACTGTCAAAAAGTGGAATTTGCGGTATTCTGAACTGCTTTTCTACAAGGAACTCACATTGCTGAACGCCGGTTTCGTTGAACGCCTGCGAACCTGGAACGCACAAAACTGCATATCTCCATTCTGGGTATTGTGGTATAATTTCTCCCCCGGGAACCGGTGTGTTGCCTGCAACCGGGAGTATCCATTGACGCCGGACAAAATGATACTTATTCCGCCCAATATCCTTTATTCCGGAGAACTCGGAGCGGTAGTTTCGCACTTTTACATCTGGTTCCAGACGAAATCTCCCTTTGATTATCCCCGGCGGGAGATCATTGAGATACCGGTGGAACCGTTTATAGAGAGGATCGAATCCACTCTTACCGGCGGTCCCCGGCAGAAGTTCCTGCTTTACACGCTGGTTTCGGAGATCCTTGCTGAAATACCGGAGGATTTCTTCAACAACAAGAATGCTTCCCGCTGTTCCATGATAATCGAAAGGGCATTGAACCTTATCAATCACCGTGACGGCTGCATCAGCAATGAGGAACTGGCTTCGGAACTCCATCTGTCCACGACCCGGATCGCCCATTTGTTCAAATCGGAAGTGGGTATATCTCCCCAGCGTTACTGTACGCAGGTGAAAATGTACAAAGCCGGACATCTGCTCCGCGCCGGACACAGCATTGAAATCGTGGCAGTCTCCTGCGGATTTGCTGACCGCTACCACTTTTCCAAAGAGTTCAAGCGGTGCTACAAAGTCTCTCCCGGACGCTGGCAGAAGGATTTCTGCAACCGGAACGGCAATCTCAATGAAAACGATCCCTCTCCGTCCATGATGTCGTAACGCGGCAGTTACTGTTCCTGAAGCAGTTCCGTAACGGTTTTTACCGTATCGACCGGAGTTTTGCCGTACTTTGCTCCGATGGAGTCGGCGAATTCCTGATCGACCACGGCTCCGCCGACCACGAATTTCAGGTGGCCAAGCCGGCGTTCTTTTGCCAGATCGATCACCTCCGGCATCGCGCCCATGGTGGTGGTCATCAATGCGGATAGACAAATCACTTTGACATCTTCGGCAACGGCAGTGTCGATGATCTTCTCTTTCGGCACATCTTTTCCCAGATCCAGCACTTCAAAACCGTAGTTGCGCAAGATCACTGCGACAATATTTTTGCCGATATCGTGGATATCGCCTTTCACGGTGGCGATGATGATTTTGTGCCGGATGGCGGCGGTATCACTTTTCCCGGTCAGCATCGGTTCCAGATATCCGGTTCCGCACTGCATCGCATCGGCGCCGGCGATCAGCTGCGGCAGGAAGAACTCTTTTTTCTCGTACTTGTCGCCGACGGCGGTTATCGCCGGTATCAGGATGTTGTTGATGATGTCAGCAGGTTCCATCTTCTGCGCCAGAAGGGCATCTATCTTCGCCGGAACCGCTTCGCGGTTGCCCTGCAAAACTGCCTGAGTGAGAGCTTCTTCCGGGGAAAGTTCTTTTTGGCTTGAAGCCTGGGAAACGGCGGCGGTATCAGCAAACTTTTTCAGGAAATTTCCCATATTGCGGTCTCTGCCGGCAAGGGCATCTCCGGAGTATATGGTCTGCATGATATCATCAAAAAGCGGGTTGGCGATCGCCATATTGAGTCCGCACCCCATCGCCATGCTGAGGAAGGTGCGGTTGACCAGCGTTCTTGAGGGGAGTCCGAAGCTGATATTGGACAATCCGCAGACGGTGTTCAACTTCCGCTCTCTGCACATGGAGATGAACTTCAATGCGCTGTTGGCGGCGTTGGCATCGGTGGAAACGGCAAGGATAAGCGCGTCAACACAGAAATCTTTTTCTTCATAGCCGTACTTTTTGGCTTCAGCGATGATGGTTTCCAGAATGGAGTATCTCTCTTTTGCACTGCCGGGAAGACCGTCATCGGTCAGCGGCAGCAGTATCAGCATGGCTCCGTACTTTGCGGCGATGGGCAGAATTTTTTCCAAACGGGAACGCTCTGCGGAAATCGAGTTCAGCAACGCTCTGCCCGGATAGAGCCGCAACGCCCGTTCCACGGTTTCAGCATTGGTGGAGTCGATACACAGCATCGCGGAAGAGGATTTCAATATCCGCTTCAAGGCGGCATCCATCATCGCCTTTTCATCAATACCGGACAAGCCCATGTTGACATCCAGCACCTCGGCACCGGCGGATAACTGCTGGGCGGCAAAATCGAAGATCATATCGGTCTTTCCGGCGCGCAGTTCCGCTTGCAATGCCTTTTTGCCGGTGGGGTTTATCCGCTCGCCGATAATGGTGAACGGTTCCGTTACCGACAGCACCCGGAAGCGGGAGGGGGAGGATATGGCACTGAACGGCGGCGGCGTGACTGCCGGGATTTCGCTCTTGCGGAAAACTTTATTCATCTCAGCGATATGCGCCGGGGTCGTTCCGCAGCATCCGCCCATGATCGAAGCTCCGGCAGATAACAGTTCCGGCACCGCAGAAGCAAATCCGGCGGCATCGAGGTCAAAGACACTCTTTCCGTTGACCATCTTCGGCAGTCCGGCGTTGGGTTTGGCGATAAGCGGAATGGCGGCAAAGGGTTTCATTTTGGCAATGACCTTCGCCATATCCCCGGGACCGGTGGAACAGTTGCAGCCGAAAGCATCCGCCCCCAGACTTTGCAGCGTTATCAACGCCGCGACCGGGTCGCATCCGGTGAGCGTTTTGCCGGAATCTTCAAAGGTCATCGTCACCATCACCGGCAGCTGCGGAGCCGCCTCTTTGCATCCGAGCAACGCTGCCCGCGCCTCCTGGATATCCATCATCGTTTCGATAGCAAAGCCGTCGGCACCGTTGGCGGCAAGTATCTCTGCCAGCTCCCGGAAGATTTCCACCGCTTCATCGAAAGGCAGATCGCCGAACGGTTCGACAAATCTTCCCGTTGGAGCGATATCGCCGAAAACCAGCTTGTTTCCGGCACTCTCTTTGCTCATACGCATCAAGCTGCCGATGATCTCCTGCTGCCGGGATTCCAGTCCGAACTCCGCCAGTTTGCAGCGGTTGCCGCCGAAGGTCGGAGCATAAACGATATCGCTTCCGGCATCGCGGTAGGCTTTATGCACCTCCCGGATCGCCTCCGGGTGTTCGTACACCCACAGTTCCGGTGAAACTCCGGCGGGCATACCCCGTTTTATCAATTCGGTACCGGTGGCTCCATCGAGGATGATACCACTTGCGGCAAGGGATTTAAATTCAGCTTTGGTCATGGTCGATCAATATCCTTGGTTTACAAATGCAAAGGCGGTAACGCTCTTTTCCGGAGTGAGGAAAAAGTTTCCGGTCACATCCACGCCCATCTCCGCCAGGGCAAGTTTGGCATAAAAAAATTTCTGCAGTTCCAGCGGCATATCGCCGTATCCCGGAGAAAAGCGGCGCAAATGGAGCATCAATCCCACCCGGCGCAGTTCCGTTTGCGCCAGTTGAAAAAGGGTGTCCATCGCTTTGTCGGCACATTCACTGCCGACAGCATCATAGATGGCGCTGATACCGGTATCGGTTTGTGTATCCCGGGCGTTGACGATCTCCTTTCCCACAGTTACGGCACCGTACCATAAATATCCTGCACCGTCAGCGGAAGTTGTGAACTTGTTTCCCAACGGAAGAAAACCGTCTGCGGTCTCCACTCCGTCGGGGAGAAGTTTTTCAATCTTTTCGAGTGCGAATCTCCCCCGGGCTGCGACCAGCGAAAATGCTTTCCGGCAGTGGAGCTGGTAAACACTCTGCTCCTGAGGCGACAGGACGGTTTTGAAGCAATTCCCCCCCAGCCGGAAAAAGATATCCTGTTCCGGAAAGTCGATTGCTATATGGGGAAAGTCCCGCCGCAAATCCGTCACGCTCCATCAATAGAAACTGCGGGGAAATTTCAGTGTCACACTGAGGAAGTTCGCCGCCAGTGCCGTCCACTGGGAGAGCGCATGACAGCCCAGTCCCAAACCGCGCCCGTGAGGACCTTCCGGGAAGATGTGCATTTCGCACAGTCTCCCCTTTGCCATCATCGCATCAGCGAAGGCAAGAGCATTCTTCACCGGGACCACCTGATCGGTCACGGTGTGCCAGATGAAAGCCGGAGGCGTATTCTCCGTTACCGCTTTGTGCAGGTCCATTTTCGCTCTCGCGCTCTCCGGTGCATCGGCACCGAGCAGATTCAGCGCACTGCCCCGGTGGGCGTAATCTTCCGTCGCGGCGATGACCGGATAACAGAGCAGCATGGCGTTGGGGTCGGCGGGGAAGTTGTCCGCTTCATCACCCTCTTTGTGGGTCGCATCCTGATAATAAAGTCCGGCAGTTCCGGCAAGGTGACCGCCGGCGGAAAATCCGCAAACTGCGATCTTGTCGGGATCGACCGCCCAGGCTGCCGCATTCTGACGGATGATACGGATGGCGCGGGCAACGTCGTTGAGTCCGGCGGGGTAGGTGTAAGGTTTCACCCGGTACTGCACGACGACGGCATGGTAACCCAATTCATTGAAACGCTGTGCGATGGGATCACCTTCATGGAACGCCCGGTGGCTGTATCCTCCGCCGGGGAGGACGACCACCAGACCGAGCGGGTCTTTGGCGGCGGAAAGCAGAAAGGTGTCCATGTAAGGCGCAAAAAAGTCATCTTGATTTCCGGTCGGTGCCGGAGCGGGATTCTGATATAAGTTGATTCTCATGGTGAAAACTCCTGAATTGGATTTGTTCGATCAATATTGTATCACCCGCGGGAATTGGCAGTTCACTTCGAGGAAGGTCGCCGCTTCTTTGCTCCAGGTGACGATATCTTTTCTGGCGATCCCCAGACCGCGCCCGTGGGGACCTTCGGGATAGATATGCAATTCGCACGGCCGCTGATGTTTCCACATCTTTCGGGCAAACGCCACGGAACACTCCGCCGGAACGCTTTTATCGGTCGCGGTGTGCCATACAAAGGCAGGCGGCGTGTCGTCATTGACCATTTCCCAGAGGTCGATGCATTTGCCGTTTTCATCGCAGTAGGGAGTGCCGGAGGGAAGTGTTCTGCCCAGATCAGGGTAGGTCCAGGTCGTGGAGAGTACGCCGTAACAGAGGAGCATCGCATCGGCGGCAGCAGGAAAGTTGTCCGCTTCATCGCCTTCGACCGGCTGGAAACGTTCCGCCAACATCCCGGTACAAGCGGCAAGGTGTCCTCCGGCGGAAAATCCGCAAACGGCGATCTTGTCCGGCTGAACGCCCCACGCTTCCGCGTTGGCACGGATGATCTTCATCGCGCGCACCGCATCCATCTGCGGCGCAGGATAGGTGTAGGGCTGTACCCGGTACTGGAGGACGAAGGCGTGATAACCCAGACGGTTGAATGCTTCGGCAACGGGGTCTCCTTCGTGACGCGCCCGGTGGTGGTAACCGCCTCCGGGGAGAACCAGCACTGCGCCGCAGGGATTCTTTACCTCACGGAGCAGAAAGGTATCCAGATAGGGCGCAAAAAAATCTTCCTGATTTCCGGTCGGTGCTGGAGCGTTCTCTTTGTAAAGTTGAATACGCATAAATATTTTCCTTGGATCCGGAACTTTGATTGAAATTATGACATCTATGTAATATACGCCGGACGAACTTTTTTTGCAAGCAGAAATTTTTCAGTTTTTTTATTAATCTGATTTGCAATTTCACGATTTTGGATGTATGGTACTACCAGAGCAGAAAAAAGGTGCATTTATCATGATCGAACCGGTGAAGATCCAACGTACTGTCGAAGCGGCGATAGAGAATATCGGCGCATACATCGCCACACTCCACGAGGGGGACGTTCTGCCCGGAGAACGGGAGCTTGCCGGAAAATTGCAGATCAGCCGCAACATCACCCGGGAAGCTCTCCAGCACTTCCGGACACTGGGCATCATCGCCTCCAAACCCAAGATCGGCTCCGTTGTCGTCAAACTGCTTCCGGCGAACCCCTATGCCGGATATATGCCGTTCATCGCCGCATCACGCCACTCACTGAAAGAACTTCTGGAACTGCGCTTCATTCTGGAAAGCGGCTGTTGCGACAGCGCGGTCAGAAATGTTTCAGACAACGATATCGCAAAACTTCAGAATCTGGCAGAACGTATCAAAGCTGCCGACGGTGACCGGCTCCTGCGGGATTTGGAGTATCAGCTGGATGTCGAATTTCATTCGGCGTTCCTGCGTTTGAGCCGGAACGCTCTGCTGGAATCCCTCATCCCGCTGGTGGTGGAATTTTTTTCCAAAAACTATCTGCAGGGAATTTCCAATCCGCCCCGGAAAGAGGGGTATGATGAACACTTTCTGATGGTGGAAGCGTTGAAAAATCGTGACAGCGCAGTTTTACGGAAACTGGTCGCATCACATTTGAGTGCATATGACAGCATGAAAGGAGAATGAATGAAGACAAACAAGATTTTCAGTGCCGTCCTGGGATTGACACTTTTTACCCATATCAGCGGTGATGTTTTGGCAACAACGATCAACAAGGAGAAAAAGAGTATGAGTATTCAGAAACTTCACACCGGCATCATTGACCAGCCGACTTATCACGGCTGGCCGACAGTCATCCGGACCCGGGATAACCAGCTTATCGCGGTCTGTTCCGGCAACCGGGAGAGACACGTCTGCCCCTTCGGCAGAGTGTGGATGTATGTTTCTGAGGATAACGGCAGAACGTGGACGGGACCGAAGAAACTCTCCTCCGGCCCGCTGGATGACCGTGATGCCGGTATCTGTCAGGCCGCTGACGGCTCTCTTCTGGTAAACTATTTCACCAGTACGGCAGCGATTTTCCGGGCAAAACGGTTGAGCAAAGAGTGGAAGGAGGTCGCGGAAAAGATCAATCTTCTGACCTTGAAAAAGGAACACGGTTTCTGGATGCGCCGTTCCACTGACGGCGGCAAAACCTGGAGTGCCAAATACCGCACTCCGGTGTACAGTCCGCATGGACCGGTGCTGCTGAAAGATGGCAGATTGTTTTTTCCGGGACAAGCCATAGGCAGTTTGAGCAGAGAAATGACCGGCAAACCCGAATATCATGCCGCATTTTCCAACGACCACGGACAGACTTGGCAGATCGCTTCCGAAATCCCGCTTCCGGCGGGGCAGGATATCCGCAAGATACATGAGATACACGGCGTTGAAGCTCCCGATGGAACACTTATCGTCCAGTACCGCAACCACAACTGTTCCGGCTTGGGCGAAACGTGGCAGAGTGAATCTGCCGACGGCGGAAAGAGCTGGAGCGCGCCGCACCGTGTTTGCAAAGGTTTCCCCACGCACTTGCATAAATTCGGCAATGACATGCTGATAATGAGCTACACTTACCGGCTCAAACCTTACGGTATCCGGGCGCGTATTTCCGGAGATTCCGGCAGGAGCTGGAGCGAAGAGATCATCTTGAGTGATGATGGTAAAAGCTGGGATCTGGGCTACCCCTCGACCGTTGAAATGGCTGACGGTTCGCTCTTTACCTTGTGGTATGAAAACCGGGGGAAGGGCGGTGCCAAGCTCCGGTATTTGAACTGGAAACTCAATTGAAAGAAAGAAGGAACATACAAATGTTTACTCCCCGCCGCAGCCGTATGCTGGAAAAAATGCGTTCCGGCAAAAAGGTCATCTCCTGCAAATTGAACTTCTCCTGTCCCCGTTCCGCCGAACTTATGGCGTTGTCCGGTTTTGATGCTATCTGGATATGCCAGGAACACGTTCCCACTGATTTTGCGACCATGGAGGCGCAGATCATGGCGGCAAAGTGCCACGATTGCGATTGCATCGTCCGGGTCGCCAAGGGTTCATACAGCGATTACATCCGCCCGCTTGAAGCTGATGCCACCGGTATTATGATACCGCATCTGATGAGTCTGGAGGAAGCGGAAGATATCGCTTACACCGTCCGTTTCCATCCCATCGGCCGCCGCCCGGTGGATGGCGGCAATTCCGACGGTTTGTACTGCAAACTGGATTTTAAAGAGTACATAAAATTTATGAACGAAAACCGTATGATAATCGTTCAGATCGAAGACCCGGAACCGTTGAGCGAGCTGGATAAGATCTGTCAGGTACCGGGTATCGATATGATATTTTTCGGTCCCGGCGATTTCAGCCACGCCATCGGTCATCCGGCGGAGTTCGACCATCCGGAGGTGGTGCGCGCCCGCAAACTTGTGGTCGAGACCGCGCATAAATACGGCAAATTTGCCGGAACCGTTTCCGTACCTTCTCTGGAACAATGTTATGCTGAAGGATTTGACTATGTCAACTGTGGTTCCGATGTCAACTTTATCGGCGAAAAGTGCGGAGCAGTCATGGCTGAATACAGGAGATTGATAGATGAAAAAGCGTGATTTATTTACTTTGGGATGTGCTGTTGCAGTGATGTTTTCGGCGGCGGCGGCGGAAACTCAGAAAAGTTTAACTGCGGAGAAAAGCAAAATGGATAATGTTTACGATGTCACCGGTAAACGGGAGCTTTTTATTGATGATTTTCTGATCGAAAGCAAGCGCGGCGTTTCGATCAAACAGCATACGCCGGTGGAACTTCCCAGCTGCTCCGGAAAGCCTGACGGTCACTATACCACGATCCTCCGGAAACCTGACGGCACATATCTGTGCTATTACCGCGGCGTGGATGGTGTTTACAAAGGCAGGATGTACAACAACCATCCGGGGGAATATGTCGGTGTGTCGACCAGTCGTGACGGTGTGAAGTGGGAGACTCCGGATTTCAAACTTTTTCCCGGCGAAGCGGTTCCGGGGAACACCATTTTTTACAAAGGCAATGCGATAACACATAACTTTGTCCCCTTTTACGACACCAACCCGGAGTGTAAAGCTGCGGAACGTTATAAGGCGGTCGCCGGTGTCCGGGAGACCAAAGGGCTGTTTGCCTACTACTCAGCCGACGGTATCAACTGGAAGATGTACGGCAACGCTCCGGTGATAAAGTATGAACCGGGAAAAACCGGCGGTCACATGCTGGATTCCCAGAACGCCGTATTCTATTCGGCGGAAGAAAAGTGTTACGTCATGTATATCCGGGTCTGGAAAACTGCCGACGGCTTGACGAAACTGCGCTCCTTTGCCAAGGTCGTCAGCAAAGATTTCCTCAACTGGAGCGAACCGGAGTTTCTCAAAGTGAACCGTAAAGGTGAGCATATTTATGTCAGCGGTCTGTTGCCCTACGCCCGCGCACCGCATTACTATGCCGGAGCCGCCACGCGCTACTTCGGCAATCGCGGTTCCGCCACCGATGTGGTGCTGCTCTTCTCCCGGCGCGGTCAGGGTATCATCCGTCCGTCGTATGAAGCGTGGGTGCGTCCCGGACTTGACCCGGAACGCTGGCTCAACCGGATGAATTATCTTGCTCTGGGCATCGTTCAGGAAACTCCGGAAACGATGCTGCTCTATCACAACCGCAAGAAGCTGATGTACCGGGTGCGGACAGATGGTTTTGTTTCGCTCAACGCCGGTATCACCACCGGACGCGTGACGACCAGAGTGTTGTTCCGGCGCGGCGGTAATGTGGAGTTTAACGTCGCCACCAGTGCCGGCGGCGGCTTCCGGGTGGAGGTGTGCGATGAAAACGGCAAAGCGGTTCCCGGTTACCGTTTCACGGATATGAAGGAGTTTTTCGGTGACAAGATCGCCTTTACTCCGCAGTGGAAGGGGGGCAAAACGCTCGCTGATCTGCCCGGTGGAAAGTTCCGGCTCAATCTGCACCTGAAAGAGTGCGACCTTTACAGCGTTGCTTTTACGGAGAAGTAAACTCATGGAAGGGAAAGTGCAAGTAAACATCCTCTTTGCCGGGGAGGATGCTGAACTTCAACGGCAGGCGGTCGATGTGCTTGCCCGCTGTTTTGAGGTGTGGCAGAAGCGCAAGGAGATGTTTCACGGCAAATTTCCCTTCCGGGAACTCTCTTTCGTGGCGATGGCAGGTGGAACCGTCATCGGTCATGCCGGGATAATCCCGTTTGAAGTTCAAAGTTCAGACAGCAGGAATTTGAAGTTTGCCGGTATCGCTTCGGTCGCTGTGGCACCGGACTGGCGGAATCAGGGCATCGCCGGAAAATTGTGCCGGTGCGCCGCTGAATGGGCGACTGAGCAGGGATTTGATGCGATGCCGCTTTATACGGAACGGGTCAATGTGTACCACCACTGCGGCTGGGAGGTGTTCCCGCCCGGCGTGGCAACGCTGACTTCTCCTCGCCGGGAGGAGCCGGATATGAGAATGTGGCGCACTGCGGCAGAGCTGTCTGCAGCTGACAGGGAACTTATTATCCGTTGTTATGATCAGCTTGACCGGATGCCCGGCCGCGTGGTACGGGTGGATGATCCCCGCTCTGCGATGTCGTGGAGCTGCCTTTTCAGCAAACCTGGCGGCCGCTGGAAAATTTTTCCCAACGGTTATCTGCTTGCTATGGATGGCGTGCTTGCGGAGTATGGCGGGGATATCGATGCCGGCATGGTGGATGGTTCCGGCGTGGGAAGTGCATTGCTTTTTTCCGCCGATTCGTTGTGTAGCGGATTGAGTGCGCTGGGGTGGAGTAAACAGATCCACCGTGACGATCTGCCGGAATGTTGGGAACACGAAGCGGTGATGATGCGGGTGCTTCCCGGAAAATCAGTACCGGAAGAGTTGTTCTTTCCGCTTGCCAATAAATTCTGAACACCCCGTTATCAAGTTCGCCCGGAGAAGATCAATTCCGGGTGAACTTGATGTCGATTACGCTGGCATCGTATTTGCTGATATGCAATAACCCGGAGAAGCTGTACAAAAATACATTTCCGTTATTGTCAGTGACACTGCATCGCCCCTCTACCCGGTAATGATTTTTCCGGGAAGAAACTGCATCGAGCCGGGAAAATTCCGCGCCCTGCGGCGCAAATCTTACCGATTTTCCGTGAAGCAGTTTCCGTATTTCGTAAATGGCGTTTTCCCATAATACGGTATCATCGGGGGAAACATAACGTTCCCGTTTGCACTTGAGCCACGCTTCCGGATGCGGACTGTTACCCCGTCCGTTTCCGCCGTTCCCGCCGTTTCCGCCGTTTCCGCCGTTTCCGCCGTTTCCGCCGTTTCCGCCGTTTCCGCCGTTTCCGCCGTTTCCGCCGTTCCCGCCGTTTCCGCCGCTTCCGCCGCTTCCGCCGCTCCCGCCGTTCCCGCCGTTCCCGCCGTTTCCGCCGTTTCCGCCGTTTCCGCCGTTTCCGCCGTTTCCGCCGCTTCCGCCGCTTCCGCCGCTTCCGCCGCTTCCGCCGCCGTTACATTCACTCTCTTTTTTCTTCTTATCTTTCTTCTCCTCATTTTTCTTCTCATTCTTCGGGGAGTGGGGAGGCTCAGGATCTTTCAGCCACTCCGGGATG
>JAFVZN010000092.1 GCA_017508135.1 Lentisphaeria bacterium | reverse complement strand
TCTCCGGTTCGGGTTTGATCTCCGGTTCGGGTTTGATCTCCGGTTCGGGTTTGATCTCCGGTTCGGGTTTGATCTCCGGTTCGGGTTTGATCTCCGGTTCGGGTTTGATCTCCGGTTTTTCAGCTGCTTTTTCCTGCGGTGGCGGAGCGGCAGGCTCGATCAATACCGGCAGTTCCGGCAGCGGATTGCGCTTGATACGCAGACGTACCGGTTCGCATTTACCGGTGTTTTCCGGCAGAGTTTCCTCCTGCACTTCTTCCGGAACATCAGTATTTTCTTCCTCTGCAGGTTCGGTATCATCTTCCACCGGAGTAAGAGAAGCAAGCTCCTCTTCGGTCAGATAGCGGCTGTGAGTGATCTTGTTGACGGTTTTGGATGATACCAGCAGACCCCTCGCTTTGGGTACGCGCAGCGGCAGTTCCATAAGGTTGATCTCCTGTTCCGAACAGTGTCCTCTTCCGTCGGTTTCAACGATGGTATAGACTGCATCCGGACGCGGCGTGAGCAGTTCCAGCTGACAGCCTTCCGGACACAGCTGATATTCCCTTCCGAGGATAAATCCGCCGATCTGGCTGCGTTTGCCGTAGTATTTGCCGCTTTTTTTCTCTTTGTATATCACACCGTAACAAAGTTCAGCATCGTACCGGCGGAAATCGTAGAGTTTGCCGATGAAATCCTTTTCCGGAATGGTGGAAACGGTGTATTTTCCCTGTTTGGTGACGCAGATAAGGCGGTCGAATTCATTGCAGAGTACCGTATCATCGCTTTTGACTTTGGTTCCGATGTATCCGTTTTTGCGGTCCCAGCCGACCTTGATATTGTTGAGTGCCGCCTGCTGGCGGTCGATCTTGTCAAAGTGTTCGATCTCGGTGCGGCGCGGATAAAATTTACCGTATTTATCGATGAGTTTCTGCAGATAATCCACTGCGTAGTCATTGAGATGAGCAAGATTTTTACGCAGCTGCTTCATCAAATCGAGGATCTTGCGCAGTTCCCGCTGGTTTTTTTCAATATCGAACCGGCTGATCCTGCGGACCGGCAGGGCCAGCAGCTTGTCGATATCCTCATCGGTGACATCACGCTTGAGCAGGGGACGGAACGGAGCAAGTCCGGCATGGACCTCTTTATATTCCTCCTCTTCGCTGCGGCACTCTTCGATGCGCTTATAGATGCGGTGTTCAAAGAAAAGCTGTGCCAGCGTTTTGGCATGGAACAGTTCGGACTGACGGTTATACTCATTCTCAAGCTCAAGATTGAGATATTCCAGCAGTTTTTCCGTGTTGCGGATTATTACATCATGGACCGACATCTGAGTAGGTTTGCGGTCGCATATCACGGTCATATTCACCGAAATAGAAACGGCGCAATCGGTGTACATGTAAAGCGCCTGAAGTGTTTTTTCCGGATCGGCCCCGCGCATCGGCACCACTCTTATTTCCACGTTTTCAGCAGTGTAATCATTGATACCGGAAACTCTTATTTTATTTTTCTCAGCCGCTTTTTCGATGGATGCCACCAGACTTTCAGTAGTGGTGGTCGCCGGGATCTCCCGGATCACCAGCTCTCTGCCGTCGATCTCGATCTTGGCACGCAGAACGATCTTGCCGTTGCCGTCATCGTATTCTCTGGCATCCATGAGTCCGCCCTGCTGGAAATCCGGATAAAGTTCAAACGGTTCTCCGCGCAGTGCGGCGATCTGTGCCTGAAGCAGTTCATTGAAGTTGTGCGGCATGATCTTTGTTGCCATACCCACGGCGATACCGTCGCTGCCGAGCATGAGCAGCGAAGGTATCTTTACCGGCAGCACCACCGGCTCCTGACTTCTTCCGTCGTATGAATCCACCAGTTCGGTGATCTCGTCAGAGAACAGCACTTCGCGTCCGAGCGGGGAAAGACTGCACTCTATATAACGCGGTGCGGCAGCCGGACTGCCGGTGAAAATATTACCGAAGTTTCCCTGTTTGGAAATGAAATATTCTTTGTTGGCAAGCACTACCAGTGCATCCCCGATCGAAGCATCCCCGTGCGGATGATAGTGCATGGTATTGCCGACGATGTTGGCTGCTTTGTGAGTCCTGCCGTCATCGACCTCGTGCAGTACCCAGAGGATACGCCGCTGGACCGGTTTCAAGCCGTCATCCACATCGGGGATGGCGCGATCTTTGATGACATAGGCGGCGTAGTCCAGAAAATAGCGGTCCATCATCGCCCGGAAATAGGCGTTGGAATCGGTGTTTTTGCGGATCGCCGCCTCGCCGTCGGTTTCAGGAGCGGAAACCTCCACGCCGGTGATATCCTGATCTTCCGGAGTCTTATCCGTTTCGTCACTCATACTTGGATACCTCCAGATTGGTCATGATATATTCTTTGCGTTCCGGTGTGTTGGTTCCCATGAAAAATCCCAGCATTTCCGGAATATTGCGCATGTTTTCCAGTGTCACCGGCTGCAGACGGATGTCGTTGCCGATGAACTGACCGAACTCTTTCGGAGAGATCTCACCCAGACCTTTGAAACGGGTGATCTCTGATTTCCTGCCGAGTTTGGCGGCGGCGGCATCACGTTCCGCCTCGCTGTAACAGTAGATGCTGTCTTTGGGATTGGTCCGCACCCGGAACAGCGGAGTTTCAAGGATGTAAAGATGTCCGGAAAGCACCAGCTGATCGAAGAAGGTGAGGAAATAGGTCAGCAGCAGGTTGCGGATATGCATACCATCCACATCAGCATCGGTCGCGATGACGACTTTATCGTAGCGCAGACTTTCGAGATCCTCTTCGATACCCAGAGCAAGGGTCAGGAACATCAGTTCTTCATTAGAGTAGATCTTGTCGCGTTTCAATCCGTAGCAGTTGAGCGGTTTTCCGCGCAGGGCGAAGATCGCCTGACAGTCGACATCGCGGCAGACTTCAAGACTTCCGGCAGCGGAGTTGCCCTCGGTGAGAAAGATCATGGTCTCTTTGGGTTCGGTCTTTTTGGGCCACTTGTCGCCGACATGATATTTGCAGTCCTTCAGTTTCGGATTGCGGAGCCGGGTCTTCTGCTGGCTTTCTCTTGATTTCTTCTTGACCTCCTGGATCTCGCGGTGCATGTGTTCGTTGCGGACGATCTTATCCATAATGACTTCGGCGATCGCGCTGTTTTTGTAGAGAAAATCGACCAGCGCATCGCGTACAGCCGTCACCACCGGACCGCGGATGTCAGTGTTGCCAAGTTTGTTTTTGGTCTGGGATTCAAAAATCGGTTCACGCACTTTTACAGCGATGGCTCCGATCAGTCCGTCGCGGACGTCATCAGCCTTGTAGTTCCTGCCGGAAAATTCGTTGATGCCTTTCAATACTCCCTCTTTGAAAGCGGATAAATGAGTTCCGCCGTCGTGGGTGAACTGTCCGTTGACAAACGAGAAACTTATTTCACCGTAGCGGTCGCTGTGGGTCAGAGCGAACTCCACCTCTTTGGAGCGGTGCGAAATGACATCATAGAGTTTTTCATCACCGGTTTCAGCCTCAAGCAGATCGTGGAGTCCGGCGGATGAATAGTAACGCTCATTGTTGTAATAAAGGGATAATCCGCTGTTGAGATAAGCGTACATCCAGATGCGTTTTTCGATATATTCCTCTTTGAAGGCGTAATTGGGGAAGAGTTCGGCATCGGGTTCAAATTCGGTATAAGTTCCGTTGCGCTCATCGGTATCGCCTTCACTTGAGTCCTTCAGCACTCCCTTTTCAAAGCGCGCCTCACGGAACTTGCCGTCGCGCACGGAACGGACGATGAAACAGCTTGAAAGGGCATTGACCGCCTTGGTTCCCACACCGTTCATACCGATGGAGAACTGGAAAGCATCATCGTTGTATTTGCCGCCGGTATTGATGATGGAAACGCACTCCACCAGTTTGGCAAGCGGGATGCCGCGGCCGTAGTCGCGAACCTTCACTCTGCCGTCGGCAACGGTGATCTCAATGCGTTTGCCGCATCCCATGATGAATTCGTCGATGCTGTTGTCGACGATCTCTTTGAGCAGGACGTAGATACCGTCATCCGGATGCGTACCGTCGCCCATGCGTCCGATATACATACCGGGACGGCGGCGGATATGCTCCAGAGACTCCAGCGTCTTGATCGAGTTTTCATCATATACCGGTGCAGCCATTGTAAAACCAACAGACCTTTCAAAAAATTTATCTGCCGCATTTTTTCTATCCCGGGGAGAAAGGGGGAGAATACCCCGTAACACCGGGTTTCCCGGGGGAAATTTCATAGAGGAAGCGACCGCATTTTCAAACGCCCTTCGGTATACTAAAAGCCACAGAAGGGAGGGGGAAATGTGGTCATTTATATGGATTTGGTGGTAATTCTCAACTTTTTCGTGGATTTTCTGCTGCTTTTGGGGACAAACCGTCTGGCCGGCTACCCACCGGGCTGCAGACGGGCACTGATTGCTGCGGCGCTGGGGGCTGTGTATGCGGGGGCGTGTATGCTGCCCGGGTTTTCCTTTTTGGGAAATACCCTGTGGCGGGCGGTGAGCCTGCTTATTATGGGGGCGATTGCCTTCGGGTTTCATAAAAACGCACTGCGGCGGTGTATTCTGTTTTTCTTCCTCTCTATGGCGCTGGGGGGAATTGCGATGGGGCTGGGGCAGCAAAATATTCCCTCTCTCATCCTTGCGGCAGGGGGTGTGGCGGCACTGTGCTTTTTCGGCTTCCGGGGGAAGCTGGGGAAAACCTTTGTGCCGGTGGAGCTTACATATGGCGAAAACCGGGTAAAGCTGAATGCCCTTCGGGATACGGGCAACTCCCTCCGGGACCCACTCACCGGGCAGGAGATTCTGATTATCTCTCCCCGGGCGGCAAGTCGGCTCACAGGGCTGACCTCCGACCAGCTAAAAGACCCGGCGGGGTCATTGGGAGCACTGCCGGGACTTCGCCTTGTTCCCTACCGGGCAGTGGGGCAGGCGGGAGGTATGTTGCTGGCGATTCGCCTGCAGGAGGTAAAGGTAGGCGCCCGGCAGGGGGCGCAATTGGTGGCATTTGCCCCGGAGGGGCTGGGAAATGGGGAATATGAGGCGCTGACAGGAGGGGCGGTATGACGGAAAAACTACTGGCTTTTTTAGTGAAAATCGGCTTTATCCAGCCGGAGAGTGTGTACTACATCAGCGGTGCAGACATTCTGCCCCCACCGCTCAAGGGGGAGGACGAGGCGGAAACCCTGGAAAAATGGGAGATGGGGGACGAGAGTGCCCGCCAGCTTCTGGTGGAGCACAATCTGCGCTTGGTAGTGTTCATCGCCCGTCGATTTGAAAACACCGGGGTTAATTTGGAAGACCTGATTTCCATCGGCACCATCGGGCTTATTAAGGCCATCAACACCTACCGCCGGGATAAGAACATTAAGCTTGCAACCTACGCCTCCCGGTGTATCTAAAACGAAATCCTTATGCACATCCGCAAAATTTCCGGGCAAAAGGCGGAAATCTCTCTGGACGAGCCGATCAATATGGATTATGACGGCAACGAACTGCTGCTATCCGACATTTTGGGAACGGACGAGGATATGATTCTGCGGCCAATGGAGGATGCGGTGGATATCAGCTTACTCCGACAGGCGGTAGGGGAACTGCCGGAGCGGGAGCGGGAGATTGTGGTGCTTCGGTTCGGTCTATTGGGACATCAGGAGCTGACCCAAAAAGAGGTTGCGGAAAAAATGGGGATATCCCAATCCTACATTTCCCGGCTGGAAAAGCGGATAATGCACCGATTACGGAAAGAAATTCTACAAAAAACCAGTGTAGGTGCTTGCTAAAATAAAAATGGCGTGCTATAATCGATACGAAAACATATCGATATAAAACTGTATCGAAAGGAGCACGGCTATGGAGAGAAAAGAGATTTCCAAAGCGGTCTTAAAACGCCTGCCGGGTTATCTATCCTATCTCAAGACCCTGAATGTGCAGTACATCTCCGCAACTACCCTTGCCAATGCCCTGGGAATGGGCGAGGTGCAGGTGCGTAAGGATCTGGCGGCGGTGTCTGACGGCGGCCGTCCCAAAATCGGCTATGAGCGCAAGGGCCTTATTCAGGATATCAATAGCTTTTTGGGCTACGATAATGCCACGGATGCCATTTTGGTAGGCGCCGGAAAGCTGGGTCAGGCACTGCTTGGCTACAGCGGCTTTAAGGCATACGGCCTTAATATTCTTGCTGCCTTTGATGCCAAGCCTGCGGTCAGTCAGGTGGACGGAAGGCCGGTTCTGCCTATGGCGGCGCTGGAGGATTTCTGCCGAGATAACAATGTACTTATGGGAATTATTACCGTGCCTACCCCTGCGGCACAGCAGGTGTGCGACCGGCTGATTGGCTGTGGGATTCAGGCAATCTGGAACTTTGCCCCCACCCATTTGGATGTGCCGGCAGGCATTTTGGTACAGAACGAAAATATGGCAACCTCCCTTGCGGTGCTGTCTATGCACCTGCAGGCGAAGATGAAAGACGAAAAATAAGAAACGCCTCCCCTGTGTAAGGGGAGGTTTTTGCTATGAAATTGGCGTGATTGCCTGGGGCAATCACGCCAAAACAATGTAGGATTAACCGCCGAAGCCGCCAAAATTGCCGCCGATATGCTCCTGGGACTGAATCTCTTCCTGACATACCTCTTCTGCCATCATATGGTCTGCCATAATGTTCATGGGGTCAAAGCCGGCTTTTTCACCGTCCACATCCCCGGAAGAGCCAGGCGCCGGATTCAATGTGCGATAGAAAGCGGCCTTTGCCGCAGCCATATAGGGAGCCACAATCAGGCTGCCGATGCCGTAGGTGAGAGCACCGAGGACCATCCAGCCGATGAAGCTGCACTCTAAGCAGAACAGACGGCTCTTGTTGCCCATCATCATTTCCTTAGATGCCCGCAAGCACTCCATAGGGGTCATTTCGGGATGTTCCGCCAAAATGAAGGGCGCCATTGCGTAGCGGTAGGCGGCAATAATGCCGGGAACAATAAGGAGAAGGCTCCACAGGAAGGTGAAAAGACCGGTCAGGAAATTCAGTAATAAGCATTTGCCGAACCGGTTGAACTTAGAGAACAGGACAGCGAACTTAGGCTCTTTTCTGTCGAACTGGTCGATAAGGAAACGACAGTAGCCTACCTTTACCGCGCCGCCGACAATGAACACAAAAACACCGTAAATGCCGGAGGCGATAATCAGAGGCATCATCAATTCCAGTACATAATCAATGTAGGCAAGTGTCTCTTCCAGCGTTGGATTGGAGGGAAGCTGCTGCTCCACGCTTTCTTCCACATTTATTTCGAAGCTAACAGAGCTGCTGGCAATGCTGCCGCCTAAAAGCAGTGCAACCAGCGCAACCGCAACGGAGATAGCCCAAAAGCCTCTGAGCCGTTCTCTTGCCATGGCACGAAAGTCTTTTGCAAATAAGAACATAGAAAATACCCCCTTTTTCTTTATGCAAAACAAGTATAACACAAAATTTTCCTGATTGCAACAAAATTTACAATTTATTCGCTGTGGGTCGGTTGCAATTTCCGCACCGAGCCTGTATAATAAGGAAAACGGGAAAAGGAGAAAACTATGATTTTCCGGCGAATTGCGGCGCTTATTCTGTGCCTTTACATAGGTTTTAGTTTATTGCCCCCGGTGACGGCCACCGAAGAAGTAACTGTGGACAAGGAGACCTTGCTATCGGGCTTGTTTGAAGCGGATATCGCAACTGTCCGGGAGGCAATTGCCGAGGGGCTTATCACCAGCGAGGAGCTGACGCAGTATTACCTGGACCGCATCGGGCAGTACAATAAAAACTACAATTGCTTTATCACCATATGCGACGATGCCCTGGAAGTTGCCCGCCAGCGGGATGCCAAAATTCAAAAAGGGGAGGGCGACGGCCTTCTCTTCGGCGTGCCCATTGTGATTAAAGACAATATTGACCTTGCAGGCTACCACACCACCAACGGCCACAAAAAGGATGACAGTCAGATCAAGGACGAAAACGCCGCTGTGGTGCAAAGTCTTATCGACGAGGGCGCGGTCATTATCGCCAAGACCAATATGAGCACCGATGCCCGCAACGCCCAGTGGTCCTACAGTGAAATCAAGGGCGAAACCAAAAACGCCTATAACCACCACCTGTCCGCAGGCGGCTCCTCCGG
>JAFVZN010000091.1 GCA_017508135.1 Lentisphaeria bacterium | reverse complement strand
TGACAGAAATCTGCAGAAAAATCTGAAAAACAGAAATACGGAATTGAAAAAGACCGGAATTGCACCTATTGTTTAATCGCTCAAAACACAGTAGGGGGTAAGCAATGCCGGTCAATCTTTACTATACACAAAAAGTCCGTGGATTTCAACAGAAAAAAGTAAAATATTCCAACGGAAGTGTAGAAATCCGCCTGAAACGCACGAAACACCAGTGTCCTTATTGCGGTTCATCCGCAGGAAACCGTCCAAAATATCATCGCCGGTCAGCTTATCATGCGCAATCAGGAAACTGAACTCGCAACATGGGAGCCGTCTTTCTCCGGCGCGCCACGGCTTTACCGTCCGGAAATACCGCTTCTGGGAAACCTCCCGGAAGGATTAAAGACCGTTAAATAAAAAATGCCCCGGAGTACATATTGTACCTCGGAGCTCTTTATTTCTCACGCTCGCGCGCACGAGACCGCACACTTTTGATTGTTGGTTTTATACTGTTCTCACACAGATTTGTCGCGCTTTTGCGTAAACTACGCTCCGACTGCTCCCCGCTGAAATCAGCTGCTCACCACTGTTTAAACTACCCTGTCCTTTATAAAAACGGGGAAGAAACGGGGAAAATCCAGAAATTTAAGCAAAAAAATGGCATCTCCAATGGGATTCGACAAGGAGGGCGCAGCCCGACGAAGAGCCGGAGCAAAAATAATATAATCAACACTACCATACTCGAGGCATGAGTAAGGCGGATGCCGACGGAATGCCGCAGAGCGAGGCCTCCGGAAAATCGACTTTACCGCCGAGGGCAAAGCCCGAGCGGCGAGGCGGCTCTCACGCCGCCGCAGGGAGATTTTTTGGAGAATAGGCAACCCTCAGAAAAGTGAGTAATCCCATTTTTTGCGCGGCAAAAAATAACGGCAAAAAGAAAAATCCTGACGGGCAAATTCATTTGCTGCAGTCAGGAGTTGCTTTTTGCAGGGATTACTCACGATTATTGTAAAAAAGTCAAAAAAATGGCATCTCCAATGGGATTCGAACCCATGTTGCCGGGATGAGAACCCGGTGTCCTAGGCCTCTAGACGATGGAGACACGACATATACAGAATATATCCCCTGTGACTACTTTTGTCAAGTCATTTTCTGAAAATATCCCGATTTTTCATATCTTATTCTATTTCCGGATCGTAAAACTTTCCAAATTTGCATATTGCCATACTGCAAATATTCTCTTTATCTTGATTTTTGATTTGCAAATATTCTTTTGAGATGGTATAATATGATATGTTACATCCGGAGGAACTTTATGGTTATTGATGCAGTGGAAAATATCTTTTCAGCAGAGCTTTCTTTTGTGCCGCTTTTTAATCTGGCGTTACAACAAAATGCTTTGCCGGTAATTTATGAATTGAAACTTATCAACAATACCGGCAGCGATATCGATGATCTGCAATGCCGATTTTCTGCTTCTCCGGAGTTTATTATCGAAAAATATATCCCGGTAAACAAGGTCAAAGCCGGCGAAGAACTCTGCATCAACAAACCGGATATAGAGCTTAATTACGATCTGCTTTCTGCCCTTTCTGAAAGCATGAAGGGTAAATTAAAACTGGAAATCTCCGATGGCAACCGGATACTTTTTCAGAAAGACTTCGAGTGTGAAGCCTTTGCCCCGGATCAGTGGCTCGGTATGCAAATCATGCCGGAACTGCTGGCATCCTTCGTCACTCCGAATTTGGATGTTGTCGCTCACTTGCAAAGTGCCGTATCTCTCGAATTGGAACGTGCCACCGGCAGTGCATCTGTTCAAGGATATCAGGATGATAAAAAACGGGTTTATGAAATTTGTTCAGCAATTTACCGTGCTGTTCACAACTGGGGGATCAACTATTCCAATCCGGCTTCCTCATTCGGCACTCCCGGTCAACGGATCCGCTTCGCAGATGCGATTTATCAGTATAAGCTGGGAACTTGTCTGGATACGGCGATCCTTTTTGCATCGGTCATGGAATCTTGCGGATTACATCCGGTCATCATGCTGCAAAAAGGTCATGCTTATGTCGGCTGTCATCTGGTTGACCGGTATTTCCCGGATATTCCGATGGACGACCTGCAATCGATCCGCAAACTGGCTGATTTGGATGAGTTTCTGGTTATCGAAACTACGATGGTCACGGGGGATTCCTCTTTCGCAAAAGCAGAAGCTTCGGCCCGGATGGAGCATTTGAATATCGATGGCGAATTTGAATGTGCCATCGATGTGATCCGCGCCCGTTACAGCGGGATCCGCCCGTTACCATTAAAGCGCAGTGTGAATGGTGTTGAATTTGCTCCTGTCGACCGCAAAGTTGCTGCGCAGGAAGCGGAAAAAGCGCGTCGGCTGGAAGAAGAAATCGATTTATCGCAGTTAAGTAATGAAAGTACTCAGCCGGCGAGAATTGTACGCTGGACAAATAAATTACTTGACTTATCTCTGCGTAACCGGCTCCTGAATGTACGGGATACCAAATTGGTTATTCCGGTCGCCTGTCCGGACATCACTGTATTGGAAGATAAAATCGCTGATAACGAATCTCTGACTCTTAATCCCCTTGCCAATCTGCTTGGTGAAAAAGATCTGCATGATTTGACCATGTTGCGGAACAGCGATGTAAAACCGGAGATAAAGCTTTTACTTGAGCGTGAACTCGGTCAGCAGCGGCTGTGGACAATGTTGCCGCCGAATGAGATGGTTCGTCGTTTGACGGCACTTTACCGTCAGGGCAGAACTGATTTGGAAGAAGGTGGTGTCAACACCTTGTATCTGGCAATCGGTTTTGTGGAGTGGAAAGTTTCTGAACGCGATGAAAAATCATATCTTGCTCCCATTCTTTTGCTGCCGGTCCGTTTGCAGCGCAGATCCATAACTGAAGGTATCAAACTTTCCCGCATAGATGGCGAAACGATCATCAATGAAACATTATTGGAACTGCTCCGCAGCCAATACCATTTGACTGTTCCCGGTGTATCACCTCTGCCGACAGACGATTCCGGTGTGGATGTGGCGTTGGTGATGCAAATTTTCAGGCAGGCCATCAAAGATATGAAAGGCTGGGAAGTCCGCGAAGAGGCCCGTATCGGACATTTTTCTTTTGGTAAATTCGTCATGTGGAATGATATGACCGCCCGTATCGATGTGTTGAAACAAACTCCTTTGATCGCGCACCTTATTTCCGGTGGCGGGCTTTTTGATGATAATATTGAAGTGTTTCCGCCTGAAAAAATCAGCGAACACTTGGATTTGTCCCGTCTCTACTGCCCGGTCAGTGCCGACTCGTCACAGCTGGCAGCGGTTCTTTATTCGGAAATGGGGAAGAGCTTTGTTCTGCACGGCCCGCCGGGAACGGGAAAATCACAGACGATCACCAATATTATCGCGCACAATCTGGCATTGGGCAAACGGGTATTGTTTGTTTCAGAGAAAAAAGCGGCATTGGATGTGGTGCATAAAAGATTGTCGCAAATCGGCTTGAAACCGTTCTGTCTGGAATTGCATTCCAATAAATCCGGAAAATCGGAAGTTCTGGCACAATTCAATGAAGCTTTGCAGACGGCTGATACCGGAGTTCCTGCCGAATGGGAAAATACAGTTTCCACATTGATTTCATTGCGGAAAGAACTTGATGCTTATGTCAATGAACTGCACCGCCAGTACCCCAATGGTTTTTCTGCTTATGATTGTTTCACCCGTCTGCTCAGTTGCCAAAAGCGTTTCAAGAGTGTTGATATCACACCCGGTGTGGATTTTCTTACTCAATCCCGTGAGAATCATCTCAATTCACGGCAGAAATTCATTGATCTGACCGAAGCCGGGCAACATATTTCTGCTGAAAGTCTGCCGGCATTGGAGCTGCTGGATAATTTGTCGTGGAGTCCGGTCATTGAAAATAATTTATCATCTGCCGCGAAGGATATCGTATCGGCTGTTGACAAATTAAAATGCAGTCTGCTGACTGCAGCAGAAAACTTTGCCTTGCAAGATCTCAAAGATATCTCCGGGATTTATCAGACCGCAGTACTTCTGGAAGCGGTAAAAAACAGTGAAGATATACCGGGAGCTTTCTTCAGTGAAGAGTTCCCGGAAAAAGTAAAATTCATTGTTTCATACGCCGAAAATGCCGGAAATCTTGCGTTTTTGAAAGAGAAGCTGAAAAATTACCGTCTGGAAACTTTTACAGATTGGGATTTTTCCGGCATAGAAGAACGGATCGCCCGGAACGAAGCAGCTTTCTTTTTAGTAAAATTCTTCAAAAACAGTGCCTTGCTCAAGGAACTCTCCGGCTTGAAAAAAAGCGGCGGAGTAAAACTCTCCATCCCGGAACTGAAAGCACTTATTCCGGATGCCCGGCAATATGTTGATTGCCTTAAATCGTACGAAGACGGCAAAGATCAAGCAAGTGCCTTACTGGGAAAACAATGGGAGGGGGAAAGTACCGATTGGGATGGATTAAGCCGTAAAATCGGGCAGTGCAAAGTGATTCTCGATCAGGTGCAGGCAATTTGCCGCTTTGATGATAAAGCCAAACAAGCTGTCCTGCTCAAACTGCAGGATTTGATGCCCGAGGTTTCCCGGAAGTGCCAACGGGATTCCATACTGCGGGAAACGATCAATAATATGCTTGAGGCATGGAACGATTTTCAAATCAAATTGCAAAAGTTTGCCGGGTACGCAAGTGCATCAACTGCTGTCACTGATATCGACGTCTTGCAGGAAAAAACTCAAAAGATCATTGCCCATATGCCGCATTTACGAAATATGCTGCGTTACCGTAATTTGCGTGAAGAAGTCAATGCCTGTGGATTGGCAGCATTGGTCTCAATGTTTGAAAATGGAGATATTTCAAAAGAATTTGCCCAATTTTATGATACAGTATTTTTCCAAAACATGCTGAATCAGATTTTAAGCCGTTCACCTTTGCTTTGTCAGTTCAGCGGTTCGGTTCAAAATGACCGGATAAAAAAATTCGGTGAATTGGATGCGAAATATATGGACTTGACCAGGAAATTGATCTTTGCCAAACTGGCAGCAAATTTACCGCGCCGCCGTTCCGGTCCATGCCCCGAAGGAACGGAGCTGGGTATTCTCAAGCGGGAATGTGAAAAACGTGCCCGCCGGAAACCGGTGCGTACCTTGCTTGAACAAATCCCCACGCTGGCTCCCGTTTTGAAACCGTGCTTTCTGATGAGTCCATTATCAGTGGCTCAATATCTGCCCGCAGACAGTGCCGCATTTGATTTGATCGTTTTTGACGAAGCATCGCAAATACCGGTATGGGATGCCATCGGAGTTATCGCCCGCGGTAAGCAGTTGATCGTTGTGGGAGATCCGAAACAGATGCCGCCGACCAACTTTTTCCAGAAAGGCGAAAATGAAGGTGATGACGGTGTTCCGGAGGATACAGAAGATCTGGAAAGTATTCTTGATGAATGTATCGCTGCCGGAGTCCATTCAACTTATTTGAATTGGCATTACCGCAGCCGCCATGAATCATTGATCGCATTCAGCAATCATCACTATTACGAAGACCGGTTATATACGTTCCCGGCAGCTCGGAATACTGAAAAACTGGGCATCCGGTTTGAATTTGTCCCGGATGGTATTTATGACCGGAAAGCGACCAGAACCAACCGGAAAGAAGCCGAAGCACTGGTGAAATATATATTTGACCGACTGGAAGCTGCCAATGGCAACTACCGGTCTGTCGGCGTGGTAACATTCAGTCAGGCTCAGAAAGATCTGATTGAAGACCTCGTAGAAAAAGAACGTTCAAAACATCCGGCATTGGAATCGTATTTCAGTGATGCTCAGGAAGAACCGCTGTTTGTCAAGAATCTTGAAAATGTTCAGGGGGATGAACGGGATGTCATCCTTTTCTCCATCGGATATGCTCCTGACGTCAACGGAAAATTTTCAATGAACTTCGGTCCGTTGAACCGTCAGGGCGGTGAGCGGCGGCTCAATGTGGCAATCACCCGTGCCAAGGAGCAGGTGGTCGTATTTTCCAGTATCCATGCCAATCAGATCGAGTTGTCCCGGACTAATGCGGTGGGAGCGGCGCACTTGAAGTATTTCCTTGATTATGCGGAAAAGAAAGTCAATATTTATTCCGGCGTGAATTGTGAAAACAGCCGCGATGGTCTGCAGAATGAAATTGCTGATTTTCTTACCCGGAAAGGTTATGTTGTGGAACGCAATGTCGGTAGTTCCGGATTCCGCATAGACCTGGCACTCCGCCATCCGGAAAGACCGGAAGAATTTTTGTTGGGGATAGAGTGTGATAATGCCGCATACGCCGCACAAAAGACCACGCGGGACCGTGATAATCTGCGGCATCAGGTGTTGAAAGGGCTGGGGTGGCACACTTACCGGGCATGGAGCGTTGATTGGACATTTGACCGGGAACAGGCAGAAAATGCGCTGTTGGATGCCATTGAAAAAGCAAAAGAGTCTCCGTCGGAACTTCCCGGCATTACCTCTGCCGCCGGGGAGGAAGAGCAGGAAAAGATACCGGAAACAGGAACGGAGCCGGAACAAAATGCTTCTGAGATCCCCCCGGCAGTTTCCGAAAAACGCCAAGAATACCATATCTGGAAAAATTTGCGCTATTTGGATCAGGAGGATTTTTACGAATATTCCGGGCGGGGAATCATTCAGCAGCAAATTGCTGAAGTTATTACCCGGGAAGCTCCAATATATGAAAATCTGCTTAAACGGCGTATTGCAAGAGCGTGGGGCTTCAGTCGAACCGGTGGTAATATTCAACGAGTTCTGGATGAGTGCCTGCCGAAAAATTTGGAAACAACACAGCATGGCGAAGACAGGGTGTTCTGGTCAGCAGAACAAACTGCTGCCGGATACAGTGTTTACCGGGTCGGAAACAGCGATGAAACCAAACGGACAATCGATGAAATCCCGCCGGAAGAGTTGGCAAATGCGATGTATGAAGTTTTGATTGATTTCAACTCCTGTGAAAAAGAGATACTGTTCCGGGAAACGGTCAAACTTTTCGGATTATCCGCGGTAACAGCCAGGGCGCGAAAATTTCTGGAATACGGTTTTTCCGCATTACAGAAAAGCGGCAGGATCTGAATGTGTCTGTTCCGGTTTCCGCCTCCCCCCGACCTGGACCATATATCTGAAACGTTCTGATGCTCCGTCTTGTCCGGTTTTTGTCACACAGATTTTATGAGAGCCCCAGGGCATCTTTCATAATATTTATGAAAAACTTTTGAAATCAGCTTAATATAATCCCCGGTTATGAAAAATCCCGGAACTGTATCAAATAATTCCGGGACTTTATCAACAGCCTGAGATTGTCCAAATAAAGGGCAACTTTCTGCTTGTTTTGCGGGAAGCTTTATTTGGCGTATTCCACCGAACGGGTTTCCCGGATGATGGTCACTTTGATCTGACCGGGGTAGGTCATCTCTTTTTCAATTCTGGAACAGATCTCTTTCGCCAGCATCTGCGCATCTCCTTCGCCGATCTTCTCCGGCGTAACGATGACCCGGATCTCCCGTCCAGCCTGCAGCGCAAAGCAGGATTCTACTCCGTTGAACTCATTGGCGATCGCTTCCAGCTGTTCCAGACGCTTGAGATAGAGTTCCGTCGTTTCGCTTCTCGCTCCGGGACGGGAGGCACTCAGCGTGTCGCAGGTGTTGATCAAAATGTCGTACAAACTTTCCGGTTCGATCTCCGCATGGTGCGCTGCCACGGCATGGACCACATCTTTGGGTTCGTTATATTTGCGCAGCACATCGGCACCGATCTGGGCGTGCGGACCTTCGACCTCATGGTCGATCGCTTTCCCGAGGTCGTGGAACAGTCCGATACGTTTGGCTTTCTTCTCATCCAATCCGAGTTCGGCGGCGATAACTCCCATGAAATATGCCGTCTCCAGCGAGTGCTGCAACACGTTCTGCGAGAAGCTGTAACGGTATTTCAGCCGTCCGAGCAGCTTCATCACCTGCGGGCTGACTCCGGGGATACCGGTTTCCAGAACAGCTGCTTCACCGACCTGAAACAGTTCATCTTCCAGCTCCTTGGAAATCTTTTTGACCAGATCTTCCACCCGGGTCGGATGGATCCGTCCGTCTCCGATCAACCGTTCCATCAGGCGGCGCGCCACCTCTTTGCGAACCGGATCAAAACAGCTGATGACCACCGCTTCCGGGGTATCGTCGATCAGCAGATTGACTCCGGTGGCACTTTCGATCGCCCGGATGTTCCGTCCTTCACGACCGATGATCCGCCCTTTCATTTCGTCGCTGGGCAGCGGAATGGTGGCAGTTGTACGCTCGTATGTGCAATCGGACGCGTACCGCTGCATGGCATAAGTCAGGATGCGGCGTGCCTCTTTTTCACTGCGTTCCCGGGCTTCTTCGAGGATGCTGCGAACCAGCAGACCGGACTCATTTTTGACTTCGTTCTGAAGTTTTTCCAGCAGGACTCCCCGCGCTTCGTCCCGGGACATCCCGGCGATGCGTTCGAGTTCGTCGATCTGTCTGGAAATGTTTTTGTTCAGCTCCTGTTCGCGTGAATTCAACCGTTCGCGCAGGGCAGCTATATCTGATTCCTGTTTTTCGATACCCTTGATTTTGGCTTCGAGGGTATCGGTACGGCGGTCGATATTCTCTTCACGCTGGGCGAGCCGGCGTTCGATGGAGTTCTGCTCCTTGCGGCGTTCTTTGAGTTCAGCTTCGCACTCTTCGCGGAGTTTATTGATCTTCTCTTTGGCAGAGACCCGGGCTTCCCGGAGGATGTGTTCTGCTTCTTTTTCCGCGTTGCTGCGGATTTTGGCTGCACTGTGTTCAGCGGCGTTGCGCTGGATGCGCTGGATAACAAAGCCGATGATCGCTCCCGCCAGAAGAGCGACTGCACCAATGACTATTGTCGGTACCATTTCTGTTTCTCCTTTTTCTCAATTAATCTTCACTACAATGTATAACTTCCCGTTCAGTCACGACCAATTTCATTTTGATGTCGTGTGCTGTGCCGGGGAGCGGAGTATCTGACAGCTGGCATGAATATATGACGGCAACCGGAGGGATCTTCACTCCGGCAAGCATCCGGTCATAATAACCGCCGCCGCGTCCAAGCCTGGTTCCGGTACGGTCACAACTGACCGCCGGTGTCAGAAACAACGCCCGGGAAGCTGCGATATCTCCGGGAACCGCCGGAAGTTCCGGTCGGGGTTCGGGGATACCGTATTTGCCCGGCAGCAGATTCCGCTTGAAATCATCTACGCAAACAAGTTCATAGACTCCGCGTTCGGGAACGAACCGGGGCAATAACACCTGTTTGCCGCAAAAGAGAGGAGAAAGATCGACTTCACCGCCAAAAGGAATATAGGCCGCAATAAACTCCGCCTGCCGGAAACACTCCAAACTGGCAATCGCGGCGCAGATCGCCGCATTGTATTGCTGTCGTGTTTCACTGGAAAGCGACTTGCGCAACGCCGAAAATTTCCGGCGTAAAACCTGTTTTTCTCCGGTGATATCCAACCGTAACTTCTCCCGATACCACTGCTGAAAGCCGGGATATTTCAATTTTCCTGCTTCCGGCAGCGGCATCTTCTGCTTTGAATTGGAATATCGGCGGGAGGAGATCAGAGAGTTTGATCTTCACATCAACCGGAACGGTATCTCTTTTTCCGGGCTGAAAATCCGGGTATCATCCCGTTTTTTCTCCGTTTCCGGAAACCGTTTATCTTTGCAAAAACTCTATGATCCGCATCCGATACGGATCTGATCTTCACGCCAAATCTTCCGGCATCTCCGGGGACGGCGGCAGAAAAACTTCACCACACGTCTCGCGGCGACACCATTTCAAAACTCATATATATTAAAGCAAAAAATGCTGCTGATGTAAATATAACCCGGATTTTGCAAAATAAAAGCCTCTTTTGTAAAAAATATGATAATTTTTCAGATTTTTCCCACAATCTTTGATCTTCGACGGCAAAAATCTGCTTTTTTGCCGGATACAGCTTGCATTTTTCCTGTGGATGTGCTATTTTTCAATCAGTAAAGTATTGTCGGAGTTTTCCGGATGAAGAATAAATTATGAAAGGCTTGATAGATTATGGCTAAAATCACCACTGTTCTCGGATTTGATATGGAGACAGATATCGGAAGTTGGACCAGCTTTTATGACGGTTTCGGCCCCGGGACCCGGGAGATCCTCCGTCTGCTGGATAAACATCAGATCTCCGGAACATTCTTTTTTACCGCTGACAGCGCGATCAAAAATCCCGATATCGTGAAACTCGTCCGCGATGCCGGACATGAGATCGGCTGCCATACCCTCTTCCATGAGACCATCGGCGAACCGTTGTTTGAAATTCCCGGTATGATCCCCATCCTGCCGGAAGAGGTCGAACACCGCATCGAACTTGCCACGCAGAGAGTTGCTGAAGTCGCAGGTGTTCAGCCGACCAGTTTCCGCTGTCCGCGCCTCTTCGGTTCCACCGCCGTGGTCAATGCTCTGGAACGTCTGGGCTACAAAGCCGATGCCACTTACCCCATGTACTTTTACAAAGAACAGCTCCGTCCCTACCACCCCAGCAAAGATGACTGGACGAAAAAGGGCGACCTCAAGCTGATCGAGATCCCGAACTTCGCCGACTTGTCCATGGATTCAAAAGACAAGTACGGTCGTGACATGGACCAGTGGCCGCTGTGGCGTACTGAAAATGCCGAAGCGGTGATGAAACACATCGACGGTTACTGCAAATATTGCGAAGGTCGCGGCGTGGAACCGTTCCTCTGCTTCTATGCTCATCCGTGGGAGTTTGCCAAAATGCCGGAAGGTTTGATCTATTCCGGCGAGGGTGCGGTGCTGCCCGATCCCTTCATCATCAAAAACTGCGGCGAATATTCGACGGAACAGTTTGACCGCCTGATCGGTATGCTCAAGGCTGCCGGAAGTGAATTCAAGCAGGCGTGCGAGGTCAGTGCCGATTGAAAGATTTCTGATCCAAGATGAAAAGTTCTCAGGAAAACTTCGCGGCATTGCAAATGGCTTTCGGCAAGTTCCCGGCATTGGATTGCCGGGTGCTGTACAGCCGCAAGTATATGCTTTCGTTCAATTATATTCCGGCTGGAATATAGTTGCCGGGCATGGTTTTCCGGATGATTTTTCAACGCAGAACACACAGAATTTTAACAAAGGAGAAATAAAAAATGGCTGTCTGCATCCCCAAATCTGAATATTTTGAACGTATTGCCAAATTTCAGGCGCGCATCAAAGCCGCCGGTCTCGATGCCTGTCTGGTTCACGGTACTGAATCCGACTTCGCCAACGTCCGCTATCTGAGCGAATACTGGCCCACCTTTGAGCAGGCCGGTGTTTTCGTTCCCGCCGAAGGTGATGCGGTTCTGCTTATCGGTCCCGAAAGCGAAAAGTATGCCCGCGGCCGCAGTGTGCTGCCCAACGTGGCTCTGATGCTCAACTACCGTGAATCTGCCGAACCGGATTATCCCGGCATCCAGCTTGCCACCTATGACCAGGTCGCCAAGATGGCGATGGGCAACCGTCCGCTCAAAACTCTCGGTCTCGTCGGTACTGCCGTTATGACCAAGCCGACCCTTGATGCGGTCGCCGCCCAGCTTCCCGGTGTCAAGGTCGTCGTCGCTGACGAAGTGTTCCGCCCCCTGCGCTGGATCAAGAGCGAAAACGAACTCAACTGCCACCGCAAAGCCTTCAAGGTCGCGGAAAAAGCGGTCGCTGCCATGCTCAATGAAATCAAACCGGGCATGACCGAATTCCAGGCTATCGGTATCGCCCAGCGTGAGATCTACGCCAACGGCGGTGAATACGAAGGTCACAGCCTCTATTGCTTCGGCGGCGACCGTACCAGCAACGGTATCAGCCGTCCGACTTCCGCCAAGCTGAAAAAGAACGAGATCATCCAGCTCAACATCGGTGCCCGTGTCGGCGGTTACAGCAGCTCCATCGGTTTGCCGGTCTACTTCGGCAAGCTCCCCAAAGAGCAGATGGCGTTGGTCGAATTCGGTCTCCGCGCGCACAAGTACACCTTTGAACTCATGAAAGCCGGTGCCGATGCCGCCAGCATTGCCAAAGATTACACCCAGTGGGGTATCGATCAGGGCTGGGGCGACTATATGCTTTACGGTCCGGTCCACGGTCTGGGCATCATGGAAACTGAAAGCCCCTGGATCGAAACCACCAGCAACTACAAACTTCAGGAAAACATGACCTACCAGATCGACACCTTCTTCACCGGAAACGGTTACGGTCTGCGCTGGGAACGCGGCTGTATCATCACCGCTGACGGCTGCGAACTGCTTTCCAAGAAGTTCATGAGCCTCAACTGCTGCAAACTCGACTGAGTCGGCGTTGTAGAGAGGAACAATACCGGAGGGAACAGGAAATATCTTCCGTTCCCTCCGTTTTTACGGAGAGATCATGCAGCAGAGTGAACCGGTGTGGAGCGTAAGCGCGGTCAACCGTGCGTTGCGGGAAACGATAGAAGGTGCCTTTATGCCATTTTGGATGGGCGGCGAGGCGGGTTCACTTATTCTGCACCGCTCCGGACATGCGTATTTCCAGCTCAAAGATGACAAATCCCAGATCCGGGCGTGTTATTTCGGCGGTGCCGCCGAATGCCGCCGTCTGGGTATCGGTAACGGTTCACTGGTGGAGGTCTGGGGAAATCTTTCCGTTTACGAAGTACGCGGCGAATATCAGTTCAACATAAAAAAGATCCGGCTCGCCGGTATCGGCGCATTGCAGCAGCGTTTTGACGAACTCAAGCGCAAACTTGATGCCGAAGGGTTGTTTTCTCCGGAACGGAAGAAGGCGATCCCGCTTCTGCCCCGGAAGATCGGTGTCGTCACCAGTCCAACCGGAGCTGCGGTGCGGGACTTCCTGCAGATAATCAACCGGCGGTTTCCGGATGTCAATGTGCAGATCTATCCGGCACTGGTGCAGGGACCGCAGGCGGCGGCGCAGGTGGCGGCGGGAGTGGCATTTTTCAACCGGACACGCAGTGTGGATGTCATCGTTGTCACCCGCGGCGGCGGCAGTATGGAAGATTTGTGGCCGTTCAACGAAGAGATCGTTGCCCGTGCTGTTGCCGGGAGTTCGATACCGGTCATCAGTGCGGTCGGGCATGAGATCGACTTTACGATATGCGACTTTGCGGCAGATCTGCGGGTGCCGACACCATCGGCGGCGGCGGAGCTGGTCATTGGAAGACGGGAAGAGTTTTTTTCCCGGCTGGAACGTGCCGGAAAAGATCTTTCTGCCATTTTGCAGCTGCGTATAAGCAATTACCGCAACCGTCTGGAACGTCTTGCCGGAAATCCGGTATTCCACGAACCGCGCCGCGCACTGGATGTCAAGCGGCAATATCTGGACGAAATGGAACTGCGGCTGCTCCACTGCGCGCAAAATCACCATACCCGTCAGGAACACCGTCTGGAAAAGGCGTGGGCGGCACTCAACACCCTCAATCCGGCGCGCCAGTTGGAGCGGGGTTATGCCATGGTATTTTCTCCCGACAGCGGCACTGTGGTAACGACCGCGAAGGTCGCGCCGGGAACCCGGCTGGAACTGCAGTTCGCTGACGGCAAGCTCCCGGTGGAGACAGTGGAGACGGCGGAATGATGAAAAAACTTTCGATATGGTGCCGTTACGGTGAACTTGGTGCATCCAGTCGCTTGCGTTTTTATCAGTTTGTACCGGCATTGCAGGCGGCGGGTCTGGAGGTCGACATCCACAATTTTTTCCCTGACAGCTACTTGAAACAGCTTTACTCCGGCAACGGCAAGTCGAAAGCGGAATTTTTGGCGGCACTTCACCGCCGGTTGCGGGAGCTGGCGGCGGTGAAAGATGCACGTCCGGCACTTGTCGAGTATGAGTTACTGCCCTTTTTACCGTATTGTTTTGAACGCAACTTTCTCAAGAAGCGCAAGTATGTATTGAACTTCGACGATGCGGTCGATCTGCGTTATTGCAAGCTGCCGATCTTGAACCGGAAATATCCGCAGCTGTTGGAACACGCCTCCGGGATAATCGTTGCCAACAGCGAACTCTTCAACCGCTTTTCTGCTTACAATGGCAACATATTGAAACTTGCCACCGTTCCGCCGCCGGAAGCGGCACATGACTCCTTTGAAAAAGGTGACCTTTTGCGTATCGGCTGGATCGGTACGCCGGTCACTTATCAGTTCCTTCTGGAACACGCGCCCATCCTTCAGGCGATGTACCGCGAGCATCCGTTTGAACTGCTTGCCATTGCCAAAGCTGATCTGCCGCCGGTCCCCGGCGTGCCGACGCGCAATATCGACTGGAGCGCAGAGGGGGAATTTGCGGCATTGAAAAGCTGTGATATCGGCATCATGCCGCTTACAGACACCCCTTTCACCCGGGGCAAGTCCGCATTCAAACTTATCCAGTACCTCCGGGCGGGGATACCGGCGATAGCTTCTGCTGTCGGAGAAAATTTACAGGTCATCCGGGAGGGGGAAACCGGATTTTGCGCCGGAGATATGGAAACATGGCTGGCGGCATACAAAACCCTTGCGGCAGCGGAAAGGCGCAGGGCGATGAGTTCCGCTATCGCCGGCGAGGCGGAGAAGTACTCTTTTGAACGCAATGCTGATGTTATGCTTGATTTTATCCGGCAGAGATTGGAGTTGGAAATATGATAGAGAAATTTTTGAAACAGGAGTTGACCGGATGGAAAACGTGGGAGGCAGTATATTTGTTTTCCGCCGTCGGCATCACCATCGCCGCCGGATATCAGGGCGGTGACAATGCGCTCGGAACAGCTTCTGCTGTTACCGGGACCCTTTACACCATGTTGGCGGGCAAGGGCAAGGTGAGCTGTTACATCTTCGGTATCTTCAACACCATCGCTTACGGTTATATTGCAGGTACGCAGCAGTTGTACGGCGACAGGATGCTCAACTGGGGCATCTATCTGCCGATGATGTTTATCGGTTTCGGGATGTGGATATTCCGGCGGGATGCTCAGTACTGTGTTATCAAGGAGCGTCTGTCGCGCCGGGCGTTATGGGTTACTGTATGTCTGAATCTGGCGGCGGTAATGATTTACGGATACATCCTTAAGCGCATGAATGACAGCCAGCCGTATCTGGACTCTTTTACCACCGTGGTATCGGTGACGGCGATGGTGCTGACACTGAAGCGGTGTATCGAACAATGGGTATGCTGGACGCTGGTCAATCTGGCGTCGGTGATAATGTGGATAAAGGTATATATTTCCACCGGCGGCGAAGCGACAGCCACGATGTTGTGGTGGGTGATAATGCTTGCCAGCGGGATCATATTCTTTGTGCAATGGTACAGATCGTTGAATAATAATTCCAATGTGGGGAATGAGGAATGTTGAAAGTATTCCGTGCGGCACTGGTCGTCACGGCGGCGGCGTGGATGCTGCCGTTGTGCGGCGGTAAGCCGGCAAAGTACATTTTTCTGCTGATCGCAGACGGTACCGGATGCCGGATGATCGATCTGCATTTGCGGGAAAATCCGTCATCGCTCTTTAAAATGTTCAAAAACAGATATAAGACTGAGGTGATTGATGCCACCGGTATCGGCGGTTCTGCGGCGGCGTGCGGTACTGCGATCTCCTGCGGGGTGCAGACCAAACTCTGCCGTATGGCTCAGGATGTCAACGGCCGTCCGCTGAAAAGTTTGGCATACCGGCTGAAAGAGCAGGATTTCAAGATCGGCATTATCACTGATTCGGTCATCACCGATGCCACGATCGCGCCGTTTTTTGCCATTGCCTCGCGTTGTCATGAACCGGAAAAGGTGATTTCTGCCCTTTGCCGTTCCGGTTTTGACTTTTTTGCCGCAGGCAGGCTGAGTGAAGGTAACAGTTTGCCCGCTGAAAAGGTGACGGAAAGTTTGATAAGTGCCGGTTACCGTATCGTACCGGGCAAGAAATTGCGGACGATGAATCCGGGGGAACGCAACGTTCTGCTTTCACTTTCCCGGGCGACGAAGCGGCAGCCGGGAACTCCGGCACTGGGGGATATCACTGCCGGAGCCGCCGGATTGCTTTCTGCTGACGGAAAAGGATTTTTGCTGGTGGTATCTGCCGGAAGTATAGATTATTTCAACCATCGCAACGATGCGGCATCCGCCTTGCGCGAAATGCAGAATTTTGAATCGGTGATCGACGCGGCATTGAAGTTCGCTTCCCGCCATCCGGAGGAGACGCTGATCGTTATAACTTCCGACCACGAATCCGGGGAACTCAGTATTACCGGCAAGCGCGCGACCGGCTTTCATTTGAAGCAGAAATATACTTATCTGGAGATGTCTGACCGTCTGGTATCGCTCAATCAGCATAAGCACACCGATGAACGTTTGATCGCTTCCGCATTGAAAATGGTGCATGTGAAAAATGTTTCTGATACCGAACACCGCCGGTTGCAGATCGCGTGCCGTCTGTTCCGGGCGCACCGGAGATTGAAACGTTACGGTACATACAATCCGCTGGTTATCGAAGCCATGCGGCTGCGGGATGAACGCAACGGGTTGAAGTATTCCACTTTCGGGTATACCGCAAAGCATATCGTTACGGTAGTTTACGGTTCCGGTGAAGAACACTTCCGGTCGTTGAAGAAAAACAGCGACATCCCCGGTTGTATCGCCGCTGCAGCCGGATTTCCTGATCTGATGACCCGCTGATACTGATTTTTTCAGGAGAAGAGTTTGTATTTTTCTCCTTTCGGCGGTATATTATCTGCCAGTTTTATCAACTATAAACATTTGAAAATAAAAATGGAGGCTGTATGAAAAAATTCCGTATGTTAATGACGCTGATACTCTTTTTCTGCGTCGTGACCCTGACCGCCGGAAAACCGGCAAAGTATGTCTTTCTCCTGATCGGAGACGGTATGGGCGAAGGAACTGTCCAGCTTTATACCAAGCTCTTTCCCAACTCCAATTTTTCAAAGCTGGGTGATTTCATCCCCACCGGTACCAATAACGTCAAAGGCACTACCACCGACTCCGCCGCCAGCGGAACTGCGCTCGCCTGCGGTATCAAAACTTACAACAGTGCGATCGGTGTCGATAAAGACGGCAATCCCCGCAGCAGCCTCGCCCGTCTGCTCCAGAAACGCAATTGGAAGATCGGTATCATCTCCAGTGTCGGTATCAACGATGCCACTCCCGGGGCTCATTTTGCCAACCGCCTGACCCGCAAGGACCGTGCCGGTGTGCTGGCGGATATGTTTGCTTCCCACTACAACTTTTTCGGTATCAGCATGGTGCTTTCCCCGCAGGATTTCCACCGGAAAGATTTGAACAAACTTCTGCGCCGCAACGGTTACACCATTGTCGACGGTAAAAAGTTGAACACCCTGAAATCTGCTGACCGGAACGCGGTCATCTCCGATACCCACGCTTCTGCGGTCCAAGCCAAACGCCCCCGGCTGGCGGATGTTACCGCCAAGGCGGCAGAACTCCTTTCCGCTGACGGAAACAGCTTCTTTCTTATGGTCGAAGGCGGTGCCATCGACCATTGCAACCATCGCAACGATGCCGTTTTCTCCATGCAGGAGATGGCGGAATTTGATGCGGTCATCGGCACTGCACTGCAGTTTGCCGAAAAGCATCCGGACGAAACTCTTATCGTCGTCACCGCCGACCACGAAACCGGCGGTTTGATGGTCAAAGACCTCGCTCTTGCGAAACCGGATTTCCTCAACGGTCAGAAGCTCGCCAATACTGAGATCGCCGCCAGGATCGAAAAGATGAAAAAAGCCAAAGCGGCTTCCGCCAAACTTATCAAAACCGTCTGCAAAGAGGTCGGTCTTTCCAATTTGACTGCCGATGAAACCAAACGTCTGGAACAGGCGTGCCGGCTCTTTATCTCCGGTAAAAAGACTAAAGGCGACAAACTTGCGCGCAGTATGGGTTACGGCCGTTACAATCCGCTGGTCATCGAAGCCATGCGCATCCGCGACAGCAGAAACGGTTTTAGCTACACCAGTTTTTCCCATACGCCCGCCAAAGTGCGTACCTATGTCCGCGGTGCAGGTGCTGAACACTTCAAAGCTCCGCAGGAGAACAGTGACATCCCCCACCGCATCGCCGCCGCCGCCGGTCTTCCCGGTCTGTTGGAAAAAGAGGGTGCGCTCCCGCCGTTCCCCGTGCGTAAGAACATCATCGACTTTATTGACCTCTACCGGGTCACCACCGATTCCGCCACCTTGCACTACGGTTTCAACACCGCCGCCAAACGCGAATTCAAACTCAACGGCAAAGTGGTCAAAACCGTCAGCGATTTCTTCGGCAAAGTCACCTTTGACAACCTCAAGCCGGATACTGAATACACCGTCAGCTGCGGCACTTATCAGCGCAAGTTCCGCACTCAGAAACTCTTTCCCGGCAAGCCGCTTTTCAAGCTCGGTGTGCTTTCCGACATCCATTTGACCACTTTGCCCGATATCCCGCCGCGTATGCACAGCCGCAGCGGTTATCTCGCCACTGAAATGGTCAAGCGTTTCAATCAGCAGAAGATGGATTTCCTCCTCTTCCCCGGCGATTTGACGGACAAAGCTCTGCCCGGCGAACTCGCGCTGGCAGTCAAGGTGTTGAAAACTGCGGAAATGAAAACTTTGTTCACCCACGGCAACCATGACCGCATCAACGATGCCAACCGGGAGTTCTGGAAGAAAAACTTCAACGCCCCCGCCGGGATCTTCGTCCATAAAGGTATCCAGATCGCCTGGGTCAATACCGGTATCGGCGGCATACTGTGTACCCCGGAAAACATTGCTGTCATCAATAAAATCGATGAAAAGCTTCCGGTTATCATCTTCTCCCACTTCCAGCTCTTCCCCGACAAATATATCAACGTCAGAGATAAATCCAGCGTTATCGTTGAAATGCGGGGAAAAGCATCCATCGCCGATGCCGCCGCCGCTGCCAAGCCGCTGCTGGAGAAGATTTCCCGCTGCAAAGCCGTCATTCTGGTCGGACATAAGAATGTCGCCTCCGCGATAAAGTTCGGCAATGCGCTGCAGTTCAATATGCCGCAGATGACGGAATATCCGGCGGGCGCGCTGGCAGTGGAAGTTTACTCCACCGGTGTCCGCTTCACCTTTGAGCCGATTGCCGACAACTTCGCCGAAGAATATACCCGGCGGCGCGTGTCGGAAAGTGCTTTGATCTATTTCCGTACCGCGCACTCGGTTCCCATCTGGAACCAGAGTTTCCAGTGGGGCGGCAGCGACAATATGCTCTTTCCGGTGTGGAAGGGTTCCCGCAAGAATAAGAAAAAGTGATTTTCTGAGGAGACTGGTTTCATGGCATCTTTCGATCTGCATTTACACACCAACTGGAGCTATGATGCTTTTGCCGGTGTCGAAGATTATTTCAAACTGGCGCAGGAGAAGAAAATCCGCGCCATCGCGATCACCGACCATCACTTGATGGACGGTTACGATGAGGTTCTTGAGTGTGCGGAAAAGTACCCGGAAGTCGGATACCTTTCCGGTTCCGAAATCAGTGTCAACTGCGAATTCGGCCCCATCGACCTGGTGTGTCTGAATCTTCCCCGCCGCCCCGGTGGCGAATTGGAAAAACTCTTTGACATCTACCGCAACTGGCAGATATCCAGCGGTACTGAAGCATCAAAAAACTTCTGCCGTCTGGGGTATCCCTTTGACGATGCCGCCCGGTTGGAGCTGTTGAAATCCTACCGTCCGGCGGCGGCAGTCGCCAAACAGGGCAACTCCCATGTCCGCTACGGCACTCTGGTTCAGCATTGCATCGATGCCGGTTTCTGTCAGGATATCGAAGGTTACCGTGCGATACGCCGCCAGTTTGTCAATATGCCGCCGTATCCCTCCTATGAGATCGTTATCCCGGCGGTGAAAGCTGCCGGCGGTATCATTATCATCGCGCATCCGTTCAACTATTTTCTGCAGAACGACCGCAAGCGCATGGATGCTCTGCGGGAAATGTTCCAGCTGGACGGTATCGAGTGCGCCCACCCCAATGTTCCCGTGGAGATGACCCCGGTTTACCGCGCGTACTGCGAAGAACACGGCTTGCTCTCCTCCGGCGGAAGTGATCTGCACTCTCCGGTCGCGGAAGAGTTTGCCGGGCACTGCGCTCCGGATTTCTGGCTGGACGAGATACTGGAACGGGTGACGATATATCACGGCGTGTAAATATGAAAAATCCTCCTTATATCGTTGAATATCCCATACAGTTGAACGACATTTCCGTCGATGCCGGAATACGCAGCTGGAAACTGTTTGATTATTTGCAGGATGCCGCCGGCCGTCACGCCGATATTCTGGGTGTCGGCTTGCGGCAGTTGAAAGAGAGCAGTCTGAGCTGGGTGCTGTCGCGCATCCGCGTCCGGATGGATGAGTTTCCGGAGTACGGCGACACCCTGCGGATAAAAACCTATCCCAGCGGCTTTGACCGCCTGTTCGCCTACCGGCAGTTTGAACTTTTTTCTGTCGCCAGCGGCAAAAAACTCGGTGTCGCCGGGAGCGCGTGGCTCACTTTGAACCCGGAAAACTACCGCCCGGTCTCTCCTGCCAAATATATGACCGGTCTCCCGGAATGGGATTACGACGGCGAAATATATTTTCAGGGCGATTCCATGGGAAAGATACCAACTCCGGATATGGAGCCCGGCATGGTGCTTTCCCAACGCATCTCCTGCACGCAAATCGACTTCAACCGTCACTTGAACAACGCCTTTTATGCCATGTTCACCGAAGACTATCTCGGTTGCGTGACCGGCAAACTGGTGCGGATAAAGGAGATCCAGATCAACTTCAACGGTTCCACTGAATGCGGCGACACGCTTGACTGTTCCGGAACGGTGGATGAAAACGCTCACACCTTCTACGTTTCGGGCATCCAGCAGCTCAGTGGGAAGAATGCTTTCCAGGCATTGGGAAGTTACCGGCTGATTTAAAGCGTTGATCTCGCTTGTTTCCTGGAGCCTTTCCATCGGACGTTGCTTCGGTCGAGGGCAGAAGCAACCAACGGGAGTGCCATACCCCGCTTTTTTTGAAAAGGGGTGGGGTTCGGGGAGGGGGAAAACTTTTTTTCCCGTGAAAAAAAGTTTTCCCCCTCCCCGCTGCCCATTTACTCCTTCTCAATATCGTCGAGTTCAAGACGTTTGGGGGATTTCCGCTGTTTATTCATCCGGACGCCGAGACGTTTCAATTTTTCTCCGGTATTGACGATACTGTGGTTGCGTTCTCCCTGTTTGAGCCGGTGCAATGCTTTTTCGTAGGTCGCGTGAAGTTTTTCCAGTTCGGAACCTATCTGGTCGAAGTCTTCATAGAATGCGTAGAGGCGGTCAAGCAGAACGGCTGCGGTATCGAGGATATCCTGCTGGTTGCGGGATTGTTCTTCGCGTGTCCACGAGATATGGATTATTTTGAGCAGAGCCATAAGGTTTACCGGGCTGACGATCATGACCTTGTTTTTGAACGCCTCTCCCCACAAATTCGGGTCGGAGATCATTGCCAGCTGGTAGGGACCTTCGTTGGGGATGAACATGATAACGAAATCGACGGTATCGCGCCCGGATTTACTGTTATAAGCTGAATAATCTTTTCTGGCAAGTTCGTTGACGTGAGTGCGGACACTGCGGAGGTGGCGGTCAAGGGCATCCTGCCGGACGGTGGTATCGTCGGAATTCATATAATCGACGTATGCGGACAAACTCACTTTGCTGTCGATGATGACATCCTTGCCGTCCGGGTAATGGATGATGACGTCCGGGCGCATTTTCTTCTCGGTATCGCCGGTGATAGCGTTACCGTCGGTGTCGCGGATGGTCTCCTGCCGTTCATAATGGAGACCGGAAATCAGCCCGGAGCGGTTGAGGATATCTTCCAGAATAAGTTCGCCCCAGTTGCCCTGAGTTTTCTGTTCACTTTTGAGTGCGTTGGCAAGGGAGCGGGCTTCGGTGCCGATGCGGCAGGTTTCCTCCATCATCTTTCCGAGCTGGGTGGTAAGTGATGCGGCAAGTTCGATACCTTTATTTTTGGACTCTTCGACAGCGGTCTTGAATTCTCCCATCTTCTCCCGGAGCGGGGAAAGCAGAAGTTCGAGCTGTTCTTTGTTGGCGGCTTGAAGTTTGCCGGATTTCTCTTCGAGGATCTTATTGGAGAGGGCGTTGCACTCCTCTCTGAGCTGGGCGAGGCGCGCCTGATGGGTCTTTTCGAGTTCTGCGAAACTGCGTTCGGAGTGCTGTTGGAGCATCTTCAACTTCTGACAATGGCTCTCTTCGATGAGCTGTTTTTCCCGTTCAAAGGAGTTGGTGAGCAGTTGTTTTTCGGCGTTGTGCTGCTGTTGTATTGCGTTCAATGCCGTCTGCATTTCAACATTTTTCAACCGCAAAGTTTCCAGTTCAGCTGCGGCATCCCGCTGACGTTTGGCAGAAATCAGGTGCAATATCCAGCTGCCAATTCCCGCACCTGCGAGCAGAGCAAAAAAGACGATCGACCATTGCATAAGTGTATCACTCCGTGTTTGAAATTGTATCCGCCTTAAAATACCACATCTGACAAAATTTTACAAATGCGGAAAAGTAAAAACAGATGCAGAATCTGAATCCGGTTCTCCCCGACTGCGTTCCTGAGCTGACGGTTCAGCTACCGGAAGGTATTGTTATCACTTCCAGACCGGAGGCGGTAAGATTCCGGGCATCTTCCGGAGAAATACCCTCATCGGTCACCAGCAGATCGATGTCGCTCAAGGTGGCGAAACGGGTCAGGGCGCGGCGGCCGAATTTACTGCTGTCGGTGATGATGGCGGCGTTGGAGGCGATGCCCAGAGATTTTTTTTCCAGATTGGAAACGCTGATGTCTGAAGTGTAAAAACCGTAATCGCTCAACGCGGCATCACAGCCGGAAATAAGCCAGTCGACGTGATACTCCTCCAGATTTTTTTCGGCGATGGGGCCGACCAGATCGAGGGAGCTGCTCCGCAGTTCGCCGCCGAGAAGTATCACTTTGCAGCAGGAGCGGAAGAGGGTGGATGCCGCCGGGAGCGAATTGGTTATCACGGTAAGCGGCAGACGGTTGTAACGGGCAACGATTTTTGCGAAAGCAAGGCTGGTCGTTCCGGCACTGATAAAAATGGATTCCGCCGGCATTATCCTTTGAAACAGCGCGTTGGCGATGGCGAATTTGCAGTCGGTAAGTTCGGCGGCGGCACTTTCGGGTTCATACTTCGCCGGGTAGGGGATGGCTCCGCCTTTCACGCACAATATCAGTTTGCGTTCCTCCAGAAGTTTGAGGTCGCGGCGCAAAGTCATTTCCGTGACACCGAGTTCGGCGGCGGCTTCGCGGATAAGCACTTTTCCGCGCTGAAGCATATCCAAGATTTTCCGTTGACGCTGATGCATGATACCTCCTGTGTTATAAATTAACATCGTTTGAGGAAAAACGCAAGGCAAAATTTTCTGTTTTCTTGAATTTATGCTGAAAAAATAAGGATCATATCCCCCTGAAAGCAATAGTACCGCCGGAAGGCAATGTTAAAAAATAACATTTTCTTTCGGATAAAATGCACCAAAATGCGCTTTCCCGCTTGCGAAAAATAAAAACCGGGCTATTTTAATATTGTGGTAACCCGTAAGATATTGTCTAAACATCGAAAGGAATGAAAAATGGGTAAATACAATCCGGCTCCTTACCAGCTCGATCTCAATGCGGTCCCCAAGATCGTCAGCAGCACCATCCCCGGCCCCGGGAGCAACGCGCTTCACAGCCGTGCCGCCAAATATTATCGCGGTCTTTCCGGTCAGGTGAAACTGTTTCCGGTCGCGTTTGAACGCGGTCAGGGCTGTATGCTTGAGGACGTCGACGGCAACCAGTACATCGACTTCTCCAGCGGTATTTATGTCACCACTCTCGGACACTGCCATCCGCGCATTTCCGAACAGGTTGCCTACTATGCCAAAAAGTTGATGAACTGCCACGATTTCACCACCGAGATCAAAGTCAAACTTCTGGAAAAAATGGCGGCAACTCTGCCCGATGATTTGAAGTGCTTCCAGCTTTATGACTGCGGTACCGCCGCGGTTGAAGCCGGTTTGCGTACCTGCCGCGCCGCCACCGGCAAACATGAGTTCATCAGCTGCTTTATGGACTTCCACGGCAAAAGCGGACACTCCATCGGCTGCGCCCGTATGACCAAGTTCAGCGGTCCCACGCGTCCCTCCGGATTTTACATGGTTCCGCGTCCGGACACCTACCGTCCGTGGTGGACCCGTGAAGACGGTACGCTTGATACCGAAAGATATCTGGAATTTTACGACACCTTCATCAAAGAATCCACCACCGGTCAGGTCGCGGCGTTCGTCCTTGAACCCATTCAGGGCTGGGGCGGCTCCATCATGCCGCCGGATGATTTCTTCCCGAAACTCCGCAAGTTCCTCGATGAACGCGGCATTCTGCTCTTTGCTGACGAAGTTCTGACCAGCATGGGCCGTACCGGTAAGATCCTCTGCTGCGAACACTGGGGTGTCACTCCTGACGTGGTCACGCTCGGAAAAGGTTTCGGTAACGGTTTCCCTGTCACCTGCATGGCGGTTCGTACCCCCTATGCCGATGCGGTCGACAAGATTTCCGCCTCCACCAGTTACGGCGGCAACCCGATGGCTTGCGCGGCGGCTCTTGCCTGCTTCGAGGTCATCGAAGAAGAAGGTCTGCTCGAACACACTCAGGAACTTGAAGATCTCTTCAAGAAACGCATGGCTGACTGGACCACCAAATACAAAATCGTCGGCGACACCCGCTGCAAAGGCTGCCTGCTCGGTATCGAACTGGTCAAAGACAAAGCTCTCAAAACTCCCTTTGACGAAGCCGGTAAGATGGTTTACCAGAAGGCGTTCGCCAAAGGTCTTGCCTGGGTCCCTGCCGGTCACATCCTGCGCATGAGCCCGCCGATCATCATGCCCAACGAGGTCGCCCTCAAAGGTATGGACATCATCGAAGAAGCCATTGCCGAAACGGAAAAAGAACTGCTCGGCTGATGGTAAACCGTACTTCCGGGGAGATCTTCTCCCCGGAAGACAAACCTTTTGCTCTGAAGAAGAAAATGAACTCTGTTTCTGTCAAATGGTACGGTACAAATGCTCTGGAGTTCCGGCACAGCGGCGGATCATTTATGATCGATCCGTATGTCAGTCGTGACCGGGAGAAATTGTACATCCCGACGGAGGTGGATAAGTACATCACCTCAACGCCGGATTTTATTCTGATGACCCATGCCCACTGGGATCATCTGCCGGATATGCCGCATATCCTGAAAAAATGCGGTGCTGTGCTTTACGCTTCACGCACGGCGTGTATGATAATGCGGGCATACGGTGTGCCGGAAAATCAGCTTTATGAACTCTCTTACGGTGAAACGCTCCACCTCCCCGGCAACGTGACCGTTACGGCGTTGGAATCCCGGCACATGGGGCTGACCGGTGAAGCTGAGGGATACAGTGACGTTCCTCCAATGGATGAATTGCAAAGTGCTTCCGGCTGGAAGTGCGGCGAAACCTTTGCCTTTCTGATCGAAGTCGACGGACAGAAGATATTGAACCTCGGTACCGCCAATATGCTTGAAGATGTGATATGCGGAACGGAGTGCGATCATCTCTTCTGCGGTATCAGCCGGTGGAAGGATGGTTTTCCGGAGATGCTTATGCGGAATATCAGATTCCGTCATCTTATTCCCACCCACCACGATGAATTTAAACTTCCGCTGGATCAGTTTTATCTGCGGAACGACCTGGCGCGGCTGGCGGATGCCATACCCGGCTTGACAAGTTTTGAAATACCGGTTCTGCAATGGACCGATTTACCGTGAAAATATACCATATATAAAAAAGGTGCAACTTATGAAAACTGTGAAATTCGGAATTATCGGTGCCGGTCTTATGGGGCGGGAATTTGCCTCCGCCTGTGCGCGCTGGTGCCACCTTACTGAAATCAGTGCCAAACCGGAACTGGTCGCAGTCTGCGACAAAAATCCGGCACTTTATCCCTGGTATCAGGACAACTTCCCCACCATCAAACAGGTGACGGACGATTACGTTCAGCTCCTTGCCAACCCGGAAGTGGAAGCTGTCTACTGTGCCGTGCCGCACAATCTGCACGAACAAATCTATTGCGATATCATCAAAGCCGGAAAACACCTCCTCGGAGAAAAGCCTTTCGGTATCGACAAAAAAGCCAACGATGCCATCATGGCGTGTATCAAGGCGCATCCGGAAGTCACCGTCCGCTGCAGTTCGGAGTTTCCCTTCTATCCGCCCATGCAGCGCATCGGTCAGCTTTTGGAAACGGACTTTTTCGGACCGTTGATCGAAGTCAACTCCGGCTTCCTCCACTCCTCCGACTTGAATCCCATGAAGCCGATCAACTGGAAGCGCATGATCGAATTCAACGGCGAATACGGCTGTATGGGGGATCTGGGTATGCATGCGTGCCACTTCCCGTTCCGCGCCGGATTCATTCCGAAGAACGTGCGGGCGATTTTGTCCAAGCTGGTGAAAGAGCGTCCGGGCAAAGATGGAGAGATGGTTCCCTGCCGCACCTGGGATAACGCAACACTGCTCTGCGAAGCGGATGATCCCAGAACCGGAAATACCTTCCCGCTGACCATCAAGACCCAGCGCATCGCCCCGGGCGAAACGGATACCTGGTACTTTGAAGTCAAAGGTATGCACGGCTGCGCCAGGTGGACGAGCAAGAACCCCCGCCGTCTGGAACTTCTGGAATACAAAGGCGGCGATCAGGCATTGCAGCAGATCGACATGGGTTATGAAACGGCGTTCAAGACCATTACCGGCGGCATCTTTGAATTCGGTTTTACGGACAGTATTCTGCAGATGTGGGCGTCGTTTGTCACTGAGATCACCGAAGGCAAGCCCAAAGGCAAATTTGTCTCCTGCGTGACCCCGGAGGAAGCGGCACTGAGCCACAAACTCTTCACCGCCGCGTTGAAGAGCTGGAAAGATGGTACTCTTGAAAAACTTTGAATCGTTAATGTGAGGTGATATCATGAATGAAAAAGTTATGATCGGTTGGAGTGAGGCTGATATCACTCCGGAAGAAAACGGTAAGAAAATCCCGTTGTACGGACAGTATTACACCCGCCTTGCCACGGGTATCCACTCCCGGCTCAAGACGGTCGCCTGCGCGATAAGCTCCGGAAACGATGCCTTCATCACCGCATCCGTTGACGTTGCCGGAACTCCGCGGCAGTTTGTCGACCGCCTGCGCGAGACCATCGCGGCAATGGATTCAACCATTGATACGTCGAAGGTTTTTGTCAACGCCATCCACACCCACAGTGCGCCGAGTCTGGCGTTCCGGGTTTCACCTGCTCCCGGAACCGGAGTTGCCGCCAGCGCGTGGGATGCTCTGCGCGACCAGATGCTCACTCCGGATGAGTATGCGGCTTTCGCTATCCCGGTCATTGCGCAGAACATCGTCAATGCGTGGCAGAAGCGCGCCGCCGGCGGTATCGCCACCGGTTTCGGCAACGCCCGTATCGGCCACTGCCGCCGCGCGGTCTTCGCTGACGGAACGGCGGAGATGTACGGCGACACCACCCGGCAGGATTTCATCAGTATGGAAGCCGGAGAAGATACCGGTGTTGAAATGCTCTTCACTTACGATGCCAACGGCAAAAAGACCGGTATGTTCCTCAACGTTGCCTGTCCGTCGCAGAATATGGAATCCACCTACGTTGTCTCTTCCGACTTTGCCGGAGCCACCCGCGAACTGTTGAAAGCTGAGTACGGTGAAGATTTCCACACCATCTACCAGATCTCCCCCGCCGGCTGCCAGTCGCCCCGCGATCTGGTGCGCCACTACACCACGGAACCGGACTTCTGGCATGCGGACGGTGTTCCCGTTCTTGCCAACCGGCTGTTGACGGCGGTGAAGTCGGCTGTGCCCGGAGAGATCGATTACACGCCCGTTCTCAAGAGCGAGGTCGTGGAAGTGGTCATTCCGCGCCGCCGTGCCTCCTATGTTGCGTACAAAGAAGCGCAGGCGGAACTTGCCCGTCTGACCGCGATCATGCCCGAAGACAAGGCATTTGAAGAATTTTGCGCCGAAACCCACGCCAACGAGAAGATCGACGGCCCCGGACCTTACGACAGCAAACTTCACCACTTTGTCCTTATCAAGAACGCGCAGGCGGTCATCCGCCGTTATGAAGATCAGGATGCCAATCCAAACTACATCTTCAACATGAACGTTATCCGTCTCGGAAATATCGCCATTGCCAACAATCCCTTTGAACTCTACCTTTATTACGGACAGAATATCAAAGCGCGTTCCAAAGCGTTCCAGACCTTTTTGATCCAGCTTTCCGGCAACGGCAACTATCATGCCGGTTACCTCCCCAGCCCCGATGCGGAAAAATTCGGCGGTTACGGCGGACTTATCATCAACGGTCAGGTCGGCAGCGACGGCGGTTACAAACTTTGCGACATTACGGTCGATGCGATCAACAAGCTCTTTTGAGCAGGAGACCACATGAATTTCTATCTCGGATTGGATATGGGTACCACCGGCGTAAAGGCGGCGGTGTTCGATGCTTCCGGAAATATGGCAGGAGCCGGGTTGACAGAGTACACTCTGGAGACACCGGCTCCGGATATTGTTGAACTTGATGCCGAGATTTATTGGGAATCTGCCAAGTCTGCCATCGCCGAAGCCGTGAAAAATGCCGCTGTCGCGCCGGAAAAAATCGTTTCCATCGCCATCACCGGGCAGGCGGAAACGCTTATCATGGTCGACAGTTCCGGCAAGGTGCTGCGAAAAGCCATCGTGTGGCTGGACAACCGTGCCGCCGATGAAGCGCGCGAACTGGATGAACGTTTCGGCACGGAGGAGCTCTTCCGCCTCTCCGGGCAGACGGAGATGCTGCCCTGCTGGCCCGCGCCCAAAATTTTGTGGTTCAAAAAGCATGAACCGGAACTTTTTGCCCGGACGGCAAAATATCTGATGGTGGAAGATTTCATCGCGTTCCGGTTGACCGGCAGATATGCCACCTGTTCCGGATTGATGCCTTCCGCGCTCTATTACGATATCCGCACAGATAAATATGACCGTGCCATGCTCGATGCCATCGGCATCACCGAAGCGCAGCTGCCGGAGCTGAAGTGTGCCGGCGGTGTTATCGGTGAAGTTGTTGCCAACGATTCTGTCGTTGCTCCGGGAACGCTGGTTGCGGCGGCTCCCATCGACCATGTGTGCGGCAATCTGGGCAGCGGATGTGCCGGAAACGGTATGATTTCGGAGACCACCGGTTGTACGCTGGCACTTTGTGCCGCGTTCGACCGTCTGGTTTATGATGAAGAAAAACGTTTGAGTACCTATCTCGGTTTTGCGCCGGGTTCATTTGTGCTGCTGCCGTGGGCACCGACGGCGGGGATGCTGTTGAAGCATTTCCGTGACGGGTTCACATCCGGGATGGATTTCAAAGCCTTTGATGCGGAGGCGGCGGCAGTTGCTCCCGGCAGTGAAGGATTGATCCTGCTTCCCCACTGTGCCGGAGCGATTTCGCCGGACTGCAATCCTGATGCCCGGGGCGTGGCATGGGGGATCACCCTCGCGCACAAGCGCGGCCACTGGGCGCGGGCGATAATGGAATCCGTGGCGTATTTGCTGAAAGACAATGTCGAAGCGTTGCGTTCCATGGGCGCAAAGATCACGGAGATCCGTTCGCTGGGCGGAGCGTCGAAGAGCAAACTCTGGCTGCAGATCAAAGCTGACGTGCTGAATTTGCCGGTCACCGTCACCGAATGTGCTGAAGCCACCAGTCTTGGAGCCGCCATACTGGGAGCGGTCGCGTGCGGGGACTTTCCGGATGCGGCGGCGGCGGTCGGTGCCATGGTGAAGGTCGCGTTCCGGGTCGAACCCGGCGAAGCGGTCGGAGCCTATGTACAGCCTTTTGAACAATATCGTATGCTGAATAAATTATTGATGCCAACATTTGGAGGAAAAAACAATGAGTGATGCGCTCAAGATCCGTGCCGGATTCGTCGGTTTCGGCGAAGTCAACACCCCCCGGGAATTTATTGATAACCGCTGCAAGGCGGCAGCCGATGAGCTGAGAAAGCGCGGTATCGAACTCTTTGAAACTGCGCCCGTGAGCGACGACCCCGCCGGTGAACAGGCGGCGCGTGCGGTCGCGGAACTCAAGAAAGGTGACTTTGATGCGCTGGTCGTCTGTATCGCCGGATGGATACCCACCTGGGCGGTGATAAAGGTCATCGAACCGTTTAAACACAAACCGATGCTGCTCTGGGGCTTGAGCGGATGGCGTGAAAACGGTCACTTTGTGACCACTGCCGATCAGGCGGGAACCACTGCGCTGCGCGCGCCCATGCAGGAGATGGGTTTCAACTTCAAGTATCTGGTCAACAAGAAAGATGCTGAACCGCGTTATGATGAAGCGGCGAACTATCTGCGGGCTGCCAGTGCCGCCGCGCGTATGCGTTCGGCGTTCATTGGAATGAGCGGATACCGCGATATGCGTCTGTTCGGAACGCTGTATGACGGCAATCTGCTCAAGAACGTCATCGGTGCTGAGATCGAACACTTTGACCTGCTGGAGATCCAGGAGCTTGCCAACGGCATCACCGATGAGGAGATCGCCGCCGGAGCTGAAAAGATCCGCAAGAACTGGAAGTTCGTCCGTGAACCCCAGCCCGGTACCGTGGAAAACTCCGTCCGGTTGTCGCTGGCGTTCCAGAAGAAGATCAAAGAGCGCAATTACGATGCGTTTTCCTTCTGTGACGTTGACGGTGTGAAGAAGCTGCTCAAATTCGCGCCTGCCGGAGCGTTGACACTGCTCCATGACGAAATGGACATCCCCACCGTGCCGGAGAACGACTCCTACGGTGCCGTGACCGAGCTTATTATGAAATATCTGACCGGCGTGAGCCCTGCGTACATGGAATTTTATGAATTTACGGAAAAGAGTGCGTTCATGGGAGTTCCGGACTATGTTCCGGCATCTGTGACTGACGGCGGCATTACGGTCATGCCCAATGCGTTCGGTTCCTTTGGAGAGGGGTTGCTCAACGTTTCCAAGGTCAGGACCGGAGCGGTCACCATCGTGCGGCTGGCGCAGGTCGACGGCGAACTGGTATTGCACGCGGTGCGCGGCGAAGCCCGGACACCGGAAACGTGGGAAGAGGCCGGTTGGGCACCTCCGGCACCGCAGCTGCCCAGTCTGGAAGTTTTCTTTGAATGCGGCTGTTCGGAATGTTTCATTCAGAACGTGATGAGCCAGCACTACATCGTCACTTACGGCGACAATATGGAGCTGATCGAAAACTTCGCGCAGATCGTCGGTATTCCGGTGATCTGCTGACGGAGGCAGTTGATAACAGCGGCAGGTCGGCGGACGGAAGTTCGCGCGACCTGCCGTTTTTTTGCACTACCGGCGGAAGATATTAAGGTTTGCCTTATAACTTTAAGAAAAAGCAAGTTTGTGAATTTTTTCATAAAAAATGCAGTAATATGCAAAAAAATGAGAAAATTTTTCTTTTTTCGCTTGATTTTCTTTTTTTTTGGTAGTATAGTATTCGTCGGACAGTAGGAGGATTGTACCCCGGGCAGGGGGAAGTCCGTTTCAGGACTGTTTTTTCCGGGTAAGCGGTTGATTGCAACAGCCGTGAAACTGCGGAGGAAAAAGTTTTGACTGAGGTCCACACAAGAAAATAAAAGAGTTGTCCATCGCTGACCGGTAAATGCGCAAAGCCGGTCGGTAGTGGGGTATGATGAGTAAACAGAGAGGCGAATCTATTATGCTTATCACAACCGGCAAAAGCACCGGATATTTGTCTTTGCTGACGCCCGAAACGGGTGTTTCGGCAAGGGCTTTTTGTGTTTCTGAGCAGGAGGTTCTCTCCGCTGCTTCTTTCATCTCTTCTGATGACAATTCCGCTTCCGTTCCCGCTGTGGAATCCGCCTATATATATAATGAAAATGCTGATGTCGCCTCATCGGCATGTGTATCGGCGGAGTTTACCGGAGTTGAAACGGATGAATTTTCTTTTGATGGTTCTGCAGAGCTGGACGAAACCCCGGTCATCGGAGTTGTTTCAGATCTGGCAGAATGTGGTTGTTTCAAGTTGTGTGCCGGAAAAGATTTTTCGTCATTCTGCATTACGGTGAGCTGCTGTGAAGCACTTCTCGCCGTGGAGGTGATTTGCGCGGTGCGCCGCGCGGAGCTTCTCCGCCAGATGCAGAGTTTCGGCAAAGTCATCTGTGTACTGACGCAAAAATTTAGAAATTGAACACTAAACAATTGTAACACTCATTAACCCTAAACATGAAGGAGAATAAAATGAGTAAAAACATCAAAGATCTTTTTGATGGCCTTCAGAACGCGGAAGAGATCGCTGCTTCCAAAATTCAGGTTGTCGGAAAAGACACCACCAATGGAATCGTTGAAGACGGTGTTGATACCGTTATCATCGACGGTTCTGTGAGCAAGATCGGCGTGTACGGCAACGGCACCGATGACATCACTGTCAAAGGTTATGCCGGTAAAGGTACCGCCAAGAGCGTCGCCGGTATCGAGCTGAGCGACAAAGCTGGCGAAATCGCCGGTGCCAAAGTCGTCCTCGAAGACGGCGTCACCGCCAAGTTGGTCGCCGGTGCCAAAGTCGAATTCACCGCTGAAGACAAGAAGTATGCTCCGACCAGCGTCGAGCCCGAAACTGTCGTCATCGCTGATTCCGATGTCGTTATCTATGATGCCAAAGTCACCGATGCTTTCGCCGGCGCGGTCATGACCGACACTGCTACTTCCAAGAAGTACAAAGTCGAAGTTCAGGCCATCACCAAAGATGCCAGCATCGATGTCATCGGCGGAACCGTCACCAACGTTTACGCTGGCGGTGCCGGTGCTACCAGCATCACTGAAAACGCCACCATCAACATCTCCGGCGGCAAAATCACCAACGTTTACGGCGGTGGTGTCGACGGTGCCAAAGTTGTCGGCGACGTTGCTATCAACATCGACATGAACTCCGCGGCGACCGCTTCTGCCATGAGCATCGGTACCATCTACGCCGGCGGTAAGAACGCCAACGTCCTCGGCGATGTCACCATCACCGTCACCACCAATGGTGCGGTCGGCAGTGCCGGTAAGATCGGCAAGATCGTCGGTACTCCCAGCGGCAAAGGTGTTGTTTTCGGTTCCAAGGACCTCGTTCTCGATGCGTATCAGGGCGATTTCGCCGCTACCGTCAAGGGCATGGACACCGTTACCATCAAGGACAACAGTGCTGTCACCTTCTCCAAAGGTCAGGACAAGTCCATGGTCAACGCCGAATACATCATCGAACTTTCTGAGATCGACAACAGCAATCAGGCTGCCATCCTTACCCTCAAGAGCGATTACAAGCTGAACAAGCTGACCGTTTCCATCGACAGTGATCTTATCACCGCCGGCGGTTCCTTCAGCCGTGCTTTGATCCAGGGCGTTGCCAAGAAGTTCACCTCCGCTTCCTTCGATGTCAACCAGATCAACATCAAGAAAGACGAAGGCGGTCTCATCGCTGATTATCAGTATGAACTCTCCTTCGCAACCGTTACCGACAAAAAAGGTAATGAAGTCGAAACCGGCAAGCTGATCTTCACCTACACCGGCGCGACTCTGGAACTCTCCGTCGATGGTTACATCAACCGTCAGGGTGTTGCCAACGTGCTGTCCAGCGCGGACGACGTTGTCTCCTTCGGCTGGAGTTATGATGCCATCAACAACAACTATGCCCGTGAAATCGCCTACAACTTCAAGACCATGGCTGGTGATGACGTTGTTACCATCGACGACAACACCTATTTCACCGGTAAACTTTCTCTCGGTGCCGGCAACGACACTCTGACCATCAACGGCCGTCTCTCCAAGCTGGATCTCTCCGGTGCCGGTGAAAACCTCGTCGTGGTCAACGGTGCTCTCGATGCCCGTAACATCACCACCAGTGCTGACAGTGCCAACACCATCGTCATCAACGGTGTCCTGTCCGCTACCGAAATCAACAACTATGCTGGCTATGTCAATGAACTGAAGAAAGTCGTCTTCCTCTATGACGATGGCAGCACCACCGTTGATTCCGTCAACGCCAAAAAGAAAATCGTCAGCGTCACTCAGGCTGTCTACGATGCCGTTGCCGGTCAGTGGATCGAAACCGTCACTCCGTGGCAGGCCGATTTCACCATCGACAAATTCATCACCGATGCCGATCAGACCGTCGCTGCCGATGAAATTCAGGATCTGGTTCTCACCAAGGGCGACAACACTGTCGTTGTCAACAACGCTGCCGGTATTGGCGACATCACCCTCGCCGGCGGTAAAGCTGAAGTCGTCATCGCTGATGCCTACACCGGCGAAATCGACCTCCGCAGTGCTTCTGAAAGCACCCTCGTCATCGACGATGCCGCTTTCGCCGGAACCTTCACCGGATCCCGTCGCGGTGCCAGCAACGTCATCATCGCCGCTGACGGTGTTGTCAGTGATGTTGCTTCCCTCGACCTGAAGTACAAGAACGCCACTCTCGAACTCAAAGATGCGGTTTCCGCCACCGTCAACGGTTGGGATTTCGCCGGTCTTGAAATCGAAGAAGTCAAGTTCGGTTACAACGCTGTCCTGAGTGCTGACGGAACCGATTACATCGGCGACTTCTCCGGTCACCTTGCCACTGCCAACGATCTCGTTGTCCTCGGCAAGTTCGAAGACTCCACTCTCGTCTTCAACGGTGATGAACTCACCATCGCCAACCTCGTCAACAGCGAAGCTCTGCTCGAAGCCGGTTCCGAAGCTGCGTTCGGTGCTATCGACAACTCCGTTGTCACCATCGAAGCCTACGGCATTGACGTCGAGTTGTCCGGTGCTATCACTGCCAGCGCAATCGTTTTTGATGACATTGATGCTTCCATCACCATCGAAGATGCTGCTATCGACGCTGCCAGCGTTATCGCTCTGACCAACGAAACCGCTGTCAACAACCTTGACATCACCTTCCGCGGCGATGTTGCCTTTGACGGTGTGCTTGATATCGGTCGCGGCACCGCGAGCCTCGCGTTCCAGGATGCCAACGTCTCCTTCGCCAACGCCATTGCCGGAAACGAATTCGTCGATGACATCGGTACCGAAAACGGCATTGTTGACCTCAAGCTGGTCGAATCCAACATCACTCTCGCCGCTGACATGAATGTCCGCGACATCGAAATCATCAGCTGGGGCAACATCTACGGCGATGCCACTCTGAATGTCTACGGTGACGTCGCCCTGACCGGTGTTGACTTCGCTTTCGGTGCTGATCAGAAGATCAACCTCGTCGAAGCCAACAGCGTTGCCATCAACGATTCCGACATCACCATCGCTGACGACTATGTTGTCAAAGCTACCGATATGACTGTTAACAACAGCGAAATCGCCGGTGGTGCTGTTGAAGCTGAAACCGTCACTCTGACCGATGTCGAAGTTGCCGGTACTGCTATCACTGCTGATGTCACTGCCACCAATGGTTCCTTCGCCGCTGTCAAGGTCACCGGTGCTCTTGCTGCCGATGGCGTTGCTATCGAAGGTGCTGAAATCGTCGGCGATGCCGATATCGCCAACACCGACGTTGCCGCTGATATCGTTGCCGGTGATGTTGTTGCCAATACTGTCACCTTCACCAACTTGAAGGCTGCCAACGTTGATGCCACCGACGTCATCTTCGCCGGAAACAACGAAGTTGCCGGTGATGTCGCTCTCAACAGCGATCTGACCATCGCTGAAGATGCCAGCGTCAAGGCCGACTCCATCACCGCCAATGGTAACGCCATCAACGTTGAAGACGGTGTCAAGCTTGATGTCAACAAACTCGTTGGCGATGTCACCATTTCCGGTACTGAACTCGCCCTCGGCGAAAAGGTCCTGAATGTTATCGGTGCCCTCGACCTCGATGTTGACAAATTCGCCGGTAACGTCCGCGTTTACGATTACGAAAACGGCGGTGATGCCTGGTCCGGCGATCCTGCAAACGGAATCACTACTCAGGCTGACATGGCGATCGACGGTACCTTCGAAGCTGACGTCCTGGCTGAAGGCAACCTGACCCTCTCCGATACCACCCGTATCGAACGTCTCAACGACGAAAAGTTCAACAAAGAACCCTATGGTACTTTGACCTTCGATTATGACAGCGTTATGACTGTCGAAGGTGAAGGTTATGCCTTCATCGAAAAAGGTGTCTTTGGTAATGACAATCTCCAGCTCCTCGGCAATGCTGAAGCTGACTTCACTGTCGCCAACACCCTGACCCTCGGCGAAGGCGGTGCTGAAGATGATTACGTCACCTGGGAAGACGATGCCAAAGCCGCTATCAACGCCAATATCAAGGGCGACGTCGTTGCCACTGATATCGTTGCTTCCGGTTGGGATGCTGTCACCAGCATCGACGGCGAAATCGCTGCCGGTACCATGACTGTTCAGGCTGGCGGTAACTTCACTGCCAAGCAGGCTGCTGAATTTACCGGCGACATTGCGATCGAAACTGCTGCTGCAGTCTCCGCCAAGGGCGAACGCGCTCTGGATGGTGCTGTTGCCAAGTTCGAAGCTGATGTCCGCGCCGATGGTGTTACCCTCGGTGCCAACAACAACGAAGGTACTGCCGGTGCCAAACTCGACATCACCGGTAACTTGACCACCGGTAACATCACCGTTGGTAAAGATGGTGCCATGACTGCCGGAAGTTTGGTTTCTGACGAAGGCGATATCAACGTTGGTGTCAACGCTTCTTTCACCACCGGTGCTGCCACTCTCGCTGGCGACACTAACTGGGATGCCACCGCTGAAGGCGCCAAGATCGTTGCCACTGCGGTTTCCTTCGAAGACCTCAGCCTCGATGGCGACATCACTGTCGGCGCTCTGACTGTCGGTAATGAAGATGTCGATGACAAGTTTGATGATGCTGACCTCTATGTCGGTGCCAATGTCAAGGTCAACGGCGACATCACCATGGATGCCGATGCTTCCAACGATGTTGAACTTGGCAAAGATCTGGTCGTTAACGGCGCTCTCAAATACAATGATGCTGCCAACAGCCTGACCATCAACGGTTCTGCTACTGTCAACGCTCTGAGCTTTGAAGACAACCTCACCATCAACTTCTACGAAGACACCCGCGAAGTTGAAGAAGGCATCTTCGAAGATTACGCTGAATTCAAGAGCGACATCACCATGACCGGTGCGGAAGAAACCCTGACCATCAACAAGCTCACCCTCGGTACTGCTATTGTTGAAATGGGTAACATCGCTTTCGGCGGTGCTGATGACGGCGTTGAAGAACTGATCGAAGACGATACCGATACCCTGACCATCACCACCGATGTCAAGGCTGCCGGTGTTACCGCTGATGCTTCTCTCGAAATCAATGGTGCCGGAACTTTGTACAGCAACGTCACTGTCGGTAAGACCCTCACCGTTGGCGATATCGACGTTTACGGCGATGTCAAGGTCGGCGGCAACATGGCTGTCAACGGCGATGCTGATATCTACTCCGACAACGGTCTCGATCTGAGCGCGGCTGATCTCACCATGGACAATGGCGATCTCGCGGTCAACGCTTCCCGCATCGATGAACTCACCGGTAACACCATCTGGGATCAGGTCGGTGCCATCAACGGCGGCGATGAACTCGCTGTTTCTGCTACCGGTCTCAACACCATCTCCGCTGACATCACTGCCGGTAAGATCGTTGCCAAAGGTGACGGACTTGTTATCAATGGTAATGTCAGTGGTACTATCGATGCTACTGAGTTGGCCGCTTTCGGCGGTATCAACACCAACGCCGGTGTCACCTTCGATCAGATCAACATCATCGCTGGAGCCAACATCACTGCTGATTTCACCGCTGACGATTACATGGTCGATGCCCTGACTATTGATGAAGGTTGGACCAACATCGGCGGACAGCTCGCCTGGGGTGCTCATATCGAGCAGAAATGGAACGTCAACAGCATGATCATCAACGACAGCGTTATCAATGGTACCGTCAGCTTCGGTGAAGGATCCGACGTTCTCGGTTTGATTGGTGACAGTGCTATCACCACTGTTGACTTCGGCAATAGCGAAGCCGCTGGTGCAGATATGCTGCTCAATGTCCTTGATGCTGATGCCACTTTGGCGACCTTCGGTATCAACTTCAACAATAACTTGGTGGTCGATGCTAATTACGCGGGTACGACGATTACTGTCGACCGCAACACCGCTCTCGCTACTGTCGTTGCTGATGTCAACGCTCAGTTCGAAGCTATCTTCAATGAAGAAAACTACAACGCTGCCGATTATGTCGGTCAGGCCGGTAAATGGACCGCTACCCTGAACGGTGTTGATTACACCTTCACCTTCGGTCTGGATAAGGTCACCGGCGACGACAAGGTTGACCTTGTTCCCACCAACATCAAGGTCGAAGTCTCTGTCAAGCCTGAGGCGGTCACTGTTGCCGGCAGCGATGCCAACAACATCTTCACCGTTGAAAGCGATATCGCCATCGATGGTACCGTCGCTCTCAAGGGCGGTGATGACCTCGTCATGGTCAACGCTGCGGATCTTACCCTCAACGCCCTCAAGCTTGATGGTTTCGATGTCGCTTACAGCTACAATGGCACTGACTGGGTTCTCGATCCGAACACCACCAACGTCGATCTCGGCATCACCGCTGTCATCGACTTCGGCGCCGGTGCTGACATCCTCGCGATGGTCAACAACGCCAACGTCACCGCTGAGCTGGTCAAGTTCGATACTCTGACTGTTGCCGCCTCTTTCACCGGTAACGAAATCGTTGCCGATATGGAAGGTACCAAGGTCACCTTCACCGGTATCGACGAAACTGCACAGCTTGGATTCAAAGTCGACGACGAAATCACCGTCGCCGGAAAAGTCAATGCTGAAGTTGCCATCGCTGATATCGCGGACGTGACCTTCGACGGTGCCGTCAATGGTAACGTCTCCATCAGCAATGCCACCGCCGACTTCAACGAAGCGGTCACCGGTATTGTCACCTTGAACCGTGTTGTCACCTACAGCGTCGATGATACTGTTGATCCTGCGGTTGACAAAATCGCGGTCTCCGGTGCTGCCAAGATCGATGATATCAAGGCTGGTGCTGAACTCACCATCAAGAATGTTGCTACCGCTGAAGGTACTGCCAACACCGCCGTCCTCGGCGCGGTTGTTACCAACAGTGTTGCCAGCATCACCGGTACTGTCGAAGACATCCTCGATGGCGAAGGCAATGACATCGGCGACAAGAACGTCTCCACCGTCACTCTGGAAGGTACCGCTGCCGGTACTGATCTTGAACTCAACAAGGTCAGCGCGCTTGAGGTCTCCGCTGTGAGCGATGTTGCCACGTTGAATATCGCCGGCAATGTTTCCATCACCAATATCAACAACGTTGACGCCATCAACGTCAATGCGGATACCGAAATCGGATCCATCGCTGATGTCGATGCGATCGTTGTCGCGGCTGGCAAGAAGGCCGAGGTCTACTCCGGAGATTTCACCAACATGGCGATCACCGGTACCGTTAACAACGCCACCGCGTTCACTGGTACTGCCAACGCCGATACCCTGACCCTGACCGGTGCCACCATCGGCGATGTCAACTTCGGTGCTGCCGGTGTTGACAAAGTTGACAGCCTCGTCATCGCGGCTGACAGCACCGTCGGTACTGTCACCTTCGGTCAGGCTGGTGCGATCACCGGCGGTAAGCTGACCGGTGCGGTCAACTTCGACGGTGACCTCTACGTCACCGCCAACGTCGGCACCCTGACCGGTACCGGACTTGCTGATGCTCTGGTCGTCGTCGGCAATGCCACCATCGCGGAAATCGCCGGTGTTGAAGCCATCGAATTCGGTGACGAAATCGCTGCCGGTTCCATCGTCAACATCGCTGCCGGTACTGCCGATCTCGATCTCACCAGCTTCACCGATGAGGCCCTCGCCGGTCTCGCCGGAAGCAATGTGGTCATCGATGCCGCAGTTGCTCTCAACGTCCTCGGAACTGGTGTTGGCGAGATCTTCGAAACCGGAACCTATGCGTTCGCGTTCGAAGGTGTCAACTACAACGCCACCTTCACCGAAGATAACGTCGAATTCAAGTACACCGTGGCTGTTGCCAAGGCGTAAGTTGGATTCCCTCAGGGATGGAAGAGTTGAAAAACTCTTCCTCCCGCGAGTGTCTACTCAAAGCCTCCCCAAACCGGGGAGGCTTTTTTTTGGTATGCGCGGCACGCGCATTGACTCGCCGGTGAAAGTCCGATACAGACCTTGTCAGTAGGAACTGTTAGCGAAAGCCAAGGGTGTCCATTGTGAGGTGGAATCTGAAAGAAGGCAATAGCAAAATCCCGGTCTGATGAACAGAAACCGCATATAAGGCATATGCAAGGTGGATGAGCTTGCCAAACAAAGCGAAGTCCGATACTGACCGAACCTTGTGGTGTAAATGCGGCAGATATATGGGA
>JAFVZN010000090.1 GCA_017508135.1 Lentisphaeria bacterium | reverse complement strand
CCTTCGATTACAGCGCCTGCGGTCAGCCGATTGTATCGTCTGACCTCGCGGCTTACTGCTCGGCTTCCTCCGCCCGCGCTGAATTTCTTCAGCGCGTCCGCCGGCTGTTGACCGGCGGTTCGCTTCGTCCAGCCTGCGCGCGAAGGCTCCAACCGCCTCGCATCACTATTCCAAGACGGCATCCCCTTCAATCATGTCAGGAGCTTAAAGCTGTTCCTGAACCAGACACTTCTTTCCGGTGTGGATGCTTTCGACCACAGCCGTTCCGATAAGAACCGCCTGTACACCGTCCATCAGAGAGGGAACGCGCGGGGAGGGCGGATTGCAGAAGATGTCGCCGAAAACGCCGAGGTCGGCACCGCCGTGACCGCCTTCACCCTGCGGAACTTCGATCTCTTCAAAACCGTTTTCGCGGAAACGGTAGATGCGGAGGGTCGAGTTCCAGACCAGTTTGTCATCGTGGACATCGCCATCGGAGGTGACGACTTCGCGCTGGTAGGTGTTGCGCGCTTCGATACGTCCTTTATCGCCTTCGATGATGATGATCTCACCTTCATACTGGGCGTGCGCGCAGAGAGAATAGCTGCAAAGGACACCGTTCTCAAACATGATGGAAGCAGAATAGTTGTCTTCGATGTCGATCTCCGGAGAGTAGATGCACATATCGGGGGTGTAGAGTTCCGACTGGAACATCTTTTTGTCGTAGGACTTGAAGTCCGGACATTCACCGGCGTGGGCGCAAGTGCGGCAGTTGGTTCCTTCAAACTTGTGCGGGGCATCTTTGCCGTAAGCGGTGAGCGTTCCCATTGCCATGACCTCTTTGGCGCGGGAATCGAGGAGGAAGTTCATCTTGTCGAAGTGGTGGCAGCTCTTGTGGAGCTGGAGACCGTTGGAAAATTTCCGGCGGGAGTTCCAGCGGCGGAAATAGCTGGTTCCGTGCTGACGGTCGAGCATTTCGGCATATTCCATACGCATGACTTTTCCGATGGCTCCGGACTGGATGATCTCTTTCATCTTGAGGCACATGGGGAAATAGCGGGCGTTGTGGCTGGTGACGGCGAAAACTTCCGGATTGCGCGCCTGGGCGGCGAGGATATCGCGGCACTGCTGCGGATTGATGCAGAGGGGCTTTTCGGAAACGCAGGCGATCTTGCGGTCGAGTGCTTTGATGATATATTCGGCGTGATAGACGTCGACGGTGGTGACGATGACCATATCGGGGGCAAGCTCATCGCACATCTTGTCGAAGTCGGTGTATTTGGGAACATCAAGTTCGTAGGTTTCGCAGAATCCCTTCATCTTGCCGGGATCGATATCCATAACACCGATGATCTGGTACGCATCAGCAAAATTTTTTCTGAGGACGCCGATGAAGGCTGAGGCGCGCATACTGGCACCGACTAAAGCAACTTTTTTCATTTTATAGAGTGCTCCTTTGTAAGGTTAGTTTCCATTGTTGTTTAAAAATAATATATCACCGAAAAGCGGTTTTTCAAGAATGGTAATCGATTTTACACCGTCAAAAAACAGCCGCTTTCACTGCTGTTCCGCAAAATCGAAGCTGCGGCGGCATTTTACGGGCAATTTTCTGTCAGGCAGCCGGATGCTGACTCTGCCGGGGACAGCCGTTCAAGGCACTTCAAAAGCGCAGGGTGAAACATCCTTTGCTTCGGGCATTGACGGCAAGGATCCCATCGGCTGAAACTTTTTCCGGCAGGGAGATCGTTCCGGAAAGGTCGATACACTCAAAACTGCAATCTGCCAGTTCCGGCGGCAAAGTGATACACTCCTCTCCGGGGGCGTGGCAGATGGCGTTGACGATATAATGATCTTCCTCCCGGCGGCAGTAATATATTATATTGGAACCCGAGGGCTTGAAGAGCTGCCGGTAGGCGAAAAGTTCAAACTCCTCCCCGGCATCGACCTTCGGACGGTGGAAAGCGTAAGGATAGATTTTGCCGGATGACGGCAGGAACAGATTCACCGGTCCCCGTTCCGTGCTGTTTCTGGCGGTGATGCCGGCTGTTTTGGAGTAACCGAGCGCAACGGCGAACTCCCTTTGACCGTTGTTTCCGAAAATATCGACGTAATCGTTGGGTATATCGTCCGGAGAAACACAATCTTCCGGGGTGAAAAAGTGGGATACATAATCGCTGAAGTACATCTTCCACGGTTCGGAAAGGTCGATCTCAAAGGGGTAGGAGTGGGTGTCTTTCTGCAAATATGGTTTCAGTTTGGGAACAAGTTTTTCCTGCGTGTCAAAGCCGACTGCTCCGTAATTCTGCACCAGTCCGAAGAGTACGGAACCGTGGAACGCCCGGTTGAAGCGGAACTTTGAGGCGATGGTGTACGCGGCGTTGGGCTGGAAATTTATCTTCAAATCAAGATGGATGGCACTTTCCAGTTCCGGAGCTGTGGGGGAGATCATTCTGCCGGGATTTTTGGCAATATGTTCCAGCATGGCATCCACCCGGCAGAGGTCGATATCCCAGATGAGATCGGCAGAATGACACTCCGTGATAACATTTTCCTCAACCGGATCCCCGTCTGCTGAAAGCTGGTAACAGTTGTGGCGGTAGTGCGGATTCAACTGTCTGCCGCAAGGCTGTGCCATCTGTCCCCGCTTGACGGAATTGACGGCGAGTTTGGTTCCATTGTCGTAAAGTGGACCGCTGATCGCTTTGGCAAATTTGATTTTTCCGTTTACCATCCGGGGAACACCGTGGATGGTGAACGCCGACAGGCTGTTGATAAAGATGACGATAAATTTGTTTCCTGCATCGTCAATCAGCTCTTTCCCGATATCCGCTTCGGTGAACCAGTGGCGTACCATGGAGACGGTGAAGGTGTAAGGCGAACCGTGATTGGCTCCGATGGTACCGAACTCTTCGGTCAGAAACGGGGCGAAATCATCCCAGCCTTCGTGGATGATTTTTCCGGAACGCCACGCTTCAAACGGGGCATCTTCGGGGAGAAGGTAGACCAGATGGTTGCCTTCGACAAAGCGGATGAAAAGATTTTCGCTGTCGGAAAAGTGGCAGAGCATTTGAATTTCATATCCGGATTTGCGGAGCAGAAATTTTTGCGGAGAAATGAGAAAGTGTTCTGTCGGATCATTCATTTTTCAATACATCGGAGTTGTTCAGTTGATTTCGCCAAGCTCTGCGAATTTACGGCAGACCGCTTCGATGGCGTAACGCGGGTCGACCAGAACTTCGCTCTGGATGACTTGAAGTTTCGGAGCGCGCTTGAGCATGGGGATGACTTTGTTCCAGTTGAGAGTTCCTTCGCCGGGGATGCTGTGGCTGTCATCGGAACCATCGTTATCGTGCAAATGGCAGTTGACCATCTCCGGAAGCATCCGTTCCAGTGCGCTGTCATCCCATTCCGGCTCCGGAACGCCGACCGTCTGCCAGAATTTCCAGATGGTGCCGCCGGGAGAAAGCCGTCCGGCATCGAGCTGGTGCGCGTGACCGGCATCGTAACAAAGTCCCAGATAAGGCGAGGGGTATTCGGATTTGAGCATCGTGACCATCTTCGGGCAGGCGGCGCGGGACATGGAGTTTTCGATACAGATTATGACTTTGGCAGCTTCGGCTTCGATCAGGAGCTGTTCGATGGTGTTGCGCATGAGGTCGAGATGCTTTTCCAGCGGTATTTCCGGGAAGAAGCGGTCGCTGCCCGGATGGATGGTGATGGTTTTGACTCCCAGCGAAGCGGCGATGCGGATCGCCATTTTGTGACGGAGTATCATCTGGGGGCGGAACCCGGGATCGGGGCAGTTCATGTCGAGAATGCCGCCGAACGGGGAGTGCGCATCCATAAACTCCAAACCGTGTTCACGCAGTTCGGAAGCATAAACTCCGGCAAGTTTGAAGTCGTGCATGATATCCAGTATCATCCGGTTGGATAATACTATATATTTTGCTCCGGCGACGGCGTAGCGTTCCATCGTCCTGCGGCGCCCGGCATCATCACCGAAAGCCGTTTCCATGTGATACGTTACAGGTAAATTGAACATAATAATATCCCTTTTTGCAAAAAAACAGAAACTCCTCTTTCACCGGAAGCGGTGAAAGGTGAAACTTGTTCTTTAAATAAAGTGCCTGACCTCCCGGATGATCCGGGAGGCGGTGAGGCCGGTCATACATTTTTTCTCCGGCAGAGGACAGCTGTGCTTCAGACAGGGGAAACACTCCACTTTGTCGCACAAGATCTTCCATTTTTCAGTTATCGGTCCGGTATCGGTGAAATCGGTGGGACCGAAAGGAACTATGCCGCAGGTGTCGAGGATCGCGCCCAGATGCATCAAACCGGAATCGTTGGCGACCGTGCAGCGCGCAGCTTTGAACAGATGTATCAGCGCGGTAATGGAGGTTTGTCCGCAGAGGTTGAAACATTTTTCCTCCGGAAGTCCGGCGCAGACATTGTCTCCGATCGGACGTTCCGCCGGGGAACCCAGCACCGCGACGATGCCGCCGTGGCGAATCCAGTATTTCGCCACCGCCTGAAAGCTGCTCTCCGGCCAGCGTTTGGCGGCACCGTAGGCGGCACCGGCTGCCAGAAGCAGCAGTTTGCGGTGACGGCAGATGGCTTCCAGTTCCGGAGAAAGCTCTTCAGGAGAGACTTTCTCCTGGAACACCGGCAGTTCGCCCTTCCACTCCGGTGCGCCCAGCGCGGAACTTATCGCCAGATAACGCATAGTCTGGTGGGAGTGTTCCGGATTTCCCGGTGTCCGCGGCGGAAATTTGAGAGCCCGGGTCATCAGGATGCCTCTCATTCTCTTTGCGGCACCGTATATCTCCGGGATGCCGGTAAGACGGGCGGAAATGACATCGCGGGGGGAGTGATTGAATACAACGACAGCTCCGGCTCGGAGCTGTTTTATTTCTTTGCGCTCACTTCTGCTCCACATCGCGTGGGCGTTTTGCAGTTTTATCACCTTGTCGACAAAGGGCAGAGCTTCATAGAGTTCAGCATTGCCCCGGGGCGTGATGACAAAGAGTCCGCAGTATTCCGGAACGATTTTTTTGAGCTGCATCAGCGCGGGGATCGCCATGACCGCATCCCCGAGATGGTTGGGCATACGGACAGCCAGCCCGTTGCGCCATGTGCGCACCGGGCGGACTTGGAATTCCGGAAGATTGCCGGAATGGATTATATTTTGCGAAAATGCCGGTTTATTCATAATGGATATAAAATATCATCAAAAACAGATTTTTCAAAAAAAATTTGGAAAATTTGTAAAAAAAACGGTTGTTTTTTGTTAATCCACTTGAAAAATTGTCTTTGAGATAGTCTATTATATAAATGTAATGGTGTTTTTGTATGTCGGCGCGATGACTGGTGCCGGGTAAAAGAGTTGTAAAAAAGGTGATTTTCATGGGAACACAGTTGTTGACAAAATTGTTGTCCACGCATATCGGTCTCGACCTTGGTACGGCAAACTGTCTGGTTTTTGTCCGCGATAAAGGTGTTGTTATCAATGAGCCGTCGGTGGTGGCGATCAAAGTCAACACCCGCGAAGTGCTCGCTGTCGGTCAGGAAGCTAAAGAGATGCTGGGTAAAGTACCCGGTAATATCGAAGCTCTGCGTCCGATGAAAGACGGGGTTATCGGCAACTATGAGGTGACCGAGAGTATGCTCCGTTACTTCATCCAGCGCGCCATGCATTCGGTGCCGTGGTACAAGCGGCTGCTGCGCCCGTGGGTTTTGATCGCGGTTCCCTCCGGTATCACCGAAGTTGAACGCCGCGCAGTCATTGACAGTGCCAAGCAGGCAGGTGCCGGTGACGTGGTGCTTGTCGAAGAACCGATGGCGGCGGCAGTGGGAGTCGGTCTTCCGGTCTCCGATCCTGTGGGTAACATGATCGTTGATATCGGCGGCGGAACCACTGAAGTTGCGGTCATTTCGCTTTCCGGTATCGTTTATGCCAACAGTGTGCGTGTCGGAGGCGATGTTTTCGACCGTTGTATAATTCAATATTTGCGCAGTGCTTACAACTTGCTGATCGGTGAACTGCGGGCGGAGGAGATCAAGATCCGTCTCGGCAGCGCATACCCGGTCAAAGATGAAGAAACCATGGATGTCAAAGGTTTGGACATGGTCGCTCAGGTTCCCAAAACCGTGCGTGTCAGTGCCGCCGAAGTGCGTTCTGCTCTTCAGGGTCCGGTGACGTCGGTTGTCGAAGCTGTGCGCGCGACGTTGGAAAAGTGTCCGCCGGATCTGGCGGGCGACCTGGTCGATCGCGGAATTATCCTTGCCGGCGGCGGAGCAAAGCTGGCAGGACTGGACAAATTGCTCACTGCGGAGACTGGGTTGCCGGTGTTTCCGGCAGAAGATCCGCTCAATGCGGTCGCCAATGGTACCGGCGTTATGCTTCAGGAATCTAAACACTGGTCAGATAACTAATGGCTAAAATTGATTTAAGTTCGTTGCGTCCGGTCGAAATCGGCGATCGTGCGCGTTTTAACCGTGCCATCAAAGAGATGGACAGTCAGAGTTGTGAAGTTTGTTTTCCCAACATTTTCATGTACCGTCAGCCTTACGGCATTGAGTTTGTGGAGATCGAGGGGCGTTTAGTCGTATATGAGCGGGTGACCAGGGTCATCCACTATCCTATCGGCAAACAGACACCGCCGCAGCTGCTGCATGATATCAGTGCCGCGTTTGTGGAAGCCGGTCTGACAGACGGCGGGATCTACGATGTGCCGGAAGATTTTCTGGATGATTTCCCGGATTGCGATTCATTGTTTGACCTTGAGTACGATGAAGGAGCTATCGACTATCTGTTTTCGGTGGAAAAAATCGCCACGTTCAACGGTTCCAAGCTGCGTAAAAAGCACAATCTGGTCAAGCAGTTTCAGGCAAATTGGCCCTATGCCGCCGTGCAGAAGATCACCAAAGAGAACATGGCTGTTGCCGCAAAACTGGCGCATGACCTCAACTCCCGGCTGGAGTGGTGCGAGTTTCTGGAAGAGGAATCTCTGGCACTGGACAGCGCGTGGCAGCATTTTGAAGAATTGGGGTTGCAGGGGATAATCCTCTTTGCCGAAGCCGGATATCCGGCGGGGTTGTCGGTGTTCAGCGTACTGCCATCGGATACGGTGGATGTCCACTTTGAAAAGGCGGATCACGCGATCAAGGGCGCATCCCAGACGTTGACGTGGCAGCTGGCGATCGCGCTGCGGGGCAAAGCCAAGTTTATGAACCGGGAGCAGGATATGAATGAAGAGAGTTTGCGCCACGCCAAGCGGTCGCTGGACCCGGAACGTTTCTTCAAGCGTTACTTCCTGCGCAACCTTTGAGTTACAAACAATCCGGCAGATGCTTGCATCTGCCGCTTTTTTTTCAAAATCGGAGGCGAACAAATGGAAAAAATGGCTTTCAGTGATGTAGTTGAACGTTTTGAACAGCAGGAACATTTGCGCATAGTTGCTTTCGGGGCATCCAATACGGAGCGGCACATGCCGGTCGTTCATTGGACCGATGTGCTGGAAATCGGGTTGCGCGCCCGGTTCGGCAGAAAGTTCCAGATGATAAATGCCGGTGTCAGCGGCAACAACACCCGGGAGGCGTTGGCGCGCTTTGAACAGGATGTGGCATTTTATCATCCGGATATAGTTATCATCACTCTCGGCGGCAACGATTGCAATATCATCCCGGCGAAGTTTGTTCCGGAGGATGAGTTTGTCAGCAATCTGCGGGAGATCGCGCGGCGGCTCCGGGAGCTGGGGGCGATCGTTATCTTCCAGACCTACTACACGATGATAACTGATGTGATGGTTCCGCAGCGGGCGGCGATGTTTGTCCGTTATATGAAAGCGGTGCGGCAGATGGCGATATCTGACGGTGAGAATTTTGTCGATCAGTACGCGCTCTTTGATAAAATGGACCGCAATTTCCGTACCTTCAATCTGATGCGCGATCCGATGCACACCAATGAAAACGGCAATATCCTGATCGGTCTCCATTTGTCACGTTTCTTCGATGTCGATTTTGAAACGATCCCGTGGCGGGAAAAGCTCATGCCGATGCATGCTCTGCTGGAAAATCTTTTGAGCTGATATATTTATTCCGGGGAGAGCGGTCATGCGGCGAATTATTTCCTTTTTGCTGATATTTCTGGTCGGTGCGGCATTTGCAGCTGAGAGCGGGGCGCGGGCGGAATATTTTTATAGAAGTGCGGAAAATTGCTTTTACGGCAGGAACGGTTTTCCCCGGGATATTGCCAAAGCGGTCAAACTTTACACCATGGCGGCAAAAGCCGGTCACAGCTGGGCACAGCTTGCTCTGGCGCGGATATTGTGCAGTAACATCGCCGGGGAACGGGATTATGTTCAGGCGTTTGACTGGGCGAAAAAATCTGCGGAAAAGGTTCCGGCAGCCAATATGCTGCTCGCGTGGTTCTACATAAGCGGCGAGGGGGGGATTTACGATCCTGCTGCCGGTTTCAAATGTTATCAGAAAGCGGCGTATCACCGGTTGCCTGACGGCTACGGCGGCTTGGCATGGTGTTATATCCTGGGAAAGGGGACCGCGATCAACATTCCGCTGGCACTTGAAAATTTGCAGAAAGGTGCGGAACGTGGAGATATCATATCGCAGTGGATGTTGGCAAGCTGTCACTTTTACGGTCAGTTCATGCCGGTCGACCGGAAGGCGGCGGAACACTGGTTCCGGAAGTTCCGGGACACCGCCTGGAGGTATGCGGAAGCAGGTGCGCCGGGATGTTATTATCAGTTGGGAATGATGTACCGTTTCGGTTTGCTTGAATCTTACGACATGAAACAATGTCTGGAGTTGTGGAAACTGGCTGTGGATGGCGGATATGCGGATGCCGCCTTTGCTTACGCACAGGAGTTGCTGGCGGGAGTGGAATCGGTGCGCGACGTCCCGGAAGCGGTCCGGGTGTTGAAGTCGATCGCCGGAAAAGAGTTGAAGGCAAAACTCCTGCTGGTAAATTTGTATGACATCGGTATCCATGTCAAGCGTGACCGGGCGTATGCTGAACGTTTGTTCAAAGAGTTGATGGCGCAATGGGATGATAACAAAGCTGAAGCTGCTGAATTGCTGGAGCTGGGACTGCATATAGAATCCGGTATCGGTTGTCCTCCTGACCCGGAAAAGGCGAAACATTATTACCGGAAAGCGATGGAAAAACTCCGTCCGCAGGCTGATAACGGTGTGCTTTTTTCGCAAATGCAGCTGGGGATAAGTTCCTACTTCGGTCTCGGAACCGGAAGAGATCACGCGGCGGCGGAAAAGTATCTGCGTTCCGCGCGGACGTTGATAAAGAACCATGCCGAGTGCGATGCGATCACTGCGGTCACGCTTTACGGAATCATGCACCTGCACGGTTGGGGCGTTCCCGGATCACCGGAAACGGCGGTGAAATTATTGAAACGTTCTGCCGGTTCCGGCAGCGGCGCAGCGGCGTATGTGTTGTATGAAATTTACCGTGACGGCAACGGCGTAACGGCCTCCCCGGTGGAGGCTGAGAAGTTTTTGAAATTTGCCGCTGACCGGAAATTTTTACCTGCCATAAAAGAAAAAAGCCGGTAATGCTTTTGGCATTACCGGGAAATTCCTTACTTCAAGCACAATGTCTTTCCCGGAGCGAGTTCGATTTTTTCACCTTTATATATAAGGAATACCGGACGGTCGGAGTGGTTTTGGATGCTTTTGCCGTCGGCGGTGAGGGCAAGTTTTGCCGCAGCTCCGGCGTAGAGCGCGATATCACCCATGGTGGCGTAGAAGATATCCGGCTTGTTCGCCATAAGTTTGCAGAAGTTTTCGATCCGGTCCCAGTTATTATGCTTGTTGAATTCATAACTGTGACCCCAGATAAGCAAAAGTGAAAGCCGTTGCGGCACAAATTTGAGATAATCATTCCCGAGTTTCATAATGTTGCGGTTGTGGTGGGCGTGCGGACGCCAGCGCAGAAAATCTTCCGTCAGATCAAAGCTTTTCGCCGGTTTGCAGATTCGGGCATAGATAAGACCCTTTTCTTTGAGAATGTTGACCACGGTATCGTTGTATCTGCCGAAAGGGTAGGCGTAACCGATGAGTTTTTTGCCGGTTATCCGCTGCCAGGTGGTGATATCGCCGTCAAGTTCTCCGGCGATACGCGCCGGTTTGACCAGTGTCAATGTGACGTGTTTTGCGCCGTGTCCGGAAACTTCGTGTCCGGAGTAGAGGGTCTTTATCTCAGCTTCTTTGACCCGGGAGACGGAACGTTTGGGATCGGTCAGCCATGCGGACGGAATGTGAAATGTTCCGTGCATCCCGAAGCGGTTGAATATTTCAATCAGCTTGCGGTCGGCGATATTGCCGTCATCATAACTGAAAGAGAGGGCTTTCAGTTTCCACTGCGGATAGGTCAAAATAATGTTGCACTGTTCAAGTTCTTTGCGGGAAAGGTACTTTACATCATCGGCATGGAGCATTGTACCGGAAAGCAGTACTGCCAGAGTAAACAGAATCTTTTTCATATAAAAATTTCCTTTTTATGGTTGTCCGGATGAATATACTGCCGCTTGTAAAAAATGTCAAGCCGTATTATATTAAAGAGTGAAACAGAGGATAGAAAATAGGTAATGTCCCAAATTTTGTGAAACTTTGATATCCAGATTTATGACAACTTTTATTGCCATAATAAAATATATCATTTGTTGCGTGTCTTGTTAATACGGCATCAAAAGCATTGCTGCAATCGGCGGATGCAGTGTGAGGCAAGGTCGACGTCAAGTAGAGACGGTAACGAAGGAGTGGACTTTCGTCCTCGACTGAGTTGACGTCCGATGACTTGACAAGAGATTGCCCGCAATGCGCCGCCGCAGTTTTGATTTCACAAGAAATGAGACAATAACAAAAAATATGAAACGGTTTGGGATATTGCTTATCGTGCTGGCAGGCGCGTTGCTTTTACCGGCAGTTGAGCCGTCGGTATACATTGATTGCCGATTTCCTGAGTGGCGGGAACAAGCAAGAGAGGAGTTGCGGAAAAAGCCGCAGAGCCGTTCTCTGGATATCCGTCTGCCGGGGGAAGGGGAGATGGAACTGCCGGAGCATGATTTTTCCAATGTTAATATATACGGATGGGCAGTTCATCATCAGTTGCCGCTTACCATCCTGGCAAAGTACAAGTTGACCTCGTTGACGCTCAACGGCGGAAATTTCACCCATTGGCACACTCTGAAACAACCGGAGTTGAAAGTTCTGAAAGCAGGTTCGGTCGATGTCGATGCCGCAGAACTGGCGCAGGCGGAACTTCCGAAACTTCAGGAGCTGGTCATCTACTGTATCAAGGGCAGAGTGCTGGATTTGCGCCGGATGCCGGACCTTGAACGCTTGACCTTTCACAATTGCGACCCGGGCTTGCAGATACTGCTTGATAAAAAGTGCAAATTGAAATATCTGACGCTGCCGAAAGGGACTTCCCATATCCCTGCACAGCTGGATTTGTCACAGTTGGAATTTTTGTGTACGCGGGAGCCGTGGGATGTCCGGTCTGTCCGGATGCCGAAGTTGAAAAAGTTCATATTGACCTCTTTTGAGGATAATGTGGTGGAACTGCCGCCATTGCCGGAGTTGCATGAATTGTGCGTTCTTTATGGTGGAAAGATCTCTCTTGCAATGGTGAAAAAGCAGTGCCCGAAACTCCGGTCGCTGGGTGTTCAGAACGTGAGGGGAGTCGGGGATTGGGAGGCGTTGCCGCAAATTGCATTGGAGCGGCTGTGGGTGTGTGATGTTCCCGGAGTGAAATATCAACTTCCCGTGGCGGCACCGGAGGGGTGCCGGGTGGAGGGATTGCCGTCATTTATTGAAAATCCGTACAAGATGTGGTGTGCGTGGGGACTGGTGACCGCGGCGTTTGCGGCATGGACGTGGTGGCGGCAGCGGAAAAATGCAAAGGGGGAACGGTGATGAGTGAGTTGATCTCTCTCCTGATATGGTCAGTGCTGATTCTTGTGCCGTTGTATCTGGTGATGGTACTGTATAAACCGCGCTGGGTGGATTGGGCGGAGTTTACGGTGATTTCCGCACTGCTGCCGCTGGCAGTAAGTTTCAATGTGTTCTATTTGTCGATGGTTGTTGTGACCGCGTTGACGGCGGTCAATATAACAGTTTACCGGTGCGACAGCAAAAAACAGCTGCCGTTGGGAAAAGATCTGCTGCGGCTGTTTCTGGTTCCGGCGATGTTTATCCTCAATTGGGGATTGCTCTTTCTGGTGGGGCATTGAAGGATATTGACGCTTTTTATGGGAAAGCTGTGAAAAAAAATGATATTCTTTCAAAAGCGGCTTGAAAAAAACACAAAGTGGTGATATTTTAAGAAATCGACAGAATACAGTGTCGCAAAATACCTTTCAGACAGGGCGTCTGCAGGTAGTTAAAGTTATAAAACAAAGAAAAACAGGACGAACAGAAAAATGAAGAGAACCTTTCAGCCCTCAAACCGCCGCCGCAAACGCCGGCTTGGATTTTTTGCCCGCATGGCTACCGCCGCTGGCCGCAACATCATCAAGCGCCGCCGTCAGAAGGGACGCGCCCGTCTTACCGCCTGACATCCTGTTCAGGAGGGTTTACTCTTGACCACATTGCCGCCTTCGGGTGAAACTCCGGTGCGCTTGCGCTTGCGCAAGCAGGATAAGATACACCTGAAAAGTCAGTTTGACCAGATCCGGAAAGACGGTAAAAAGTACCTCTCTCCGGGAGTTGTGGCTGTGGTCGCTCCATCGCCCGTCGGGCGTTTGGAGTGCGGTGTGATATGCAGCAAAAAATACAGTCTGCTGTCAGTGACCAGAAACCGGGCGCGCCGGTTGCTCTGGGAGAGTTTCCGGATGTTGAAGCCGGAGCTGGCGGTGTGCCGTATTCTGCTTATCCCCCGCAAAAGGATGATGAAATACGACCGGGTACAGACGACGCGGGAGGTCGCCAGTCTGCTGGCGCAGAGCGGAGTCTTGCCGGAGAGCGTTGCAGCTTGCCCGCGAGGATGCTGATAGGCATTGTTCGCGGGTATCAGATTTTGATCTCCCCGTGGTTGCCGCGTTGTTGCCGTTTTACTCCGTCGTGTTCCAATTATGCAATAGAAGCCTTGCGGAAGCGTGGTTTCTGGATTGGAAGTTTTTTGACATTGTGGCGGTTGTTGCGGTGTCAGCCCTTTGCCCGCGGCGGATATGATCCGGTTCCCCTCAGGGCAGAAAAGATTTCCTCGAAAGAAACCGCACCAAAATAAAACGAGGAAATTATGAAATTCGATAAAGAAACAATCATCGCTTTAGTCGTATGCATGGTCGTGATAATCGCATGGCCGTTCGCGTCAAAGCTGTTCAGTAAAGATGAGGTTCCTGCCCCCCGGACGGAAGTCGCTCCGGTCAAAGCCCCGGAAAAAAATGCCGCTGCGCCCGCAGTTGAAAAGGCTGCTGAAAAAGGTCTGCCGAAAGAAAAAGCCCCGGAAGTCAAAGCTCTTCCTGCCGTCTCCATCAGCAACGGAAATCTCGCTTTGGATATCTCCCCCGAGCTTGCCTCCATTATCAAAGTTACCTATTTGAAGCATAACACTGCCAAAGACGGCGAAAAACTTGTCACCCGATACCGCGATTTCCTCGGAGCTTTCCAGCTTATCGGAAAAAATTGGCAGCTCATCGGTCAGCCGACCGTGGTCAAAAATGATGCCGCAAGCTGTACCATTTCCCGCAAGATCCTGACTTCGCAGGGCGAGATCGTCGTTGCGCAGAAGTTTTCTCTCAAGCCTGACAGCTATGTCGTTGACTGTGATTACAGCTTCACCGCTCCGGGGGCAGACAAGGAAGTCGTGCTGACGGATATGAGCGTTTACGGAGCGGAGATCGCCCCGTGGCACATGGTTTCCGGCGATAAGAAGCGTGCGGTCTCCCACCGCATCGATTACCGTACCACCTACGGCGAAAATGATGATATCGCCAGCAGTGAAGATGACGAAGATTTCTTCTTTGTCCGTCCGCCGGAAGTTTTCTGGGCGGCGGTGAGCAATAAATATTTCTGTACCGTTTTCAAGCGTGATGATGTCCGGAGAGGCGGATTTATCATCAAACAGTACCGCCGCTTTGTGAAAGTCGACGGCGACAAAGATGAGCCGATCATTGCCGTCGGTGCGCTTCTGCCGCCGGTGAAGATCGCTCCGGGAGCGGCGGCGACAATGGAATTTTCCACCTATGACGGTCCCAAAGATATTGATGCGCTCGGTGATTTTGCCGGAGGCGCGGCAGGTGTCATGCATTTGGCATGGGGACCCTTGAATTATCTCGCCCGCTTCCTGTTGTGGATATTGACCTTCTTCCACAGCCTGTGCAACAGCTGGGGTGTCAGTATCATTCTGCTGACCATTCTGGTGCGTGCGGTTTTCTATCCGATCACGGCGCGCGGCAATGAGTCGATGAAAAAGATGCAGAGCATTCAGCCCAAGTTCAAAGAACTGCGGGAAAAATACAGTGATAATCCGCAGCTTCTCAATCAGAAGATGGCGGAGCTTTACCGCGCTGAAGGAGTCAATCCTTTCGCCGGATGTCTGCCGATTTTGCTGCAGATCCCCATTTTCTTTGCACTCTATGCGATGCTGGACAATGCGATCGACCTGCGTCACGTGTCCTTCCTGTGGTGTAAAAACCTCGCGGCGGCAGATACGATATTCAGTATTCCCCTCGGATTTGAATTGCCGTTCCTGAAAATCACGGCTATCCCGATCAACCCGCTGGTGCTGGCGATGACTGCGTTGATGGTCATTCAGCAGCGCATGACTCCCATGAGCATGGATCCGGCTCAGAAAAAGATGATGGCGTTCATGCCGGTCATCATGTTGTTGTTCCTCTTTGATTTGCCGTCTGGTTTGACCCTTTATTGGACCGTCAGCAATCTCTTCAGTATCTTACAACTGTGGCTGCAAAAGAGACGCGGAGAGAAAGCCGCCGCCGCCCAGCCCAAAACTCAAGGAAATTGAAAAATGTCTGAAAATCCGAAATTCAACGACTACAAGGAGCAGATCTCCCGTATTCTGACCACGATGTTTGATTATCTTTCTCTGGAAGGTTCTCTTACCATTGAAGAGCGCGGACAGAAGATCGGTGTCAAGATCGCCAGTGAAGATGCCGGACGTATCATCGGCCGCAAAGGTCAGACTCTGGACAGTTTGCAGTTGATTCTGAACCGTATCATGTTCAAACGTGATGAAGAGTGTCCCCATATCATGCTGGATATCGACGGTTATGCCGGAGGGGAACGCCGTTCCGGTGATGGCGAAGAGGGCGGCAAGCGCGAATATCGCCGCCGTCCCCGCCGTGAGCATGGCGGAGCTTCCCATGTCAGCTCGGAGCAGCTGGAACAGCAGGCGCGCGATGCCGCCGCTGAAGTGAAACGCTGGGGCGAACCGGTCCGTCTGCCCGAAATGAATGCGCACGACCGGCGTATCATCCACGTCACGCTCAAAGATGACCCGGAAGTCACCACCGAATCCATCGGTGAAGGCGCAATGAAAAAAGTGGTCGTCTCGCTGAAAGAAAAGCAGAGTGCTGCTGATATCAATTGAGTTTGATGATGCCCGGTTCGCCGGGCATTTTTCTTTTTAGGGTGTTCTCCTGAAAACGGATTTTTCAAGTTGAATAAAAATTCCTTCGACATCATCATCATCGGCTCCGGCCCTGCCGGATTGGCGGCGGCGCTTGCCGCGAGTGCGGCGGGCGAAAAGGTTATTGTTTTGGAGCAGCTATCTGCCCCGGGAAGAAAATTGCTTGCTTCCGGAGGCGGCAGATGCAATGTGTCCAATATTCTTTCTCCGCGCGATATGGCAAACTCTTTCGGCAAGGCGTGCCGTTTTGTGCGTCATGCGCTGTACACTTATCCAAACGAAAAACTGTGCCGCTTTCTGGAAGCGCGCGGCGTGGAAATGGAGTTGACCGATGGTTTTCACTGGTTCCCAAGTTCCGGAAAGGCGCAGGATGTTTTGCAGGCATTGTGCGATGATTCACAATTTGAAGTGATAACTTCATGCCGCGCGGAAAAACTGGTCGTAGAAGATGGCGCTGTCTGCGGTGTGAAATGCGGAAGCAAACTTTATCCGGCTGATAGAGTGGTTCTTGCCGGCGGCGGCAGATCTTATGCGGCTTTGGGCGGCAATGGCGGATGTTATGAGCTTGCCCGCCGGGCAGGGCATGAGGTGACGGCAACATTTCCGGCGATGGTCGGATTGCAATGTGCCGAAGAGTGGGTGCATGATTGTGCCGGGATCGCGCTGCCGGATGCTGAAAGCCGTATTGCGCTTCCTGAAGAAAAATTCCGTTGCCGCGGTGAATTACTTTTTACTCACACCGGAGTATCGGCGTTTGCCATTCTGGATATCTCCGGCAGGGTGAGCGAACTCCTTTCGCAAATGCCGTCGGTCCCGTTGGAGATAAATCTTTTTGCCGACCGCAAATTTGATGATTGGATGGAAATATTTGCCGGATGGCAGAAGGATTTTCCAACTAAAACCGTTGCGAAACTGCTGTCGCAGGAGATGCCTAAAAAACTTGCGGCATATCTTGCCGGAGATACGGAGTTGAAAGCTGCCGGATTTTCTACCGCCGCCCGCCGGAAGCTCGCGGAAAATTTGACTGCGCTCAAGCTCAATATCACTTCTACTGACGGTTGGTCAAAAGCGATGGTGACCCGGGGCGGAGTGGTGTTGGACGAGGTTGACAGCCGCACGCTGGAAAGCCGTTTGGTTTCCGGATTGTTTTTTGCCGGAGAGGTGCTGGATGTGGACGGTCCCTGCGGCGGGTATAATATTTCGTGGGCGCTGGCATCCGGATTTCTTACCGGTAAGATGGTGCTTTGATATCTTGAAAAAAGCTTTTTTATCTGCTATATTATAAGAATTGATAATATTTTTACAGGGGATGCGATGTTATGTTGAAAAAACTTACAGCAAGTTTGCTTTGCGGCATGGCGTTATTGTCGGCTTCCGGTGCGGAGGCTGTATTCAATTATCCGGATGCACTTGAAAGAGTTCCCGGCAGTAATCTGCGGGTGGTTTCGTACAATATCCTCGCCAAAAAATGGGAACATCAGAACGGCGCGCGCAAGGCCGAAGACCGCGCTCCGGATGTCGTTAAAATCATTCATCAACTGCAGCCGGATTTCGCCGGATTGCAGGAACTTGATCCGATTTGGTACAAGCTTCTTGCCGATGCGATAAAACCGTGGAAATTTGCAGAAAACCCTTATGATAAAAATATGTGTGCCGTAATTTATGACAGCCGTAAATACCGCCAGCTTGACGGCGGAATGTTCCCGTTTGTCTCTAAAAATTATGCAATTCGCTGTTTGCGGTGGACTCTTCTTGAGGAAATTGGCAGCGGGAAAAAATTTATTGTCACCAATACACATTGGGAGCTTAAAGTCCCGCGCCGGTTGAAAAATGCCGGAAAAATGGCGGAGTCGTTGAAAAAACTGCAGAAACGTTTCCCCGGGATACCATTTTTCTGTACCGGAGATTACAACAGTACCCGCGATTCGGAGGAGTTCACGAAACTGTTGAAATTGTCCGGATTCAAAGATGCTGTGCAAAATGCTGAAATTACTGAAAATGCAAAACTTTCCAGCACTATCCACCCGGTTGAACGGAAACCGCGGTTCAATAAAACCCATATCGACCACATCGTTTTTTATGGCGATGTCAAGGTGTTAAGTGCCAAACTCGGTCTCGGCGGTTTGTTGATGCAATCTTCAGATCATCTGCCGCTCGTGGCAGATTTTAAACTTTGATTCTATAAACAAGGAGAATTATTATTATGGCAAAATTGACCCCGTTTCATGGTTTGCTGCCGCAGCCTGCCCGTGCCGCTGAAGTTTCTGCGGTTCCCTACGATGTTGTGAACTCCGAAGAAGCCGCAGTTCTCGCTGAAGGAAATCCGCTTTCATTCCTGCACGTTTCCCGTCCGGAAATCGATATGGAGCCGGGGATCGATCTGCACGATGACCGGGTGTACGCGCAGGCGAAGGCGGCGTTTGACCGGCTCTGTGCCGAAGCTCCGCTGACCCTCGATGCCGGAGAACACCTTTATATCTACCGGTTGATCATGAACGGCAGAGCGCAGACCGGTGTCATCGGTGCCGCCAGTGCCGAAGAGTACAACAGCGGTATCATCAAAAAGCATGAAAAGACCCGTAAGGACAAGGAAGATGACCGCACCCGTCACGTTATGACGCTGCGCTCCCACACCGGTCCTGCGTTCTTCACTTACCGTGACGTGGCGGAAATAAGTGCGCTTATCGCGGCGGAGATGAACGCGGCTCCGTTGTTTGACTTTGTCAGCTGTGACGGTATCCGGCACACGCTGTGGCGCGTGGATGAAGCCAAAAGTGCCGAGCTTGCCGCGCTCTTTGAGAGCAAGGTTCCGGTTTTTTACATTGCGGACGGTCACCATCGCAGTGCCGCCGCCGCCCGTACTGCCGCCGAATGTGCGCCCAACAACCCCAATCATACCGGCAAAGAAGATTACAACTACTTCCTCGCCGTGGCGTTCCCGGACAGTCAGCTGGCGATCATGCCCTACAACCGCGCGGTGAAAACGCTCAACGGTCTGGATGAAGCCGGTTTCCTCGCCGCGTTGGAAAAGGAGTTTGATATCACGGTTTGTGAAGATGGTGAAGTTGCCGCCAATGGAGAATTCAAGTTCTACATGAACAAGGTGTGGCGTCTTGCCAAACCAAAGTTCGATATCTCCAAGTTCGATGTCATCGGACAGCTGGATGCCAGCTGGCTGCAGGAGAGAGTATTGTGTCCGATCCTGGGCATCGACGATCCCCGTACCAGCACCGGGATCGACTTCATCGGCGGTATCCGCGGTACTGCGGAACTGGAAAAACTGGTCAACACCGGCTCTCATGCGGTGACATTTTCCCTCCATGCGGTAACACTGGATCAGCTCATGGCGATCGCGGATGCCGGAGAGATCATGCCGCCGAAATCCACCTGGTTTGAACCGAAACTCCGTGATGGATTGGTTTCCCACAATTTCTGATGGAGAAAAATGCCGGAATTTTTCAAAAAAGACTTGCAATTTTGAAAAGTTGAAGTATTTTATAGAAATGACAGTTTGAATAATTATTTTAATTTGAAATACAGGAGAATTTATCATGGCACATAAAAAAGGTCAGTCCAGCAGCCGTAACGGTCGTGACAGTCAGCCGAAGTACCTCGGTATCAAAGCGTACAGCAGCGAATTCGTCACCGCCGGTTCCATCATCGTCCGTCAGCGCGGAACCCGTTTCCGTCCCGGCAACAACGTCGGTTGCGGTCGCGATTACACCCTCTTCGCTCTTTGCGATGGAACGGTTCAGTTCATCAAGACCCAACGCAAAGTCAACGTCATTCCGGCCGCCGAGTAATCAGCACGAGAGACGCGTGACTTGTCAGAACCCTGGCGGGGCGGATAGCCCGGTCAGGGTTTTTGCTTTTAAACGTATAAGTGAAATCAATGTAACAACCGGAGAGGTAAATGTTTGTAGATAAAACACGTATCAATGTACGCGCCGGAGACGGCGGCAGCGGATCGTGCAGTTTCCGCCGGGAGAAGTTTATTCCGAAAGGCGGTCCCGATGGCGGTGACGGCGGTGCCGGCGGTAACGTGGTGATGGAGGCATCCACCAGTGAATCCAGTTTGGTGTCGCTGGTGTACAAACGCAGTTACCGTGCCAAAAATGGAACCAACGGCGCCGGAAAAGGACTTTACGGTCACAAAGGTGACGATATCATTCTCAAAGTTCCGGTGGGAACCGTGGTGCGGGATATCGACAGCAACGAAATCATTGCCGATCTCGATTTCAACGGCGCACAGGCGATCGTTGCCAGAGGCGGCAGAGGCGGCAGAGGAAATATCCACTTCGCCAGCAGTACCAACCGCGCTCCGCGTAAATTTGAAACCGGAAAAGAGGGCGAAGAACGCCATTTGGAACTTGAGTTGAAAATGATCGCCGATGCCGGGCTTGTCGGCTATCCCAACGCCGGAAAGTCCACGCTTATTTCCAAATTGAGCGATGCCCATCCCAAAGTTGCGGCGTACCCGTTTACCACACTGCACCCCGTGGTCGGCGTGGTGGAGTACCCCGATTACAAGCGGCTGACACTGGCGGATATTCCCGGACTTATCGACGGCGCGCACCGCAACGTCGGTTTGGGTCATGCGTTTTTGCGCCACATTGAACGTACCAGCGTACTGCTTTATGTGCTGGATATGGGCGGTGTGGACGGCAGAACGCCGTGGGACGACCTTGCCAGTCTGGAAGAGGAACTGGAACTTTATTTGCCCGGACTTTCCAAACGGCCGTCGCTGATCGTTGCCAACAAGATGGATTTGCCGGATGCGGAAAAGAATCTGGCTGAACTGCGTTCCCGCCTTGCCGGTGATGCGCGGGAAATCGTTCCGGTCGCTGTCGGTGTCGATGAACTTGCTGACGTCGCAGACAAAATCAGAACTCTGGTCTTTGCCCGCCGCGCTGAATTGGAAAAAGAAAAAGCCGCCGCAGGAGCTGTTGCGGCGGCAGCACCGGTTGTTGCTGTTCCGGAAGAAACTGCCGGCAGCGATGACGGAGAGATCGTATTGGAATAACATTCATAAATCTTTATGAGGAAACATATATCATGGCTACTGAAAATGAAGTCCGCAGTGAATCGCTGGATTTTATCCGCGAGATCGTAACTGAAGATTTGAAAAATAATAAGAACGACGGTAAAATCGTCACCCGTTTCCCGCCGGAACCCAACGGCTATTTGCATATCGGACACGCCAAAGCGATCTGTCTCGACTTCGGTGTCGCCGCCGAATACGGCGGTATCTGCAATTTGCGTATGGATGATACCAACCCCACCAAAGAGGATACCGAATATGTGGATTCCATCGTCAACGATGTGCGGTGGCTGGGCTTTGAACCGGCGGCACTCTATTATGCCAGTGATTACTTTGACAGGATGTACGAATGTGCGGTTGAGCTGATCAAGCGCGGCAAAGCGTACATTTGCACCCTTTCCAACGAAGAGTGGGAAGAGTACAAGGGCAACGTCAATACGCCGGGAAAAGAGTCTCCCGGACGGGCGCGTTCCATCGAAGAAAATTTGGAACTGTTCGCCCGGATGCGGGACGGTGAATTTGAAGACGGTGCAATGGTCCTGCGGGCGAAGATCGACATGGCGCATCCCAATATCCACATGCGTGACCCCGTTATCTACCGTATCCGCCGGGTGGAACACTTCCGGCACGGTAATAAATACTGCATCTACCCCATGTATGACTTTGCGCATCCGCTGGAAGATGCGATCGAAGGTGTTACGCACAGCTTCTGTACGCTGGAATTTGAGATCCACCGTCCGCTGTACGATTGGTTCCTGGAAGCGATCGACTTCCCGCACCGCCCGCGCCAGATCGAATTTTCCCGCCTCAACATCGGTTACACCGTGATGAGCAAGCGGAAGTTGATGCAGCTGGTCAGAGAAAATCATGTTTCCGGTTGGGATGATCCCCGGATGCCGACGGTGTGCGGTCTGCGCCGCCGCGGCGTACCGGCTGCCGCGATCCGGAAAATGTGCAAAACGGTCGGTATCACCAAAGTGGAAAGCATCATCTCTCCGGGTGTGCTGGAAAACTGCACCCGGGAGATCCTCAACGCCGAAGCATCGCGTTATATGGCGGTTCTCGACCCGTTGAAGGTCACGATCACCAACTTCCCGGAAGAGGGCGTTGAACCGCTCGATGCGGTCAACAATCCGGAAGACCCCGCCGCCGGAAGCCGCAAGATCAGCTTCGGCAAGACGTTGTACATCGACCGGGCAGACTTTATGATGGAGCCGCCCAAAGGCTACTTCCGGCTGGCTCCGGGGGCTGAAGTCCGTCTCCGGTACGGATACTTTATCCGGTGCGTGGATGTAGTGAAAGATGCCAACGGTGACGTGTGCGAAGTTCTGTGTACCTTCGATCCGGAAACCCGCGGCGGCAACGCACCGGACGGCAGAAAGGTCAAAGGCACTATCCACTGGGTCAACGCGGAAGATTGCATCGAAGCCGAAGTCCGGCTTTATGAGCAGCTCTTCACCGCGGAGAAACCGGGTGAGGACGGCGTTGATTTCCTGACACAGCTCAATCCGGATTCACTCAAAGTGGTCAAAGGTTTCCTTGAACGCGCGCTGGATGAGGTCAAAGTCGGTGACGTGGTGCAGTTCGAGCGGGTGGGATACTTCGCCTGCGATCAGGATTCCACTGCGGAGCGCAAGGTGTTCAACCGTACTGTCACTCTGAAAGATTCCTGGGCAAAGAAAAAATAGGTAATGTCCCAAATTTTGTGAAACTTTGATATCCGGAGTTATGACAACTTTGCCGCACACGGCATCCACCGGTCGCGATCATGGCATTGTGCGATCTTGGCAAAATCTGACAAAATTACTTTTGAATATCAGAAATTTCTCCGCGCCAACAGTGATAAAAAACACTGTTGGCAAAAAATTATGGGATATCTGTGGAAAATTCTGCAATCTTCTTGCAATTATGCAAAGTTGCTATATATTAAACAGTGACGGCTGTTTGCCGTAAAATTCAAGTATCAAGGAGGTTTGATTATGAAAAAGTTCATGTTGTTGCTGATCGCTGTTTTTTCCGTGGTTGTTCTGAGCGGATGCTGTTGCGGCAAAGAGTGCGCCGCTGAAAGAAAATGTGCCAAGTCCGCCAGGTGTGACCGTCCCTGCGCCAAAAATAAGAACAAAAAAGGTTGTCCGTTCCTGGGTAAGTGGGAATTCTTTGTCGCCAAAGGTGATAAACTTGAAGCTCTCCCGGTTTCTCCGCAGCCTTATATGGAGTTCTGCAAAGGCGGTAAGCTCCTGTTCCATTACAGCAAGGACGGCAAGCCTCAGGTCATTGAAGGCCGTTGGAAAGTCGCCAATGGCAAGATCACCGTTTCCGACATGAGCGGCAAAAATGTTCAGCATTACACCATCAACGGTGACAGTGCTGAACTCACCATCGGCAAAGGCGACCGTCTGCCTGAGAATACCAAAGTCGTCATCTGCCGTCAAAAGGCGGGGCGTTGATCTCGCTGTGGTGGGGCGTTGATCTCGCTTTGCCGGAGCGCGCCTTGCTGCGCTCGCCGCGGAAGGAGTGGCGGTGATCTCGCTTTGCCGGAGCGCGCCTTGCTGCGCTCGCCGCGAGGGTCGAGGACGATGAGTCCACTCCCCTCGCTTCTCGCTTGCAAAACCCGCCCGGCTGTGCGATATCAACGCCTATAAGCTTTACTGGAGTATGTGTCGCCTGACGGCGACCAGGGTAGTGTGTGGTGTGCGCCGCTTGCGCGGCTTATGAACGCCTGACGGCGTTGTTCGGTGTGAGCGGAGTGGGCTGGAGGCGGCTGCCGCCAGTTCCAACTGCCACTTGAGTGCATGCCAGTCTGTACGGAGATGGTTTGTTTAAAATCAAGCCGATTTTTGAATTTTTTTGAAATTTTTATCAAATTCTTTATCGGCGATGACCATTCCCCTTAAAATCAATAACATCTTTCTCATAACAGCACATCGAGCCTGCAATCTGGAATTTCCTTT
>JAFVZN010000089.1 GCA_017508135.1 Lentisphaeria bacterium | reverse complement strand
TCGCCGTCAGGCGACACAAACTCCAGCCCAGCTCATAGGCGGTGATATCGCACAGCCGGGCGGGTTTTGCAAGCGAGAAGCGAGGGGAGTGGACTTGCGTCCTCGACCCGAGCGGCGAGCGCAGCAAGGCGCGCTCCGGCAAAGCGAGATCGCCGCCCCCCCAGAAGCGAGATTACCGCCGCCCATGACTCCGGCTGACTATAACAGAGATGATTATCCATATCAGCATCATCACGCCGGATATGGTCAACATCAACTGCCATCCCAATTTGTACAGCAGAGTCAATGCCAGAGCCGTCCACAAGCCGCCGCCCATGACCGGCTCATGCAGAAGCTGTTTGTAACCGAAAGCCTGAGCGGCGCAGGTTCTGGATTCCGGGTCGACCGCCCGCAGCAGCAGCAATCCCGTTGCCGTCACGCCGGTAGCCTGACCGAAGTCGGCGATGGCGCATTCAAACCACGATTCTTTGAACAATCTCGGAGCGACATACACCACCATAAATATGGAAAACAGTACGCCGAGTACGATCAGCATCAGCAATCCCTGCCAATTCTGCATCACAACGGAAAGTTTTATCGTTGCCATTGCCGATACTACCAGAAAATCCAGCGCGGCACCAGCCAAACGCTGCATCTGATCGTGATCTATCAGCGTATTGAAACGGCATCCCTGCGCGAATTTCTGTATAAGCAAGCCGCCGATCATGCAGAACGGGAAGAGCGGGAAACCTTTAAAAATCCGTAACGTGCTATCGGGGAAACATTTGATTTCCGCAATCTGCAAACCTTTCTGGATACCGAATCCGATAAGGATGGCAATACCGACCAGAGCGATATGCCATGCCAAACTGTCGATCGAATCACAGTACACCGTCTGCCATCCTGCGACGGGCCGCGCTTCATGGTGATAGATCCCGCGCTGCTGCAACTGGTTCTGATCGTCAAAACGCCGGATATTTTTCACATACCCTTTGCGCCCCGCCCAGTTCACCAGCAGCACACCGATCATCACACCGACCAGCATGCCGGCAGTAGCAACGGTATATCCTAAAGCTATCCCATCTTCCCAGTTGAAGCTGCGGAAACTCTCCGCCATGCCGCTGACGGTACCATGTCCGCCCTGGAAGCCGATCTCCAGCAAGTTGCCGAAACCGGGATTCATTCCGAACAACGGAATCAATACAAAGCCCACCAGCGCAAAACCGATGACATACTGCCCCCACGCCAGCATCTGACCGAAACACAACTGGGGAAACGCCACCTGAAACACCTTTTTCAACGGCGGTGTCACCACTCCGAGAAAAAGCGTGGCAAAGACCACATTTATCATAAATCCGGGAATTTTCCCCACTGCCGCGATGCAATCTGCCGGCAACACTTGCGGAAAACATTGAAAAATCAGCAGACCAAGCGCACCGCCGATGACCGAACTCGGCAGATAACACCGCTGAAGCAGCGGAATAAAAACGCGCAATACTTTGCCGGAGACCAGCAGCACAGAGAGCAAGCAGAACACAATAATTGCAGTCATGACCTATATCCTTTTTTACAAAATGCTCTATTCCGGATAAAGGGGATGATTTCAGAGAAAGCGGAATATTTTTTCTCCGTTTTATCGCAAAATGCTTATCCCGTCATCTCCTCTTGAAGCGAATACAGCGTTACAAAAAAAATATGGTATCCGGAACGGGGCTCGAACCCGTACTCCTTGCGGAAGCAGATTTTAAGTCTGCTGCGTCTGCCAATTCCGCCATCCGGACACCAGAACGACCGGCATTTGCCGTCAACTTAATATAATACCGGAAAAGTGATACTACAAATCAATTTTCCCAATATAACGGATAAAGCTGTAAAACTTTCTATTTTTCTCTGCCGGATCACTTAAAAATCCGGTCAATATGCTCTTTTTCCAACGGTTTCGTCAGCAAGCTCACCACCACCAGCGCAATGATCGACAACGGCAGCGCGTAGACAAAGGGATCCACCACCGGCCACGGATGCGTTGAAATCAACACATCTTTGCCGAAAAGCAATTTGCAGATACCCAGCAATGCCGACTCTTTCTGATGCAGAAAGACCAGACCGAACACCGTTACCAGCGAACCGGTCACGATAGCAGCCCACACACCGGTACGCGTGGCACGCTTCCAGTAGAGTGCCGCGACATACGCCGGCAGAAACGCCGCCGCACAAATCCCGAAGAAGATCGCGGTTCCGCGTGCCACCACTCCCGGCGGCAGGATCATAGCAAAAAACACGCTCAACACGATCCCGATACACACGCCGGTACGGGAAAGCAATATCCCCTTATCTTTTCCACTCCAGCGCAGATTGCCGCAAATATCATGCCCGAGCGACGTTCCGGCGACGTGGAACAAACTTGATAACGTTGACATCGCCGCCGACAGCATCGTCAGCGAAAACGCATACAACACCACAGCTGGAAGCGCATCCTTGATGAACATCGGAATGATTATGTCCGGATTACCGCCTGCCGCTTCGATCGCCAGCTGCGGTTCCCGGGCAACACCGCCGATTTCCGGATGGAAAAAGAACACATTGGACATGGCACCGGTCATATATGCCGCCCCAGCAGTGCAGAGAATGAATATCGAACCGACCAGCACCGCGCGGTTCAGCTCCCTGCCGCTTTTGACCGTCATAAAGCGCACCGCCAGCTGCGGCTGCGCCAACGCGCCGATACCGACACCAAGCATCAAACTGGATACCAGTGTCCACCACCACACCGAATTGAATTCCGGCATAACAGTCCATCCGCGGTGTCCGAGCGCATATTCCTGCGGCAGCCGCTGTGCGACCAGCGCAGACATTTCGGTCAGCTTTTCGTGTGCGGGAACGACTCCTCCCAAACGGACATAGCAGCTTACCAACAACAGCAGCATACCGAGCAGCATGATCGTTCCCATCAATGCATCGACGTACATAACGCCTTTCAAACCGCCGAAAATAACATACACGGCAACGATCGCACCGAAAACGCCCAACGCCCAGAAGTACGGCACACCCATTACTTCCTGGAGAAAACGCGCACCGCTTATCAGCACGACACTCGAATACAGCGGGATGAATATAAAGATAACTGCGGCAATGAACAGCTTTATCTTCTCACTTTGAAAGCGTCTGCCGATAAACTCCGGGAACGTCTTGGCATCAAGTTCCACGCCGATGCTCCGCGTCCGGTGTCCGAACCAGATGAAGGCGACCACGATACCGAACGCGATATTCATAAACACCAGCCACATCAATCCCATGCCGAACTGACCGGCGATACCGCCGAAACCGACCAGTGCCGATGTACTGATAAACGCGGCACCGTAGCTCATCGCCATAACGAACGGGTTCACCGAACGTCCGGCGAGCAGATAATCCTGATTACTCCGGGTTTTGCGGAAACCGCGCAGTCCCAGATATCCGATGACAACAGCATACACTGTGATAAGCGTACCCAGCACGGCGGCGTTGAGATTATACGCCACACCGAAAATATCACATACCGGCATCATTTTTCCTCTCCACTGCCGGAGCGGTTCCAACAAATTGCCCCATAAACCACGCCAACGGCGGAAACTGCAACGCTGCCCAATACAGCACTAACAATGTACCAATCACCCAAACCAAACATCGCGATCACTCTATATATATATATCAAAAAAAATACGGACGAAGTTTTTACACTCCGCCCGTTGCAAATCAGACTCAAATACCGGACGCAATTACGCCTTGGTGTAGTTTCCGGTACGGATGCAGGCAGTACACATTTTGACAGTCTTGACAGTGCCGCCTTCGACGATTTTGACATTCTGAAGATTGACTTCAAAGGTACGCTTGACGTTTTTGACAACGTGCATACCGATACCGCCGGCTTTCTTCGCCAAACCCTTACGGGTGATGCAGCCGCCGTTGCCGCGGGTTTTACCGCAGAGATCGCAGACCTTGCTCATTGTTGTTTCCTCGTGTCTATAGTTAATGTTATAATAACAAAAAAAAATGGTGAGTTGGCCGGGGCTCGAACCCGGGACCACCGCCTTAAAAGGGCGATGCTCTACCGACTGAGCTACCAACCCACCTGATCAACCGTATCAGTGGTTGACATTCACTTAAGATACCACACTTCTGATGAAATTGCAAGTGCTTTTCTCAAAATTTTCCGTTTTTTTTCGTAAAACGCACTATTTTTCATTCACTGTCCGGTCTTGATGTGATCTTCCCAAACCTTCGCGGCGGCATCCCGGGCAACATCCGGAACCCGGTGGTTGGCTCCCGGCGTGCAGAAAAGTTCCTTGCGCGCCGACGGGATGACGTTGAACGCCGCAAACACACTCTCCGGCGGACAGGTTCGGTCGATAAAGCCGGTGGTTATCAACACCCGCGCCTTTATATTGCGCGCAAAGTTCACACCGTCGATATATGCAGATGCCTTCAACACCGCTTCCGGGTCCTTGCGGTACGCAGGCGTGTTCTGGTAATGCGGCCAGCCCGAATCGCCGCCTGCGGCAAATCCGCCGTGGTTGCAGATCGCCGGAACGTGTGCCGTAACCAGTGTCACCTGCGGATCAAGTCCTCCGGCGGCAAGTGCCTGCCCGCCGCCCTGACTGGTTCCGGAGACGATCAAGATTTTCCCGTTCCACTCCGGGCGCGACTTCAAAAACTGCAATCCGCGATACACCCGGCAGAACATCTCTTTAAAGTATATCTTATCCCGGTCATCGGCGTTCCAGTGGCGGTATCCGGTAAATCTTCCGGTACGGGCAGGATAAACGTTGCCTCTGCCGTCTGCCGGCATCGGACTGAGGGTAAGGAACAACATTCCGCCGTAGCGCAACGCCATATTATCCATCACCGGCACTTCACCGGTTCCGGCTCCATGCACCAGCAAAAACGCCGGCAGGGATTTCGCTTTCGCGCCCGCCGGGACCGAAAACTTCGCATAAGCATCCTTGCCGTCTCCTCCCATCGGCAAAATGACCTTGTACGCTTTCACTCCGGTGCGGTTGACCTTCAACGGCATCAGCACCGCATCCATCGGCCGCGCATCCAGCTCTTTTTTGATCTTCGCCCAGAACTCATTGAAGTCCGCAGGTGCCGGACGGCCGGGGACAACTTTTTCCTTATCAATGGCAACTCCGGCATACGCTTTCTGCCACTTTTTGTCAACTTTGATCTGCGCGAGACAGCACACGGAACCGGGATGATTGGAAACTACCTCAATTTTGGCAGTTCCGGCGGCATCCGTGACAACTTTTTTCTTTCCTCTGATCGTTTTATTTCCCATAAGTTCGATGTTCACGGTTCGTTTCGCCGCCTTATCGCCGCTGACTTTGATCGTGAAGGTAATTTTTTCTCCGCACTTCGCTTCATTTTTATCCGCGACCACCGCAACCTTTTCCGCCGCCGCCAGCATCACTGCCAGGCAACAGCACAACAATGCAAATATTTTTTTCACAACATGTATCCTTTCCATTCTTGCTGAAATACCATCCCACTCCGGGAAACTCACATCCATACCTCGCAGGCATGCTTTTTTGAAAACATAAGAATATACCACACAAAAAGCAATTTGTCAATCTCCGTTTCAGCGCATATTGTTGTTGCGGTTGAATTTCACCGCATGATGTGCTATATTATATTTTGGTATTTTGCACTTATAACTTTAAAGACAAATTCACGAGGTAAAAGCCATGATGACAGGCGAAAAATACAAAGAAAGTGCCGTCCTCAAGTTTGAAGGACGGGAAGTCGAACTCCCGGTCGTCGTCGGTACCGAAGGCGACAAAGCTCTGGATATCAAACAACTGCGTTCATCCACCGGTCTGGTCACCATCGACCCCGGTTTCGTCAACACCGCCAGCTGCTGCAGTCAGATCACCTATATCGACGGTGATCGCGGTATCCTCCGTTACCGCGGTATCCCCATCGAAGAACTGGTGAAAAAATCCACCTTCGTCGATGTGGCTTACCTCCTCGTCCACGGCACCCTCCCCACAGAACAGGAACGCCTCGACTTCTCCTGCATGCTCAACTTGAACAGCATGATCCATGAGGATATGCGCCACTTCTTCGACCACTTCCCGCAGGGCGCGCACCCCATGCACATTTTGTCCACGATGATAAACGCCATGGCGGCATTCTACCCCAACGTCGATGTCAACACCACCGCGTCCAATATCGAACGTTCCCGCGCCCGTGTCATCTCCATCGTGCGCACCATCGCCGCTTTTGCTTATAAGAAATCCATCGGCGAACCGATCGTCTATCCGCGTCACGACCTCTCATATTGCGCCAACTTCCTCAATATGATGTTCGACTCCCCGGTTCAACCTTACCATATCAGCGCGGAAACCGTCCGCTTGCTCAACGTTCTCTTCATCCTCCACGCTGACCATGAACAGAACTGCTCAACTTCCGCCGTCCGCGCCATCGGCAGCGCACAGGTCAATCTGTACGCCACCATCTCCGCCGGTACTTCCGCCCTCTCCGGCCCGCTCCACGGCGGTGCCAATCAGGCGGTCATCGAACAGCTCCGCCTGATCCACGCCGACGGCGATATCGAAAAGTTTATCAAAATGGCGAAAGATAAAAATAACCCCTTCCGGTTGATGGGTTTCGGTCACCGCGTCTATAAAGCATATGACCCCAGAGCCGTCATCATCCGTAAAGAGTGCGAAAACTATCTCTCCCGTATCGGCAGTAACGACCCCCTCCTGGATGTCGCCCGCCGTATCGAGGAGATCGCCCTCAACGACAGCTACTTCGTTGACCGTTGCCTCTATCCCAATGTCGACTTCTATACCGGCATCCTCTACCGCGCCATGGGCATCCCGGAAAATATGTTCACCGTCATGTTCGCCCTCGCCCGCCTCCCCGGCTGGGTCGCCCACTGGAAAGAGATGATCGGCGACGAAACCAAAATCGTCCGCCCCCGCCAGCTCTACGTCGGCCGTACCATCCAGGAAGTCGGCGAAGAACTCGAAGGCCGCGCCTCCACCTTCCTTCTGTAAGGTGGCTGGCTTCTTTGGGGGAAGGGGAAAACTTTTTTTCTCGTGAAAAAAAGCCGAACGTCGGCACCGGTTTTTCCTTCCCCCAAACCCCCTTCCCCTTTCAAAAAAAGCGAAGTATGTCGCCGCTCCGTTGTCGCGGCTTCGGAAAAGCAGGCTTTAAAATAATAATATCACATCATTACGCCCTCAGGGCGCACTTCACACCTTCACATCTTCACGCGCTGAAGGCGCTCTTCACGCAATCAGCTCTCCGGCTGATTGCCTACCCCCTTCCCCTTTCAAAAAAAGCGGAGTATGTCACCACTCCGTTGTCTCTGCTTTAAGTGAAAGCCCGTCTTGGAATAGTGATGCGAGGCGGTTGGAGCCTTCGCGCGCGCTCCTGGACGCAGCGAACCGCCGGTCAAAAGCCGGCGGACGCGCTGAAGAAATTCAGCGCGGGCGGAGGAAGCCGAGCAGTAAGCCGCGAGTGAAGCCGATGTAATCGGCTGAACGCAGGTGCGGTACTGCTGGCATAAAGTGTGTCTATTGGCATGCTGGATCACTGGGGTTCCCGATAAGGCGATGCAACGCATTTCTCCACGCACAAACTTGCCAACCGGAGGGAGACAGCCGTTCCGGCTTTCTCCCCGCCGGACTCCCCTCTTTTCCAGTTC
>JAFVZN010000088.1 GCA_017508135.1 Lentisphaeria bacterium | reverse complement strand
GACCGTAACGGCCGCCGACGATGGTGAGATCGGCGCGGTCGGCGAAAGCGGCTTTGACGTCGAGGTAAAGCGGTTCACCGAGACAGCCGGGTTCTTTGGTACGGTCGAGGACGGCGATCTTTTTGCAAGTGGCAGGAAGAGCGGCCTTAAGGTGTTCAACGGAGAACGGACGGTACAGGCGGACTTTGATCATACCGACCTTTTCGCCCTTGGCGACGAGGTAATCGATAGCTTCTTCGATGGTTTCGCAACCGGAACCCATGGCGATGATGACTTTATCAGCATCGGGGGCACCGACGTAATCGAAGAGGTGCATCGGACGACCGGTAAGTCCGGCGACCTGGTCCATGTACTTCTGGACGATGGCGGGGAGATCGAAGTAGATCTGGTTGGTGGTTTCGCGGCCCTGGAAGTAGACGTCCGGGTTCTGGGCAGCCATTTTGGCGTAGGGGGCTTCCGGACGGAGAGCGCGCTGACGGAAACGTTCGATATATTTCATATCGACGAGGCTCTTCATATCAGCATAGTCCAAGAGTTCGATCTTCTGGAATTCGTGGGAGGTACGGAAACCGTCGAAGAAGCTGAGGAAGGGGACTTCGCTTTCGAGGGTCGCAAGGTGGGCGACGATGGCGAGGTCGTGGGTTTCCTGAATGCTGTTGGCACTGGTCATGGCGAAACCGGTAGCGCGGCAAGCCATAACGTCGGAGTGGTCACCGAAGATGGAGAGTGACTGCGCGGCAAGCGCACGGGCGGACACGTGGAAGACGGTCGGGAGCATTTCACCGGCGATCTTGTACATGTTCGGGATCATGAGCAGCAAGCCCTGACTGGCGGTGTAGGTGGTGGTCAAGGCACCGGCACTCAAGCTGCCGTGGACGGCACCGGCGGCACCGGCTTCGGACTGCATTTCGACGACCTGCATCGGTTCGCCGAACATGTTTTTCATGTCGCGGCTTGCCCATTCGTCGGCGTATTCACCCATCGGTGAGGACGGGGTGATCGGGAAGATCGCCGCCACTTCGCTGAAGGCATACGCAACGTAACTTGCTGCGTAGTTACCATCAATTGTTTGCATCTTTTTTCCCATGATGTCTCCTTTCATTTCACAGGTTGATAAAAAAAGAATTTAACTTGTAGTATTAAATAAATGCAGGAAAGAAATCTTCTCTCCTGCAAAAATTCACATAACGATTACTGGATCGCCTCCAACCAGGAACTGGAATTGATCGCCTCTGCTTTAGTTGTTGCGGCGGAGGTTCCCTGAACCGGATAATACTTGTTGAGGTGGAAGTTATTTTTCTCAACACTTTCCGCGTGTCCGTCATAGAAGAAAATGTTGGTCATGCTGCTGTGGTGAACACCGGTGGCACGGCCGCCGCTGTTACTGGCGAAGTTGACCGTTGCGCTGACAGCGGCACCGTCACTGGTGGTGCATCCGCCCAGCGCGAGCGCGGAGGGAGCGATCTGGTCACCGCCGGAAGTGGTGAGAAGCCGGGTTCCGCGGAAGTCAAACTTTCCATTGTTGCCGCTGGCAACCACTACGCCGTATGCTTCTTTGACACTTTTTTCATCAATCACCTTGCCGTCAGTGGTATAACTGCGAATATCCGGACAGCGCAGGGCATCCATGTTTTTGATAAAACCTTTTTCCGCAAGGTAGACCGTCCAACCGGCATCATCGGTAACAGTGCCGTTGGTATTGGGAGCTGAAAACGTGGAACCGGAATAGATACGGTTATTGTTGCTGCCCATGGCATTGATCAGCATCGTCATCGTCTGTCCCTGATTGCTGATACAGGCGGTGGTGCGGGCGCGGCGACGGGCATATCCCACCGACGGGATGGCGATAGCAGCGAGAATGGCAATAATGGCGATGACCGTAAGCAATTCTGTGATGGTGTAATTATAACGTTTCATTCTTCAATATTCCTTTCCTGCTTTTTAGCCGTTGGATCAGCGAAATGTAAAAAATCCATCCTGTCATCCAAATACTATACCACACAAACCCCGAAAAGTCAAGTCAACTATCGGAAATTCGATAAAAAAATCACCATTCCCGCCGCTTTTCCACACTTGATGAAAAAATCCGCAAAAAATCGCGTTTTTTACGGATATCAATATTGAAAAATTCTCTTTCACGGGATAAAGTATAGCAGTGTCACAATGTCAATTTTATCACCCAACAGGAGAAAATATTTATGAAAAGACGTCCCAACAACTTCACTCTGGTAGAAATGCTTACCGTTATCGCCATCATCGGTATCCTTGCCGGTCTGGTCATACCCACGGTCATCATCGCCAAAAACCGCGGTCAGGTCACTCAAGCCAAAACCGACATCTCCAGCATCATGACTGCTCTCAAACAGGTCAAAACCGATTATAACAGAATACTGCTCACCGACGGCGGTATCAATGGTTCCCACAAGGCAAGCATAAGCAATGATATCGCCACCATTTCCGGCGACACCTATTCCGCGCTGATCGCCGAACTCTCCGTACCTAAAAACAGCGGGCTCGATTCAACTGTTTCAAAGCGTATCAACAAACGGAGAAAAGTTTATCTTGATCCCAAGAACGGTTTTGATCCCACCGCCGCATACACTTCCACTGCCAATGCTGAAAAACTCTGGCTCGATCCGTGGGGCGAAAAATATGTGGTCTATGTAAAAACCAAAAACACCGATGAACTCGCCATCCCGGATACATCCAAAACCATTGCATCTGAAATCGCCATCTACTCCTTCGGTCCCAACGGAACCGACGACAAAGGCTGCAACGTAGAACTGGAATCCTGCATATCCAGCGGCAACCACAAAAATCATGACGATATCGCTTCGTGGAATCTGTAATACCACGCATATCAAAAAAGCGGCAATGCATTTTCAGCACTGCCGCTTTTTTGATATAAGACTTATGGGACTTATAAGACTTATGCCAGTGGCTCTGCCGATCATGCGGTAACGGATTCGGCTTCGGTCTTTTCCTTCTGGATGGCTTCTTCTATCCGGGCATGGCGGCAGACCGGGATCAACAGCGGGATCATAACTGCAAGTATCACTGCCGCCGCGATGTACACGCCGCGCACACCGGTGAACCAGACCACACTGCCGCCCAACAGCGAACAGACGATCCCGCCCGCCGTATTGATGCTGCCCGACCAGCCGAAATAGGTTCCCCGCAGATCCGGTGACGTTATCCTTGTCAGCATCAACTGGAACACCGGGAATACTCCGCCGCCCGCCAGTGCCGCCAGAAAACGCGACACGATAAGCATTTCCACATTGACCGACAACGCCATCGCCACTTCAAATATGCAATACATCGACAACAGCGGAAAGAGCAGTTTTCCCGGAGCGACCCGGTCACACAGCCATCCGATCAGCACTCCGGCGAAAAATCCGCCCAGCGACGAAACCGAACTTACCACTCCGGTGTAAAGCGCGGCTCCATTGAAGCCGTGAACCTTTTCCACCAGCAGTGCCATATACGGCTGTACCAACCGCGAAGCGACCCCCAACAGCAGAAACATCGCCAACAGCCACAACACTCCGGGAGTGACCACCTCTTTGAATTTATACTTCTTCGTTTCCCGTTTTTTCTTCACTGCCTTGATGCTGAAATCTTCCTTGGCAAAGATATGCACCAGCACTCCGCTGGCTATATATATCGCTCCGCAGGTAAAAAATGCGGTCTTGTAGCTGTAATATTCAACGATCATTCCGCCCAGCAGATAGCCCAACATATTTCCGCTTGAGATCGCGGTACTCAGCACGCCCAGCACAAAACCGTGTTTCTCCGGCGGCGTGGTCGAAACCAGCAGTGTCCGCGCCGGATTTCCGGTTCCGGAGAAAAATCCGCAGGCGAACCGGATCGCCGCCAGCGTCCAGAAGTTGGGCGCAAACGCCAGCAGCGGATAAAGTATCGCCGCTCCATAACTTGCCCGCAACAGCATCAACTTCCGCCCGAACCGGTCGGCAAGCATCCCCCAAATGGTCGTGGCAACACACAAGCTCAACATGGATGCAAGATAATAGATGGACATATAAAGTCCCCGCAAATTCTCGTCATCAATGTGCAAGTTCTGCTTGAGCATCAGCGGAATGAACGGCATACAGCAGCCGAACCCCACCATCGCCAGAAACTGCGACAGCCAAATCACCAATAAATTTTTCTTCCAATTGACAACCGTCCCCGGAACCGGAACAACATCACTCATTTTCATCTCCCTGAATTATTTGTAAAATAAAAAATGCAATTCTTTAATATACAGCCGGACACGCCTTTTTTCAAGGACAGGAGCTTTTCAACTTGATAAAAACCGCCGCAGGTGCTATGTTATGCAACAAGCCCCGATGCAATCGGCGGATGTATCGTAACGATTGTTACAGAAAAACAGGAGAATATAATGAATACCCGCAAAATCAAGTGGCGCAACGGCGCAACGGAAAAAGTTTCCATGGTCATCGCCGGTGACTTCTGCCCCCGCGAACAAAATTGCGATGATCTCGTTCAGCGCGTGGATGAGATCACCGCTCAAGTCAAACCCTTCTTCGCTGATGCCGATTTGAAGATCCTCCAATGGGAGTGTACCGTCACCCGTCAGGATACCCCCATCCTCAAAAGCGGTCCCAACCACCGCTGTTATCCGGAGTGTACCGTTTTCGCCACCGCGCTGGGCATTGACACCGTCCTCCTTGCCAACAACCACACCGGCGACTACGGTGTACCCGGCGTGAAAGATACCCTCGATGCGTTCAACCGCCTCGGCATCCGCACCGTCGGTGCCGGAATGAATGAAGCCGATGCAGCCCGCCCTCTCCGCATCGAACAGAACGGCATCAGAATTTCCATCCTCAACTCCGCCGAATATGAGTTCGGTATCGCTTACAGCGACACCCCCGGTTCATACGCCACCGATCCCATCAAACTTTCCGCGCAGATCAAAGAGGAAAAAGCCGCAGGTTTCAAGGTCATAGTCACCCTCCACGGCGGTCATGAACTTTATTCGTTCCCCACTCCGCGCCTGCGTTCACTCTGCCGCTTCTGCGCCGACTGCGGTGCCGACGTGGTCTTCAACTGCCACACCCACTGTCCGCTGGGATATGAAGTTTACAATGGTGTTCCCATCATCTACTCTCCGGGCAACTTCTATTTCCCCAACCGTCCGACCTCTCTGCCCTGCTGGTACATCGGTTATCTGCCGAAGTTCACTCTCGATGCCAACGGAGCGTTTGAACTGGAACTTCTGCCCTACTACAACCGCAAACAGGCTCTGGCTTTGATGGATGATGCTGATACGGAGAAATTTTTCTCCTATCTGGACGGTCTCACCGCCCCCATCGCCGACGAAAGTGCTTTGCAGAACCTTTTCAACGCCTGGTGCACCTCCAGCGGTCTCAACGGTTATTTCGGGCAATTGTTCAACCGTCCGATCCCCGATTCCTTTGAAACCGATGCCGGGAAACGGGCAAATCTCGGTTTGCGGAATTTGCTCACCTGCCAATCCCACCACGACCTTCTGCGCAACACTTTACTTTTGATGGAACGCGGTCAGCTCAAATCCGCCGACGAACTGCGCCCGGTGATAAAAGCCGCTCAATCCCCCGAATGGGTGAATATGAAAGGTTGAAAACAGATAAAGCAGGATGCTTTACCTTTCTTTCAAATGCTGATTCTCCACGGCTTTTTGGATCGCCTTTTCCACCCACTTGTGGAGTTCCGGCATAAAATCTTTCAACACCGCCATCCGCAGCCGCACCATATCCGCGTCCGGCTGCGGTTCGGAATTCTGCCAGGTGTAGCCTTCGGTCAGCACATTGTGCAGAAACGGCTGCACCCGGTCAAGGCAGTTGGCGTACCGGGCATCGGCTCCTGTTCCCCGGTCAAATTCTTCCCACAAGCCCCGCAAATACTCACCCTGCTCCGGAGGAAGCTGGGAAAACAACCTGTTGGCGGCCTCCTTTTCCCGCGCTTCTTTGCTCGCATTACCGGCAGTATCGTAGGCGAAGGTGTCTCCGGCGTAGATCTCCACCAGATCGTGAACCAGCAGCATCTCCACTGCGTGCAGAACATCCACCTTTTCCACGGCGTACTCTTCAAGCAGCAGTGCCATCACCGCGATGTGCCAGGAGTGTTCAGCATCGTTTTCGTGCCGGCTCCGGTCCAGCAGAATGGTTCTCCGGAAGACCGAACACATCCGGTCGATAACTGCCGAAAACTTCAACTGCGCATCCAGCCGGATATTGCCGCTGGAAACAAAAAATTCAAGCGCATCTTTCATATAAACTTCCCCTTTTGTTCTTCCGGGTAATATATCCCGTCTCTGAAAATTTTTCAACGGCATAAGTTGGAAAAAGAGAGAAACTTTATACCCGAAACCATTTGAAAAAAATTTTTTTGGAACTATTTTATGTAGCGTGTATTTTTGTATAAAACTGTAAAAGAGGTCCATTATGGCAAAATATGAAACCCGCTGCCCGCATTGCGATTCAACTTTGAGCGTTTCATCCGAATGGGAAGGCATGGAACTTGCCTGCCCGCTGTGCAGTAAAAGCTTCACCCTCCCCCGGCAAAATAACCCGGAAAACAGTGACGGAACCCTGATCCTCCTGCCTAAAACATCCTGTCAGGAACAGCCCCGGCAAAATCCGGCTCCGCCTTCCGTCATTCCCCAGCAGGTCGTCCCCCAGCAAGTCATTCCCCAACAGGTCATCCCGCAGCCGCAGGTGCAGCAGCAATATCCCGGATACCGGCAGCCGTCTGTACCGCCTCAAGTGCCTCCCCAACAATATCCGGGCGTCCCCCCGATGCCGCCCGCCCAACAGAAAAAAGGTTCCTTTTTCACCAGTTCCAAATTCTTTGCCATCATCATCGCACTGCTGCTTCTTATCATCGGTATTTTCATCATCAACGCGTTCCGGAGCAATGCTGACAACACTCCCGCCGGCACTTCCATCGCCGTAGAAAAAAAACGCCACAAGAAAACTGTGCAAAAACTTGAAGAACGATATATCGCTTCCATGATCGAAAAGTCAAAAGTGGTAAAAACTTACGACGAAGCCTTCTCCATCATGGATCAGCTGGCAAAAAATTTTCCCGCCTCCTCCGCCCGCAGCAAGATCGATGCCCGTTTGCAAGAGCTGGAAAAAAGTTGCGATGTCATCATCTTTGAAGCAAAAAACAACTATGAACGCACCTATATGATCTTCAACTATTCAGCCGATCTGGAACAGAAGTTCAAGACCATCAAAGCCGGATTTTACAAAAAACGCGATCTGGACGCCAGAAAACATTCCCTCAGCCGTTCTCAGACCCAGGGCTCCATCTCCCGCTATGAACAACAGGTCACTCTGGAATATCTTTTTGTCTGCGAGGAGTTGAAAAAAATCATCGATGCCAAACAACACCTCTTTTTCAAGAGTCACACTGCCAGGCGTTACACCGTTGCCGGAGTCCCCCCCGGGAAATATATCTGGATCGCCTTCTGCCTCAAAACCCATGAATGCTGGTGGGGGAAACCGGAAAAAGTCAAGCGGAAAAACGTTCTTTACAATCTGGATTGATTCCCCCGTACTGCCATGAAAAGCTTCCCCTGCCGGGAGCAATGCGGTGCCTGCTGTATCGCTCCTTCCATCTCCTCGCCGATACCGGGAATGCCGGAGGGCAAACCCGCCGGGATACCGTGCATCCAGCTGGATGAAAACTTCCGCTGCCGCATCTTCAACGACCCGGCGCGACCGCGCGTGTGCGCTTCGCTCCGGCCTTCTCCGGAAATGTGCGGAAATTGCCGTCAGGATGCCTTAAATTACCTGACGGAACTTGAAGAACTCACCAGATAATACTCATTCTCCCTGTCCGTCCTCCCTCCATAAAAAAATGGCGGCGGCATTTTACTGCAGCCGCCGCAGGGAGATTTTTTGGAGTATTAAACAACTACCACACTCAAGGCATGAGCAAGGCGGAAGGTGCGCGGAATGCCGCAGAGCGAGGTCTCCGGAAAATCGACTGCAACCGTCGAGTGCGAAGCACGAGCGGCGAGGCGGCTCTCCCGCCGCCGCAGGGAGATTTTTTGTGTAAACAAACAACTACCATACTCAAGGCATGAGTACGGCATAAGCCGCACGGAATGCCGTAGAGCGAGGTCTCCGGAAAATCGACTGCAACCGTCGAGTGCGAAGCACGAGCGGCGAGGCGGCTCTCCCGCCGCCGCAGGGAGATTTTTTGGAGTAGAACCCGCCGAAGGTTTGATTTTTATGGGACAGCTGTAATTTTTTTTCTGGAGGAGTTTTGAAAACGGCTCTTGCATTTGCGCTCTTTGTGTACTATATTATTATATTTGTATTGTGTAACAGTGTCTTTATTATTTTTTTGAAAGGAAAATGACATTATGAAAAAAATAGCTGAGAGTGTGTTGGCGCAGCTCAACAAAGATGAAGCGGCGGTCAAGGCGGGAATGATCATGGAAGATGCCGGGTTCAAGGTTTACCCTGCTTCTGTTCACAAGATCGGTGCCGCTGCCGTGATGATGGGACGCGATGATGAGAAGCGTTATATTCTCGTGGTCGCTGATTCTGCCAAGGCGATGCCTCTCTATTTCCAGGGCGAAGCGGTCAAACTCGCCGACGGCGGTGAAGCTCTCGTTTGTGAACTTTCCGCAGTCAACGCTGATGCTCTGCGTAAACATTTCCCCTGGTGCGCTCCCCGCAGTCTCCGCAATGAACGCACCACCATCGGCTGCGGCGACCGTCTCGGTCTTGCCAGCTTCGGTCATATCAAAGCTGCCCGTAAAGTTCAGGTTTATCCGGTCCTTGCCCAGCAGTCCATGCGTGAACTTACCATGACCGGCCGTACCTTCCGTCAGGTTGTCGACGATGCCTGTTTTATGGTCTTTGCCGCAGATTATCGCGACGGCTACGGTGCCGACGGCGACCACCTCAAGACCATTCCGGATATCGACGTTGCTCTTGCCGCCGGTATGCCGATGATCACCCTCGACCTCTCCGAAGTGATGAACGCCGCCGCCGGTGATTGGGAAAAGGCCGAAGTCGAAGCCGCCTTCGCCGCGATGCCTGCCGATCTGCAGAAGCGCATCATTGCCGACTATGCCGGAAAGAAATTCGTCCTCGGTGATGTCACTGTCAGTGTCGATGAACTTACCGCCAAACGCTGCGCTGTGATGTACACTGCGGCTCTGGATTTCGCGCTCAAGGTCTACGAACACCTCAAAGCCGCCCGCGGCGATGAGTTCGATCTGGAGATCTCCATCGACGAGACCACCAGCCCCACTCTTCCCTCGCACCACCTGTTCATCGTCCGCGAACTCCGTTTGCGCAACGTCGAATTCAGCTCTCTGGCTCCCCGCTTTATCGGTGAATTCCAGAAGGCCATCGACTACATCGGCGATCTGGATGAATTCGACCGTCAGTTCAAGGTCCACGCGCTTATCGCCCAGAACTACGGCAACTACAAAGTTTCCGTCCACAGCGGCAGCGACAAGTTCGCCGTTTATCCCACCGTCGGACGCGAAACCCGCCACTACCTCCACCTCAAGACCGCCGGTACCAGCTGGCTTGTCGCTGTTACCGTCATCGCTGAAAAAGATCCGGCTCTCTACCGCGACATGCACAAGTGCGCTCTTGAAAACTTCAACGATATGCTCAAACTTTACCACATCACCGCCGATATCACCAGAATCCCGGCAGTGGATACCCTGAGCGATGCCCAGCTCCCGGCTTTGATGGATATGCCTGAAGCCCGTCAGCTGCTCCACATCACCTACGGTCCCATCCTCTGCGGCGCGCTGCGTGAACGCTTCTTCAAGGCGATGCACAAGTTTGAAGCTGAGTACGAAGCCGCTCTGGAGAAACATTTCGACAAACACCTTACCCTGCTGGGTGTTCCCGCAAAGTAAGTTTCTGGAACAACAAACTGTTATTTAAAGGAAATTATTGATATGAAAATCAAATTTTTTGCCGCAGTTCTCGCCCTTGCCATGGGAGTTTCTCTCTACGGCGCAAGTGAAGTCAAAGCCGCTCCCAAAGCGGCTGCTCCTGGTGTCAGTACCGCCAAAGCTCTTCCCGGTTCCGCTGATGTTGCAGCCTCCTCCACCTCTGAAAGCGCGGCTCCAGCTGATGCCAAAAACGCGCCTGCCAACCAGAAAAAAAGCGGCGGATTTATGGATTTCCTGCCGATCATTCTGATCATCGTGGTCTTCTACTTCTTCATCTTCCGCGGCAACAAAAAGCAGCAGCAGAAGCGTCAGGAAGCTCTCGACCGCACGGTCAAAGGGACCCGTGTCATGCTCAACAGCGGCGTTTACGGAAAAGTCATCGAAGTCAAGGAAAATGATTTTGTCGTTGAGATCGCTGAAAACGTTCAGGTTCTGGTCAATAAGAACGGCGTGACCCCGGTCGAAGAAGAAAAGCCCGCTGAAAAAGCTGAAAAAGATCAGGATAAAAAGTAATCATGAATAAAAAACCTGTTTTGCTCCGCACCCTGCTCGCCATCGTTGTGATGGTGATTTTCGGTGCGGCGATGTATCCGTTGACCCCCAGAGATTACTACGATACCTTCAAATCTCTGCTCAAGGATCCTTCGGATAAGACCGCTTCTGAATTGATCGCCGCCGCCAAGGCATATCAGGCGAAAGATAAAGACCTCTTTGAATCCCAGGCTCTGCTCAAGGCCGCCGATGAGCGCGGTGTCAACCTCGCGCCGATGGTCAAAGGAGAAGGTCTGGAGAACAACCGTGACGTGATGAGCCTCATCCGTAAAAAGGCTTCCAGCTCCATCCGTTTGGGTCTGGACCTCAACGGCGGTGTGGAGTTCTATCTGGAACTGCTTCCCGATGAAGGCAAGAAAGAAGAGATCGAAAACGATTTCAAACATTACCGCGATGTCGCCATCGAACAGCTGCGTAAACGTCTGGAACAAATGGGCATCTTTGAAGCGGAACTTGCTCCCTCCGGCGAACGTCATATCGTTCTCCGTGCGCCGATCGTCACCAACGATGAAAAAGCAAAACTCCGCGACATGATCCAGATGAGTGCCAAACTCCACTTCCGTCTGGTCAAGGATTCCACTGCGGAGGAGCTTGCCCGCTGCAAAGCTGACCCGCAGTCCGTTCCCGCTGATTACGAGTATATGGAATATACCGCGATCGAAAACGGCAAACCCCTCGTCCGGGCATATCTGGTCGATATCCGTCCGGTGATGGACGGCAGGAATATTGACCGCGCACGCGCGATGCGCGATCAGATGGGACAGCGTTCCATTTCTCTTTCTTTCAACACGCAGGGTGCTGAAGACTTCAAACGTGTGACGGAAAACAACATCGGCCGTCAGCTGGCGATCGTTCTCGACGGTAAACTTTACTGCGCTCCCAATATCCGGGAGGCTATCGCCGGCGGCAGTGCCTCCATCTCCGGAAATTTCACCGATGAAGAAGCCCAGACCATCGCCAACGCGCTGCAGGCCGGAAACTTCCCCTTCTCCATCAAGGTCGGTGCCGTCTTTGATACCGACCCGAAACTTGGTCTTGCCAGTGTAAAAAACGGTGTCTGGGTCGGTGTCATCTCCTTGATCCTGGTTGCCGTCTTTATGGTCATCTACTACCGGTTGAGCGGTATGCTGGCGGTTATCGCGCTCGGTTTGAACATTCTGCTTATCCTCGGTGCGATGGCGGCATTTGACAGTACGCTGACTCTGCCGGGTATTGCCGGTATCGTGTTGACCATCGGTATGGCGGTGGATGCCAACGTGCTGGTCTTTGAACGTATCCGCGAAGAGTTGAATCTGGGCAAAAAGGCGAAAGCGGCGGTCGATGCCGGTTATGACCGGGCGTTGAGTTCCGTTTTGGATGCCAACATCACCACGCTTATCACTGCATTTATTCTGATGTATGTCGGTACCGGTGCCATCAAAGGGTTTGCCATCACCCTCGCTATCGGTATATTGAGCAGTTTGTTCACTGCCCTCTTTATCACCCGTTTGGTCTATGATTACTTCTTCCGGTTCCTGAATGTGGAACAACTTTCCATGCGGCAGATGGTGAAAAAGACCAATATCAACTTCATCGGAAACTGGAAGTATTTTCTGGCATTTTCCGGCGCGCTTATCCTGCTCTGCATCATCATGCTGGGCATTCGCGGCCGCAATGTTCTGGGTATCGACTTCACCGGCGGTACTGCCATTACTTACAGTTACGCCAAACGCGGCAACGCTTCCGCGATGGCGCAGGTTTTGAAAGAAGCCGGATTCAAGGAACCCTCTGTCACCTACAAATCCAACGTTACCGCCGCGGATGATGCTGACCGGGAGAAACTTGAAGTCATGCTCCGTGACGACAGCAACGAAACTGTTCAGCAGAAGGTCGGTAAACTGCTCGCTGACAAGTTCCCCGAACTTGGTATCGATCCGGCATCTGCCCACGCTCAGCACCTTGACGGTCTTATCGGTAAGGAGTTCACCAAAGCCGCATTGATCGCGATCGTTCTCGCGCTTATCGGTATCGGTGTTTATATCGTGCTGCGTTATGAGTTTGTCTTTGCGCTGGCGAGTGTGCTGTCTCTGCTGCATGACGTGCTGGTCGTTCTGGCGATCTATCTGGTTTCCGGCAAGACGGTCGGTCTTACCACCGTTGCCGCCTTCCTGACCGTTATCGGTTACAGTATCAACGATACGGTGGTCATCTTTGACCGTATCCGCGAAAATAACGCGCAGGAGAAGTGCTCCGGCTTTGCGGAAAACGTCAACTTGTCCATCAACCAGACTTTGAGCCGTACTTTGATCACCACGCTTACGACCTTTATCGTGGTGTTCATCCTCTGGATCGCCGGCGGTCCGGATCTGCATGAGTTCACTATGGTCATGATGCTCGGTGTGCTGCTCGGAACGTACAGTTCGGTTTGTCTTGCCGGTCCCATGGTCAACTTCATGCTCGAACGCAAGGCGAAAAAAGGAGCAAGATAAGATGGCGGGCTTCGGAGATATTGTCAAATTGATGTCCCACGCCAAGGAGTTGAAAGCAGCGGCTGAGGCGATGAAGAACGAACTTCCCAAGATGGAGTTTTCATCGACCGCAGCCAACGGCGGTGTCACGGTAACTGTCGGAGGAGACATGACCGTGCGCCGGATCGTTATCGCTCCGGAGATGCAGGGCGATACGGATTTCCTGGCACAGGAACTTCAAAATGCACTCAACAGTGCGCTGGCATCTGCCCGCTCCACCATGCAGGAGAAGATGCAGGCGATCGGCGGCGAATTGGGAATAGACCTTCCCAATTTCTGAGCCGTTTGATCGGGAAATGTTTTTGCGGGATGGAGATGATTTGTTTCCATCCCCTAACTTTTGATTGAGTTCAGGATCGAAAACGATGGCAAACGTATACTATGCTTCAGCTCCGGATTATACCGGGGAAACTCTGACTGCGGCATTGCAGAAAGCGTTTCTCCCGGTCGCGGCAGAAGCCGGCGGTATCGCCGGGAAACGGGTGATGATAAAGCCGAACTTTCTGGAATGGAAAGGCGCGGAGATCCCGGTTTGTGTTGATCCTGCTTTGCTGCTTGCGCTCTGCCGTCTGCTGAAAGAGCAGGGGGCGGCGGTAATTGCCATCATTGAAAATCCTGCGGTGAAATCCGCGCCTGTTATCGTGGAGAAGATGGGAATAGCTTCTCAGCTTGCCGAACTTGGTGTGGAAGTTGAAAATTGTGCGGCATACCAGTTTGTGGATATGCCGGAAAATTCCGCGTTCCGGCGGATGGAGATCGCGTGCGAATATAAAGAGTTCGATCTGGTCATCGACTTCGCCAAAGCCAAGACCCACGCGATGATGACGTTGACTTTGGCAGTAAAAAATCTTTTCGGTCTGATCCGGGGAAGTGAACGGCTCGGCTGGCATCTGGCGGTCGGCAGGGATTTCAGCCGTTTTGCCGATATGCTGCTGGATATATATTTGCTTGTAAAGCCGCACATCTCCCTTGTTGATGCGGTCATCGCCATGGAGGGGAACGGTCCCGGCAGCGGGACGCCGGTCAAGCTGGATTTTATTGCGTGTTCCACCGATGCCGTGGCGTTGGATGCTTCCGTTGCGGCGAAGCTGGGCGTGAACGATCTGCTGACGGTTCAGCGGGCGGCGGAACGCGGTGTACTGGGGAATTTTACCGAATGTGGTGATGTTCCGGAGGTGACGGCGATAACTTTGCCTGATCCGCCGCAGCTGTCGCTGGAGTGGGGAGTTTATTTCCCGGTGAAACTGCGCAAATATTTGCGTAAATATATGGTGTCGCGCCCGAAGGTCGAAGTCAAACGCTGTGTCGGCTGCGGGGTGTGCGCCAAAATGTGTCCGCCGCAGTCGTTGAAGATCGTCAACGGCAAACCGGTGTTCAAGCTCAACGATTGTATCCGTTGTTTCTGCTGTCAGGAACATTGTCCTGCCGGTGCGATAGTTTCCGAAAAGACCGCTTTTATGCGATTTGCAGATAAATTTGAAAAATTCATCCGAAAAATAGTCCGCTAATGAGAAAATCAATCCAACACGGTCGTTTATGTTTGACCTTCGATGATCGTAACTTTGATAACTGGCTCAAAGTTTTGCCGCTCTGGCGCAAGTACGATGCCCGGGGAACTTTCTTTGTTTCCGGTGCTGTGGATGCGACCGCCATCGGAGTTATGCAACGTTTGCAGAATGACGGTCACACTGTCGGCTTGCACGCGTTGCACCACGCCAAATATCCCAATAAGAAGGACACTTACATCGAGGAGGAGATCCTTCCCCAGCTGGATGTCTGCCGCAACGCCGGGATAAAGATCCGTTCTTTTGCTTATCCATACAGTTTGCGTGACGAAGAGAGTGACGGCAGGCTGTTTGAGTATTTTGATTTTCTCCGCGGCGGAGCATGGCAGATCCGGGAAAAAGATCAGGAGATGGTCAGTATTGACCGGCTGTTTTTGAAAGATGTTGCGGATAAACAGTTGTTTTACGGAATGTCGGCTTCCGGAAATTTTGATTTCCATGAGGTAAGTCAAAGCATTTTCCGGGCGGCGGAACGGGGGGAAACGATCGTGTTTTATGCACACGATATCCCGGAGAAGCTCGCTCCGAGCCACCATATTTCCGTCGGTCAGCTGGAAGTGCTGCTCAAGCTGGCGCGGGCGTTGGATATGGATATTTGCGGTATGAATGAGCTGTAAAGAGGTGATTTCAGGGGAAAGGAATTGAAGATGAAACGTTTTCTGAGTGTTGTCATATTGATAACGTCCATTATGCTGATGGCGGCATCAGGTGCCGGAAGTACGACATTGCAGGTTGCCATTGACGGCGAAGCCAATGCATCGATTGCGGTCGATGACAACGCTTCCCGTGTGATCTGGCAGGCAGCGCGTGAAATGCAGAACTGCTTCCGTCTGCTGACCAGTGCCCGGCTCCATATCCGCAACACTGCGCCTTCCAATTCTCCGGTCTTTGTTCTCGGTACGCCGGAATCGGCGGTGATCAAACCGGTGCGGAATGATGATCTGGTGAAAAAGATCAACGATGACGGTTATGCAGTCATTGTGCGCGGCATGAAGGTCTATATCGTCGGAGCTGTTCCGCGCGGTGTGTTGAACGGTGTCCATCGTTTTATCTTCAACCATACCGATTTCATCTGGGTGCGCCCGCACAAGGAGCTGGCGAACTTCACCTTTGATCCCAATTTGAAACTGCAGATAAAAGATCATATCGACAACCCCGTTTTCCGTTTGCGTTCGTGGCTTGCCAATGCGCGCATTGCCCAGAACAGCGAAGAATTTTTTACCTACTGTGTCCGCAACGGCATCAACTATCTCCCCGGCAGCGATGAACCGGCGATCCGCAGCCGCAACGCCGACAATGGTATGTTTGTCGAATTCGGCGGCGGCCATGATATGAGTACCCGCTGGCTGCCCAAAAAGGTTTACGGCAGTACCCATCCTGAATATTATATGCAGATCGACGGCAAGCGCATCACCACCGGTCGCGTTCAGCTCTGTTACAGTAATGAAAAAATGCACGAAGCGTTTATCGCCAACACTCTGAAAATCGTCAAAGGATTGCCGGATTTCTACGACTGCATCAAAATCATGATCGACGATACCCAGAGCTACTGCGAGTGCAAGCTTTGTATGGCGCCCATCAAACTGCCCGACGGCAAAATCCTGACGCGCAGTGACGAAGCCTTTAAATCCACGCAGTTTTTCCTCTTTTTGAACAAAGTTGCCGCCGCCGTGGAACGCGCGCGTCCGGGGATGAAGATCAAGTGTTTCGGCTACTTCTTCACCGCCATCCCGCCGGAGATCCCCATTGCCGGCAACATCCGTATCAGCTTCTGTCCCTACGTCCGCAATGATAAAGAGACCCTCCACGGCCCCAGCAACGCCAAGTGGCTGGAACGCACCGTCAAATACACCGCGATGAGTCCGTCGCTGATATGGCGGGAATATTACTTTTCCGGCGCCGGTTTTCCGCGCGCACAGGCGAATATCATCGCGCAGGATCTGCGGTTTATTTCTGAACGCGGCGTGCGGGAGGTTACTTCCGAACACAATTGGGGCGACCGTCCCGGCGTGAAAAGAAAAAATCCCCTTCCGGAGGTGGAATTTTTCAATATCACCGGCGCCGAATTCTGGACCATCACCCAGCTTTTCTGGAACCCATATCAGAACCCCGATCAGCTGCGCAACGAATATATCAAGCGCGTTTACCGCGAAGGCGCCCCCGGCGTGATGAAGTTCTACAAGCTGCTGCGCGACAGCTGGCTCAACGACCCTGCCGCCAGTGCGTTCAACGATGACTACCGCCGTTCCATGGGACGTTACGTTATCCGCAAGAATCTGACCGCTCCCTGCCGCGCCGCCCTTGCCGAAGCTGCCCGAACGGTCAAAAATCCAGTCGCGGCGACCCAGCTTGCCAAACTCAGTGGAACCTTTGAAAAATGGTTGAAACTTGCCGCCGTTTCAGCGGTTCCGGAGTACCATGTCCCCAGAGTTGAGATCAAAGATTTCCCCGGATTTGATTTTGATTCCGGCGTCTGGCAGAAAGCCGGGCCGCTTACTCCCATGTGCAGAATGGGAACCCGGGAACCGGCCGCCGAAGATACTCTGGTCAAGATCATCCACAACGGCAAAGCGATGTTTGTTGCCATCCAGTGTAAGTTTCCGGAGGGCAAGACCGCTGCCAAAGTCAACGTTCCTCTGGACAAATGGCCCGGCGGCGACCATGTGGAACTCTTCCTCGGCCGCCGTGCCGGAGGGTATTATCATCTGGTCTACAACACCTTTGCCAACAGCAGTTCTTCCCGCTATGATGCTTTTTGCACCGCCGGAGAGTGGAACGGCGAATGGGATGTCAGGAGCGAATTCAAAAACGGCGAATGGCGTTCCGTTGCGATCATTCCGTTCAAGACGTGCGGCTTCGTTCTTGAACAGAGCAACCGTATGAGTGCGCTGGTTTACCGCGTACAATCCAAACGCAATACCGGCGACCGGAGCCGTCACTCCGCCTGGGGCGGCGGCAGAGTCCACTCCGCCGACAGTTTCGGTGATCTGGTCTTTGCTCCGGAATGATAGATATTTATGCAACGTTATCATAAAAATTTAACCCAAAGAAAGGAATTTAAGATGAAACGTTTTCTGACCGTTGTCATGTTGACAACAACTGTGCTGCTGATGGCGGCACCAAAAACAAAGAGTACCGTCAAGACCTTGCAGGTCGCCATCGCCGGCGAAGCCAACTCTGCTATCGTGGTCGATGACAACGCTTCCCGCGTGATCTGGCAGGCGGCGCGCGAGCTGCAGAACTACTTCCGGTTGCTGACCAGTGCCCGGATAACCATCCGCAATGCGGCATACTCCAATGCGCCGGTCTTTATTCTCGGTACGCCGGAATCTGCCGTGGTCAAACCGGTGCTGAAAGGTACGGCTCTCAAGCTGGTCAAAAAAATCAAAGATGACGGTTATGCGGTCATCGTGCGCGGTATGAAAGTTTATATTATCGGTGCCACGCCGCGCGGCGTGCTGAACGGTGTCCACCGTTTCATCTTCAACCACACCGATTTTATCTGGGTGCGCCCGCACAAGGAACTGGCGAACTTCACCTTTGATCCCAATTTGAAACTGAGTGTCAAAGACCACGTTGACAATCCGGTGTTCCGGCTGCGTGCCTGGCTTGCCAATGCCCGTATCGCCCAGTACAGCGAAGAATTTTTCATGTACTGTGTCCGTAACGGTATCAATTATCTCCCCGGTGCTGATGAACCCGGTATCCGCAGCCGTTATGCCGACAACGGCATGTTTGTGGAATTCGGCGGCGGTCACAATATGAGTACCCGCTGGCTGCCCAAAAAAGTTTTTGCGGAAAAGCATCCGGAATATTATATGCAGATCGACGGTAAGCGCGTTACCACCGGTCGCGTTCAGCTGTGCTATGCCAATGAAAAAATGCACGAAGCGTTTATTGCCAATACGTTGAAAATCGTCAAAGAGCTGCCGGATTTCTACAACTGCATCAACATTATGATCGACGATACCCAGAGTTACTGCGAATGTGACCTTTGCATGGCTCCCATCAAACTTCCCAACGGGAAAATGCTGCTGCGCACGGACAGCGCGTTCAAGTCCACGCAGTTCTTTATCTTCCTGAACAAGGTTGCCGCCGCAGTGGAAAAGGCGCGCCCGGGTATGAAGATCAAGTGTTTCGGTTACTTCTTCACCGCCACGCCGCCGGAGATCCCCATCGCCGGCAACATCCGTATCAGCTTCTGCCCCTACGTCCGCAACGACAAAGAAACTCTCCACGGTCCCAGCAACGCCAAGTGGCTGAAACGCACGGTCAAATATACCGCCATGAGCCCGTCCGTCATGTGGCGGGAATATTACTTCTCCGGAGCCGGTTTCCCGCGCGCGCAGGCGAACATCATCGCTCAGGATCTGCGTTTCATCTCCAAAAAAGGGATCAAAGAGGTCACTTCGGAACATGGTTGGGGCGACCGTCCGGGAATGCGGAAAAAACATCCCCTCCCGGAGGTGGATTTCTTTAATATCACCGGTGCTGAATTCTGGACGATCACTCAGCTTTTCTGGAATCCGCACAAGGACCCCGACCAGTTGCGCAACGAATATATCAAACGTGTCTACCGCGAAGGTGCCCCCGGCGTGATGAAGTTCTACAAGCTGCTGCGTGACAGCTGGCTCAACGATCCCACCGCCAGTGCGTTCAACGATGATTACCGCCGTTCCATGGGACGTTATGTTATAAGGAAAAACCTGACCGAACCCTGCCGCGCCGCCCTTGCGGAAGCTGCCAAAACGGTCAAAAATCCGGTCGCGGCGACCCAGCTTGCCAAACTTACCGGAACCTTTGAAAAGTGGTTGAAACTTGCTGCCGCTTCTGCAGCACCGGAGTATAATGTTCCCAAAGTTGAGATCAAAGATTTCCCCGGATTCGACTTTGATTCCGGTGTCTGGAAGAAGGCCGCCGTCATGGGCCCCATGAACACCATGGGCAAGCAGACGAAGGCTCCGGAAGAGACTCTTGTGAAAATCGTCCACAACGGTAAAGCCATGTATGTTGCCATCCAGTGCAAGTTCCCCGAAGGCAAGACCACTGCCAAGCCCGGCATCCCCATGACCAAGTGGCCCAGCGGTGACCATGTGGAACTCTTCCTCGGCCGCCGTGCCGGAGGTTACTACCTTATGGTCTACAACACCTTTGCCAACAGCACCTCCTCCCGCTATGATGCTTATTGCACCGACAGCAAATGGAACGGCGAATGGGATGTTAAAACTGAATTTAAAAATGGCGAATGGCGTTCGGTGGCGATCATCCCGTTCAAGACGCTCGGCTTTGTCCTTGAACAGAACAACCGTATGAGCGCGCTGGTCTACCGGGTGCAGACCAAGCGGCACAATAACGACCGGAGCCGTCACGTCTCCTGGGGCGGCGGAAAAGTCCACTCTGCCGACAGTTTTGGAGATCTGGTCTTTGCGCTGGAGTAATTTTCCGTAAGGAGTGATACAATGGTTCGTTTCACCGACTTTCTGCAAAGTGATATTACGGAATCTGCTGCGCTGCAGCAGGCGTTGAAAGCCGCTGTCGCCGGGGATAAGCACTTGTTTTTCCCGGCGGGAGAGTATCACTTTTATCCGGAAGGATGCCCGCAGCGTTATTGTTATTTTTCCAACAACGATGAGGGGGTAAAGACCATTGCCATGCTGCTGGACGGGGTGGATGATTTCACCGTCAGCGGACAGGGCGCATTGCTTATCTTTCACGGGCGGATATCGCCGCTGTATGCATTCAACTGCCGGAATCTGACGGTGGAAGGTATTGCGGTCGATTTTGCCGACTCCTTTGTTTCCGATGCCGATCTGGTGGAAAGAAAAGATGGCATTGCCTGGTTCAAATTTCCGGGTCAGCATAAAGTTGCCGGCGGCAAGCTCATTTTTACCGATGATTTTTATGATAATATGAGCGGAATGCTGCCGTTCACCGCTTACGACCGGGAACGGCAGGAAATAATGCACTGCGCGCCGAAGATTACGATACCCAATTCAGGTATTTTGTTTCGGGATGGTCTGGTCGGTTTTGAGGATCGTTTTGAAGGCATCGGGACCGATGCCTTCATTATCAAACATGAACTGCGGTTGTGTCCGGGCATGGTCTTTGACCGGTGCCGGGATATCGTGGTGAACAATGTGACGTTGTATCACGCCGCCGGAATGGGATTCCTTATCCAGAACAGTGAAAACTGCCGGGTCGAATCAGCGGTGGTCGCGCCGCGCAACCGGAGGACAGCGGTTTCCGATGATGCATTGCATATCACTGATTGCCGGGGAAAATTGCAGATAATCAACTGTAAATTAAGCGGAACGCTGGACGATTCCATCAATGTGCATGGGGTTTACCGCAAGCTGAAAAGCCGTATCCCCGGCGGGAAGATGTACTACCTTGAAGCCGGACACTATCAGCAGCAGGGCGTTTTCAACGTCCGTCCGGGAGATCATCTTGAACTGCGTAAGCGGGAAAACGGAGTGCCGTATTGTACGCTTGAAGTAAAAGATGTACATCCGGCGAACAAGGCGTTTGTCATAGTGGATATCGATGAAAGCAAACTGCCGGCAGAGTTCACAGAGGGTGATCCGGCATGGGTATTGGAAACGCAAGCTGAACTGGAAGTCCGGGGCTGTGTCTGCCGTTCTCTGCGGGGCAGGGGGGTGTTGGCATCCGGGTTGAAAAAAGTGCATATTTCCGGCTGCCGTTTCCACTCCTCCGGAGCGGGTGTGTTTGTTTCGGGAGATTTCAGTTACTGGTATGAGTCCGGCCCGGTGGAAAAGATGATCATTGAGGATAATTTCTTTGACAACTGCAACTGCAATCCCAACAGTGCCACGCGGGAGCCGCTGGCAGTGTTTCCGGAATTGCGGAGTTTGCAGGAGGGATTCTGCTACCACGGGGAGATCGTTGTCCGTAACAATCACTTCCGGGCATGGCAGCAGACGCTGGTTTCCATGATGTCGGTCAGCAAGGCGGAGGTTTCCGGGAACACCTTTGAAGCGGATGAGCGTTACCGGCATGAATTCCGCACTCAGGCGGGATATTTTTTCACGGATAAGAGTTCACCTGCGGCGGCGTTTTTGCACTGCGGAGAGGTGAAAGTTGAGAACAATGCCGGGTTCGGGAGTTGTGATTTTTCCGGAAAAAGTGAAGAATATGTAGAAAAAAGCTGATTTTTTCAAAAAAATCTCTTGACAAACGCTCCGGTGTATGATACATTATATAACATGTTGCACATGATGTGGCGGGTTAGCTCAGTTGGTTAGAGCGTCGGAATCATAATCCGCAGGTCCCCGGTTCGAGTCCGGGACCCGCTACCACTTTCAAATTGCCGGAGTGGCGAAATGGCAGACGCGATAGACTCAAAATCTATTTCCCTTTGGGAGTGTGGGTTCAAGTCCCACCTCCGGTACCAAGTCAAGAAATGATTTACCCTGAAATGTCAAAGTTTCAGGGTGTTTTTTTTATCCCGTTGCGGGGGGCTGTCACCAGACTGCGGAGAACGCGCACCGGAACTTGCGGTCAGCGGTGCTGCAAGCGGAACAGTTTCGGTGTGATGCCGAAGTTTTCTTTGAACTTTTTGCAGAAATAGTTGCTGTCATAAAATCCGCAAAAGAGAGCTATCATTCCGATCGGTTCATCGTTGTTGATGAGCCAGGCGGCGGCGTTGCGCAGCCTGATCTTTATCAGAAATTCCACCGGTGTGCAGCCGGTTATACTCTTGAAGTGACGCTGGAAATTGCGTACCGACATGTTTACGGTGCGGGCGAGGGTCTCAAGTTCAATGTTTTCCTGCGAATGTTTGTTCATATAGCTTATCGCATCTCCGATTTTGAAACTTACCTGTTTCGCCGTGTCCTGAATATTTCCACTGCGCGACAGATTTATGATTATCTGCATAAAAAGTGCCATGATGCAGAACTGCCGTCCGGGAGTACGGGTATTCAATTCAGACTCCAGCTGCCGGATGAGTTTCAGTGTCGATACGCTTTCCTTGGCGTTCAGCTTCAATACCGGTTTGGCAGAATTATTATATTTACTTCCTGTCGGGAAAAATTGGCGGAAAAGCGGCAGGTCGTGACCGTCCAGCATCGGCAGTGAGAGGCGGTTCGGGTCGTAAATCAAATTGATGATCTCCATGGTCGCCGTGTCATCATACGCGTGAACTGCTCCGGGATGGATGAGCAACACATCCCCGGCAGAGACCTTTTCCCGTTGATTATCAAGAATATGTTCTGCGTTGCCGCTGATGATCATCGCGATCTCTGTAAAACGGTGTTCGTGGAACAGACGCGCCGGATGCTGACCCGGTCCCCGGTAGACCACATAAAGAGGTAATTCGTTGTCGCTGACGAAATTTTTTATCCATGAGGAATAGATGTTTTTCATACGTTACTCCATGTTTGTCGTAAAAATACTATAAAATGGCGAAAAAATCAAGTTTTTTTTCGCATTTTCTGATATATTTTTTTACAGTTCCCGGAGCGTTCCGGAAAGATCATGGAAAATATTGGATTTCAAAAACAGGAGACCATCAGTGAAAAAGTTTTTATTGGTATGCGGCATCGCCATTTTCGGCATCCTTCAGTTGACGGCGGCGGCTGTTCCGGAGCAGAGTGATATCGCGGTGCTGATCGATCAGAAGAAACCGTTTTTCCAAATCGTTCTGCCGGACGGGAAAAATGGTTATTATGAGTTCGCCGCCGAAGAGCTCAATCATCATCTGAAAAAGTCCACCGGGGTCACTCTGCCGGTGACCGCTTTCAGCAAGCGTTCTTCCGCTTTGCACTCCATCTTTCTGGGGATAAAGCCTGCCAAGGTCCGGCGGCTGCGCGGAAATCACTATTTCATCGTCCATTTTGAAGATGGAAATATTTTTATCTACGGCGATGACCGTATCAAAGATTATACCCGCGCCTCCCGCAACGGTTCTCTCAGACAGGGAACGCTTATGGGTGTTTACGAATTTCTGGAACGCGCCGTCGGCTGTCGCTGGCTGTGGCCCGGCGAGTTGGGAGAATATGTTCCTGCAAAACGGCGGATCGCGATCAAACAGCGCGATTTTTACGGTTCTCTGCCGTTGCGGATGAACAACTTCCGGGTGTTCTCCGCCCGGCGCAACGGTTCCGGTTGGAACAAGGTGGAAAACTATAATAAATTCATTAAGGCAACCGATCTGTGGCTGCTTCGCAACCGGATGCTCAGCGTCACTTTCTTCAGTGGCGGTCACGCTTTTACCCAATATTGGCAAAAGTACAACAAGAAACATCCGGAATTTTTCAATATGCTCCCGGACGGCAGCCGCCGCCCTGATCCGGTTTACGGTTCGTTCCGGACGATCTCCATGTGCGTGACCAATGGAGCGTTTCAGGATCAGGTGGTTAAGGATTTTCTTTCCCGCCCCGGACTCAGGATCAATGCCACGGAGAATGATACCGACGGCAAGTGCTGCTGTGACAAATGTATGGCGGCAGACAATACCGGGGATATCGCCGGACGGCGGGCGCGCGCCAAAAAGCGTTTCCTGAATTTCGATACCAAGTGGTTTGAGGAACTGGGAAACCTTGCCGACCGTTATGTGCTGTTCTGCAATGCCGTTTTGAACAAAGCCCGCAAGCACCGCCCCAATGCGTTCCTTGTTACCTATTTTTACACAAATTATGCGGATGCACCGGTCAAAGCGCGGGTGGCTCCCGGCGTTATCAGCGGGGTGGTCCCGGAGTTGACCTTCCCGTGGTCGAAGGAGATGCGTGACCGTTTCCGCCGCCAGTTTGACGGCTGGGCGAAAGCCGGGGCTCAGCAGTATCTCCGTCCGAATTATACGTTGTACGGACATAATCTGCCGGTATTCTATGCTGACCATTTTATCGAAGACTTCGACTTCGCGCTGAAACGCGGCTTGGTCGGTACCGACCTTGATGCTTTGACCGGACAATATGCGACTCAGGGGTTGAACACTTACAGTGTCGTCCGGATGCACACCAAAGCCCGATTGGGGGTCGGGGGGATATTCAATGAATTTTTCCGCAGTTTCGGAGCGGCGGCCCCGGAGATAAAGGAGTATTTCATGTTGTGGAAGAAGATCTCCGATGCGGTCGACTTTGATCCGTCGGCGGGGCATATCGGTTTGAATTATGCCGGATTTGCCAAGTTCTATATTTCCGGTCCCCGGATTTTTCCGGACAAAGTTTTCAAGCAGGGTTTCGACATTCTTGACCGGGCGGAAAAGAAGGTGCGGAAACACTCTGTCGAAGCCAAACGTATCAAATTTCTGCGCACCGGTTTGCGCCATGCCCAGTTGACCTGCCGGGTGGAGAAAATCTTTGCGGCGGAAAAGTATTCCCGGCGTTTTATTGCGGAACTGGATAAATTGGATGCTTTCCGCAACTCGATCGAAGATCAATTGGGCAGTGATATGTATTTCCTGCAGTTCTGCGAAAACCGGACCTGGGACAGAGAGTTTGTCAAAGCGATCCGGTCGGCAGGGGATATTTACCGCGGGAAGTGGCTTATCCTTTTCGATGAGAAAAAAGATGGCGAAAAGTTTTATCTGCAGAAACCGGATGCCCGCTGGAAACCGGTGAAGGTCGGTCTTGCGTATGAGTTTCAGAGTGCGAACCTTGAGTACCGGGCAAAACATAAAAAAGATTTCAAAAACACCGTATGGTACAAAACCATCTTTGATATGCCGGCCGGGAAAGGGAAAAAAGCGGTCTTTACGATCGGTGCCGTCGATGAGGCTTGCCAGGTCTATGTCAACGGCAGACTGCTTCTCGACCGTCCGTTTCCCTACAAGGGCGATAATATGAGTTATGCGAAGGCGTTTACCGTGGAAATTCCGGCAGAGATGCTGAAATCCTCCGGTAACGATATGAGTATCAAAGTTATCAACAATTATGGAAAAGGTGGAATTTGGAAAGAAGTTTTTTTCCGGGTTGAGTAAAAATGAAGGAGATCAAGAAAATGAACGGACAAGGTTATAAACAGGTCAGAGAGATGGGCAGCTCTTCCGGACTCCGGCAGAGAAAGGCGGGATTCACCCTTATCGAATTGCTTGTAGATACTTTTATCTCATCAGTGCGTTTTTTCAAGCGCGGCGACAAACTGGAGGTGCAAAATACTCCGCTTTTTTTGAAAGAGAAAGGGGGCGCGGGGGAAAGAGGAAACTTTTTTTCCCGTGAAAAAAAGTTTC
>JAFVZN010000087.1 GCA_017508135.1 Lentisphaeria bacterium | reverse complement strand
GCTCGGCTTCCTCCGCCCGCGCTGAATTTCTTCAGCGCGTCCGCCGGCTGTTGACCGGCGGTTCGCTTCGTCCAGCCTGCGCGCTCGGCGGCAACCGCCTCGCATCACTATTCCAAGACGAGGTTTTGCAACAGCCCCTTTTTTTTCGTGAACGCTATATTCTTATTGGGGGAATATAATTTGATAAGATTTTTGCGACCGACGGGAGCAAAAAATACTCCGCTTTTTGCGGAACAGAGCTTTCGTGAAAAGAAGTTTTTTCCTTCCCCCCAAAGATCACAGATCCAGGGTTTCTTCCGGTGGGAGATGGGCCTGGAGGACTTCGCCTGCCAGGTAGAGGGAGCCGGAGATGATGATACGCCGGGATGACGGCAGTTCCAGAGCTTGTTTTACCGCTTCCAGTGGATCGGGGCAGCCGTCGCTTGAAACGTTATTATTGGCGGCAAACTCCATAAGTTTTGCCGGAGCGAAAGATTCGCGGTTCCACGTTCCGGGGGAGGTGAAGATGAAGTGGTCGGTAAAACGGGACAAATTTGCCACGCACTCCTGAGCGTTTTTGTCGGCAAAAGCCGCGTAAACGGTGGTGAAGCGTTCGCCGGGATAAAGTTCTGCCAGTGATGCGGCGAGGGCTTCGGTCCCGTCCGGATTGTGACCGCCGTCCAGAATTATCCGGTCTCCGATCTTCTGGAACCGTCCCGGCCAGCGGACCTTTTCCAGAGCTGCGATGGCGGTCTCAAAATCAAAGTTCCACATTTTGCTCAAAACATCAAGAGCTTCGTAAACGATACGGAAGTTTTCCCGCTGCATTTTGCCCGGAAGAGCCAGACGGATCTCCCGGTCGTCGTAGGTGAACTGCTGCAGCGGAACGTTTTCTCCGGCAATGATGCGCGCCGTTTCCGGCACATCTCCCCGGCAGGGGTGGATCTCAACGTCAAGTTCGCGCGCTTTGGTGTAGATGACCTCTTTGGCATCTGCCGGGAGTTTGCCATGTACCAGAGGTACACCGGGTTTTAAAATACCGGCTTTTTCGGCGGCGATAAGCGCGGTCGTATTGCCGAGATGGCTCATGTGGTCAAGGGCGATATTGGTGATGATGCACAGCTCCGGAGTGACGATGTTGGTGGCATCAAGTCTGCCGCCGAGACCGGTTTCCCAGATGACGGCATCGCATTTTTCCGCTTTGAATATCCGCAGTGCCAGCACGGTGGCAAATTCAAAGTAGCTGAAACGCATACCGGCAATTTTATAAAGTTCTTCGCCGTAACGGTCAAAACTTTCCTGACTGATGGATTTGCCGTTGACCCGGAAACGCTCTCTTATGTCGATCAGGTGGGGAGAGGTGTAAAGTCCGGTTTTCAGACCCGCACCGCGCAGTGTCCGTTCCAGCATGGCGGCGGTGGAACCTTTGCCGTTGGTTCCGGCAATGTGGATAAAGCGGAGGTCGCGTTCCGGATTTCCGGCGAGGTGTGCCAGTTCGCGTGTGGACTCCAAGCCCAGACGGATGGAGTACATATCCAGCTTGTCAAAGAGATCTTTGGTGTCAAAACTCATAAATAACTTCCTCCGTCATCTTTTCTTCAAACACGGCGACCATGCCGGATCAAAAAGCCGGGAACTGGTTTGAAGCAGCAGCCAGCTTTTCCCGGTTCTGGTGTCGATAACATAAAGCGCAGATTTTCCGCCCGCCGTGCGTTTGCAGACGATCTGGCGGTTGTCCGCCGCCCAGCCCGGAGATTCCCAGTTGCCGGCAAGTTCCACGACGCGCCGGTTTTCTCCGGTTTTGGTGTCGTAAACGGCGATGGTATAATTTCCGGCAATGCGGGTGGCGTAAGCGATCTTTCCGTCATCGCTCCATGCCGGAGTTACGGCATCGTTGCCGATGGAGGGCAGCATCCGCAAGTTGCGCCCGGCCGTGTCGCAGACGAAGATGCGGGGAGTGTTGTTACGGTCACTGACAAAGGCGATATTTCTGCCGTCCGGACTCCAGCAGGGGGAGGCTTCCACGGCGATGCCGCGGGTGAGGCGGCGGCGTTCCCGGCGGTGGAGACCGAGCAGATAGAGGTCGACCTGATGATCCGGGCTGAGGATGACCGCCAGCATGGAACCATCCGGGCTGACCGCCGCGCCGGTGTTTATTCCCCGGGAACTGGAGATGATGCGGCTGCGGCGCGGAGTGGCAACTGTGGTTTCCACGATCTCAATGCCGGAACGGTTGTATTTGGAAAAGTAGATGCTTCTTCCTGAGGGGCTCCAGCTCGGTTCCACGTTGAGTGAACGGTAATTGGTTATCTGCCGGACATTATTGCCGTCAATGTCGCAGACGAAAACGTTGCGGATACCGGGGGCGGATTCGGCGGTGAATGCGATGCGGGAACGGCAGAATCCGCGGATCTTCAGCTGGGCAAACGCCCGTTCAATGATGGTGTCCACCACCGCTTTGGCAACTTCACGGGTGTCGGAACTCAACGGGAACTGCCACGCGGCAACCGGAGTTTTGCTTTGATAAAGCCGGATGACGAGCTTGCCGGATTCCACAGCTGCGGCAACGGTGTAATCCGCTTTCGCCGCATCGTTGGTCAGATCGAACCAGCCGCATACGCCGAGAAAGGTGCGGATGTCGCCGCTGAGTTTCGCATTGCCGGGAACACCGGAAAAGTAAACCGTCGGATTGAGTTCAGCTTTCTTTTTTACCACGATGACCCGGGCATCAAGACGGGGAAGCACGGTGGTGCAAAGCAGTACGGCAAGGATGGAAAGAGTTGTTTTCAGCATGGTGTCTCCTATGGTAAAATGGTTATATAAAATGCATACACAAAAAATAGTCTCACTTCAGTAATTTTTCAATGCGTTTTTCAGCTCGGAAACCAAAAAATCCACATCATTTTCACTGTTGGTGTGATCGAGGCTGATCCGGAAGCCGCTGTAAGCGGATTTTCTGGACAACCCCAGTGCCAGCAAGGCGGAACTCGGTTCCCCGGATTCTGCGGCGCAGGCACTGCCGGAGGCGGTACAGATACCGGCGGCGGAAAGTGCCCGGACGATGACCGCCGATTGGATATCTTTCAAAATAAAGTTCCGGATGTAAGGTGAAACCGGTGTCGCTTCTGGCAGGGTGGGGAAAACGCCGATCTCTGCAAAGCGTTTGTCCAGATGCGCGGCAAGAGCGGAAACTTTCCGGAAATTTTCTTCCATGCGGCGTACCCGGTACTCTGCCGCGAATGCGAGCGTCATCGCCATCGGAACGCTGACCCGCGAGGCGGCATGATCTTTACTGCGGAACGCGGAGGCAAACGCCGGAAAACGGGAGAGCTGCGGAGCTTTTTTGCGGAAGATGATCGCCGCACCGCCGGGAGAGCCGAATTTTATTCCGGAGATGATGCAGACATCCGCGCCGGGAGGCAGAGGAAGTTTAGCTGCTGATTGAACGGCATCGGTCATTTTCAGCGCGCCGGGAAAGGCGGAAAAGAGCCGGGGAAGGTCCTGGATCACCCCGATCTCACTTTGAACATGGTGGAATATCACCGCATCGGCAGCGGGAACTTCCTCCGGCAGAACGATCTCCCCACTGCGGGAACAGGGCAGGGCGGTGAACGCGGTCAGAGCGCGGAAGTTCGCCGGAAGAGCCGGATGTTCAAGGGTGCTGGATACCACTCTTTTGTCCCGGAGAAACGCCGCCAGAAAGCGGAAGGCCCCGGTGGCACTGCCGCACCAGATAACGGAATACTCTTCCGGGTTATCCAGCAATGCCGAACACAAACGCGCCGCCGCATCGGCAAGTGCCATTCTGGCATCGTAAGAGAGGCGGTGGAGAGATTCCTGATTGGCGTAGCAGCTGCGCATCGCCTCCAGGCAGTATTGAAGAACATCTTCTTCCGGGCGGGTCGCCGCCGCGTGGTCAAAATATATCATAATTCCGGTCGCGTTCCTGCAAGATCATTTTACTCTGTTGCATCCGGATGGATGCCGCCGTTGCATAAAATAACCGTTTTCCTGCGATTTTTCAAGATAAACAGGTTGAAATTTTCAAATTTTGTGGTATTCTATAAGAATGACATTCTTCCATGAAGGAGTTTAGTATAATGGAAAACAACACTGTTTATCTGGATAACAATGCCACCACCTGTGTGGCACCGGAAGTTATTGAGGCGATGCTGCCGTTTTTCGGGGAGTATTACGGCAACCCGTCAAGCATCCACCGTTTCGGAGGAAGCGTTGCCGCGCATATCGAAAATGCCCGGCGGCAGGTCGCTGAGCTGTTGGGAGCCGCGTGGCGCGACCGGGATGGCAATGCTTCGGAGATCATCTTTACCAGTTGCGGTACCGAAGGGGACAATGCCGCGCTGAATACGGCGGTAAATGCCCGCCCCGGACGGAAAAAAGTGGTGACTACGATGGTCGAACATCCGGCGGTACTGCATTATTGCGAAGAGCTTGCCCGGCGCGGATATGAGATCGTCAAACTGCCGGTCGACGGATGCGGCAGACTGGATATGGCGGCATTGGAGCGGGAAGTCGATGAAAATACCGCCGTCGTCTCTGTTATGTGGGCGAACAATGAAACCGGAACCATTTTCCCGATAAAAGAGGCGTGTGCCGCTGCTCATGCCAAAGGCGCACTCTTCCACACTGATGCAGTGCAGGCGGCAGGAAAGGTTAAGATCGATGTCGATGCGCTGGATATCGACTTTCTGACGGTCTCCGGTCACAAGGTCCATGCTCCCAAAGGTGTCGGAGCGTTGTTTGTCCGGCGCGGCATCCGGTTCACGCCGCTGATCTTCGGCGGGCATCAGGAGCGTTCCCGGCGGGGCGGTACGGAGAATGTCGCTTCTATCGTCGGCTTCGGCAAGGCGTGCAGTATGTGTCACGAAAAACTTGATGAAGAGTACGCTTTGCTTGCCGGAATGAGAGATGAGTTTGAACGGCGCGTAGCGGCGGCGATCCCCGGGATCCGGATCAACGGCGATCTGGAAAACCGTCTGCCCGGTACATCTTCCATCAGCTTTGATTGTATTGAAGGCGAGAGCATTTTGATGCTGCTCGATATGTTCGGTATCTGTGCTTCCAGCGGTTCGGCTTGCACTACGGGCAGTCTTGAGCCGTCGCACGTTCTGCGGGCGATGGGTATCCCGTACAGTTCGGCGCATGGAACGGTGCGGTTCAGTTTTTCCCGTTACAACACCATGGAAGAGGTGGTGTTCACTGCGGAAAAACTGCCGCCGGTGATCGCACGGCTCCGGGAAATTTCACCTTACTGGAAGGGTTGAGGCAATGGATGGGAAAAAGGCAGAGATCGAGTTTCCGCATTTGTGGGAATACCGGGTGTTCAGTTCGGCAGCCGGCATCGATGAGGTGGAGAAAAATATTCGCCGGGCAGTTGAAGAAATGAAGCTTTCCGGGATGGAATTGGAACGGGGTGCTGTTTCCGGAAACGGCAGTTACCGGGCGTTGCGATTGGCTGTCACCGTCGGCAGTAAAGACGAGGCAAATGCCCTTGGTGAAAGGATCCGGAAATTGGATGGAGTGCGCTTTATTTTGTGAAAAAATGCGTTTTTTTGAAAAAAAAGTGAAAAATATTTGTAAAAAGTGGCGGATTGATTTGACAACAGCGCACTTCCGTGCTAAATTTTCTAAGTGTGATATGGATTTGTTTTTTTCAGTTTTTTATAACAATTAAAAATATAAAGGCGTAAAGGTATGAAAATTCTCAACATCACCCTCAGTATCGTTATTTTCCTGTTGGCGGCTGCCAGCGCGGTCTTCTCATACTTCCTGTTTGAGAAGCGGGCTCAGTTTGTCAACAGTCACAGTGCCATGGCGACGGCGATCCGGGAGAGCTCCGTTGCTCTTGATCCCACGTCGGATATCACCATGGATAAACTCGCACACCACAAGCATGCTGAGTTGAATGGTCACCTCGCTCTCTTCAAAAAGCAGGTCGATGCCGTTATCGAACAGCGTAACCGCATGGGCGATGCTCTCCACGTTATCGGCGGCAACGTCGGTGTCAAGTCCAATCCGACCAAAGAGGAATACCGTTCTCTGGAAATGACTCAGGGCAATATCAACCGCGTGCAGAATCAGGTCCGCAGCGTGGTGACCAACCGTAAAGAGACCGTTGATGCGATCGTCAGACTCGGCGGTAAATATCGTGTCAAAATTTCAGACGGTGCGTTGTACAATGCTTCCGACGATCAGGATTACCTGAAGGCACTCTCTCCGTTGACTGCATTCGTTGATTCCGTCATCAATACCAGAAACACTTACGGCAATGTGTTGAAGCAGGTCGCGCTGGCAGCCGGTGCCAGAGTCAATGTCCGCACCGGCAGTGATGCCAACACCGTGCTGGTCGCCGTCAGAAAGAAGGCTGCTGAAGTTGCCGGTTTGAGCAAAAAGCTCCGGGAAATGCAGAATGAAAACCGCAGACTCACCGCCAGCAACAACGCCAAAGATAAGCAGCTTACCGCCGCTGCCCGCCGTTATGCTGACAGCCAGAACGCTCTCCGCGACCTTAAGGCATCCATCGGTGTTGCGCAGGATTTCGTTCCGTGGAAGCCCGGTTCAGAGGAAGCCCGTTCCCGTCTCTTCGGCAAGGTCGTCAATGTTGACCGTGAACTTGGTTACTTCGTGATCGACCTCGGTGCCAACAGCGTGGTTTATCAGACCAGCAACAAGAAGCGTCTGCCGGTCAGACTCAACCTCGATGACAAGGTCGAAGTCATGGTCATCCGCGGCAATGCCGGAAACAGCAATCCGGAACTCTGGCTCAACAAGGATGGTTCGGTCGTCGCCAGTGCCGATCTGGTCAAGATGGATGTCTTCGTCGCTTCCAGCTGCATCAAGAAAGTCGGCGAAAACGCGTGCGTGCTTGATATCCCCGTCGGTGCTGATATCAACGTCGGTGACATCGTTCTCTACAAAGGTGTCAAGAAAGACTAACTTAAAGGGCTGAAGATCATGTGGAAATCATCATTCTTCACTGTAATGATCGTACTCACCTTTCTGGCAGTCGGTGCTACCGTTGCCTTTCAGATTATCGAAATGAAAGATTATGGTCTTATCTCGATGTTCCTGGAGAAGTTCTGAGTGAGGACCGATCACCGCAGTACAGGTAAAATCATTGCCGTCATCATCATTGTGGCGGCAATGTTTTTTATTGCCGGATGCACGGAGCTGGAACGGCAGGGGTACAGTCCGATACCGCAGAATTCTCCGGGGGCATGGGAGATGAACCCCTACCATTGATATAGGATGTGTGCCGGGAGGGGCATCGGCATCCGGTTCCAGCCATCGCTTTTCGTGGGGAGAAGTTCTCCCTTTTGCGTATCACTGTTTCTTGTTGTGAACTGAGCGTTTCTTTTCCGCAAGGTGCAGTTGATCCCGGTAACGTCCGGGGGGAGTTCCGCGCAGTTTGTGGAATACGCGGGAAAAGTAGAACTGATCCCGGAATCCGGAGGCAAAGGCAACTTCGGCAACGGTCGCATCCGGCTGATTGCGCCAGAATTGTTCGGCGATCTTCAAACGCCTTTCCAGAAGCAGCCCCTTGAAGGTAATTTGATAATTTTTACGGAGAAATTGGGATATGGTGGAGACACTGCGGCCCAATTTTTTTGCCATATCCGGCAGACGGATATCTTCTGTCGCGTGTTTTTCGATATATTTGTCGATCTCTTCGCGCAGATGATCGCCCTGAAGGACGGCAAGTTCCCGGACGGTGATATAATCGATCAATGTCCGCAGGACACCGAGGATGGCGTGAAGTTTTTCTTCGCTGAAACAGGGCAGGGCATCGAATGATTCCTGCATACGCATCTGCATTTTCAAAGGCGTATCCGGGGCGGCAGGGATGGAGTCCCCCACCAGACGGAACTGTCCCAGCATGACAAATCCCGCCGGAACGCCGCCGATGCACACCGGAGCCAGGCATTCGCGCAGTCCGGCATGGCAGCGGTAGGTGATGGTTCTGCCGCTGGAGAGAACTTCGCTGCGCTTGTCGTTGTCCATGGAGACACAGCGTTCCCAGTTGCCGAGTTCTGTCTGAACGATGCGGCAATATTCGCAGTTGCGCATGGCTTTTCCCCGCCGCAGGCAATCGCCGGCGATGGAGAAAAAGGTCACCCGGATATCCAGCAGCGCGGCAAAGTCATCCAGCAAGGCTTGCACTTCATCGCTCAGGAACAGTTCAAGAGGAGTGTTTTTCATTAAAAATCCCAGTGAATAGTTTTAGTTTGCACATAATATATCTTATTTTTGCAAAAAAATCCATAGCCGTCGCAAATTATTCTATTTTATTTTTGAAAAATGGTGATATATTTTATGGCGTTGTATGGAAATGTAAACAGAGTGCGCCGGAGTCCGGTCGCAGAGATAAAGAAGAGAGGAGTTTTTTTATGGAGTTTGATTTCAAAGCTGTCAGTGCCGGTTTTGTTCTGGATGGCGATTTTGTTTCCGCAGAGCGTTATGGGACCGGGCATATCAACGATACCTTCAAGATGTATACCACGCGCCAGACTTATATCCTGCAGCGGATCAATACGGCGATTTTCAAAGAACCGGAAAAGCTGATGGATAACTTCGTCCGGGTGTGCGCGCATATAGAAAACAAGATCGCTGCCGAAAAGCAGGTGAACTCTGCCTGCCGCCGCCGTTTCCTGCAGGTACAGCGCAGTGCTTCCGGCGAACCGTTTTTCCGGGATGCTGAAGGCGGTTTCTGGCGTTGTTATGTTTATGTTGACGGTGCGCGGACTTACGATGTGCTGGAAACGCCGCAGCAGGCGTATGCCGCCGCCGCCGCATTCGGAAATTTTCAGCTTGACCTTGCCGATATGCCGGGACGGCTCAACGAAACCATTGCCGATTTTCACCACACGCCCAAGCGGCTTGCCGCGCTTGAGGCCGCGTTGAAAGCGGACATCAAGGGCCGTGCCGCGGAAGTCGGACCGGAGCTGGATTACATCTTCAAGAACCGCGAAGAGTACAGCATTCTGATCGATGGAATGGCAAAAGGTGAACTCTTTGAACGTACCACGCACAATGATACCAAGCTCAACAACGTTCTGATCGACGATGAGACCGGAGAAGGTGTATGTGTGATCGATCTGGATACGGTAATGCCCGGTCTGCCGCATTACGATTTCGGAGACATGGTACGCACCGGAACCAGTCCGGCACCGGAAGATGAACTTGATCTTTCCAAAGTCGGTATGCGTTTTGAGATGTTTGAAGCGTTGCTGCGCGGTTTCCTCTCCGGTGCCGGGAAGTTCCTCAATCCGCGCGAAAAGGAGCTGCTGCCCTTCTCCGGAAAATTGATAACGCTGGAGATCGGTATCCGGTTCCTGACCGATTACCTTGCCGGTGACGTATATTTCAAGATCCACCGTGAAAAGCACAACCTCGACCGCTGCCGCACCCAGATCAAGCTGGCGCAATCCATCGAAGCGCAGCTGCCGGAGATGCAGAAGCTGTTGAAAACGCTTTGAACGGTTTTTGTCCAGACAACGGCTGGGAACACCGTTTTTGAAAAATTGTGGGACAACTGTATAAAAATTACAGAAAAATTGCAGTTGTTGATTGTAAAAAGCCGGTATTGATGTTATATTAAACTTGATTGAGTTTTTATGACTTAGTGGAGAATGGAGTTATGTTTTTTACCGGATTTGCTGATGAAGCAGCAGTTACCATTGACGGTCAGATAGAGGCCACACTCAAACTGGGGTGGAATCTTATCGAAAGCCGCAGTATTGATAATGTCAATATCCACGACATCCCCGAAGAAAAGTTTGAGGAAGTGTGTGGAAAGCTGGCTGATGCCGGAATTTCCATCAACTGTTTCGGCAGTACCGTTGCCAACTGGCAGCGGCCGGTCTTCGATGAAGCCGGATGGGAACTGAGCCGGGAACAGCTCAAGCGCGCTCTGGAGCGGATGAAACGGTTTGACTGCAAACTTATCCGCGGAATGAGCTTCCTCGGAGCGTATGAGCGGCCGACCGCGTTTGATCCGGAAGTTGAGGCATGGGTCTTCCCCCGTGTCCGCGAACTGGTCAAAATGTGTGAAGATGCCGGAGTTATGTACGGTCATGAAAACTGCCGCAACTACGGCGGTATGTCCTGGAAACATACTCTCAAGCTGGTCGAAGCGGTCAACAGTCCGAACTTCACGCTGATCTACGATACCGGTAATCCGGTGTTCAACGTGGATTATTCCTCCGGTAAAGATGAAGGCAGACTGCAGAGCAGCTGGGAGTTTTATTCCCATGTTAAAGATTTTATCTCCTACGTTCACATCAAAGACGGCAGGATGGTCAAAAATGCTGCCGGTGAAATGGAACATGTGTATACTTTCCCCGGCGAAGGCGATGGCAATGTCCGGGAGATTGTCACCGATCTGATCGCCAACGGATACGATGGCGGATTTTCCATGGAGCCGCACATGGTGCGGGTCTTCCATGAGCCGAACCCCGATGATGATTCGGTTAATGATAACTATGTTGAGTACGGCCGCCGGTTTGAACAGCTGGTAGCCGATGTAAAGAAAAGTCTTGGCAAATAATAATTCCAAACCAACCCAAAAAAAGGAGTTTCACAAATGGCCAAAATGTTGAATCAGGCCCCGACCGGCAACGCCAAGTTGCTCGACTGGGTCAAGAGTTGGGTCGACATCTGCGAACCCGATGCCGTTTACTGGTGCGATGGCAGCAAAGAGGAATACGATCGTCTCAGCAATGAGATGGTCGAATCCGGTCTCGCTATCCGTCTGAACCCCGCAAAACGTCCGAACAGCTTGCTGTTCCGTTCTGATCCGTCCGACGTTGCCCGCGTTGAAGCGCGTACCTTCATCGCTTCCGAAAAGCAGGAAGATGCCGGTCCCACCAACAACTGGATCGACCCCGTTGAACTCAAAAAGACCATGCTCGGATTGTACAAAGGTTGTATGCACGGCCGTACCATGTACATCATTCCGTTCTCCATGGGTCCGGTCGGTTCCCCGATCGCCAAGATCGGTGTTGAGATCACCGACTCTGCCTACGTTGTTATCAACATGCACGT
>JAFVZN010000086.1 GCA_017508135.1 Lentisphaeria bacterium | reverse complement strand
GTTCATAAGCCGCGTAAGCGGCGCACATCACAACTACCCTGGTCGCCGTCAGGCGACACAAACTCCAGCCCAGCTCATAGGCGGCGATATCGCACAGCCGGGCGGGTTTTGCAAGCGAGAAGCGAGGGGAGTGGACTTGCGTCCTCGACCCGAGCGGCGAGCGCAGCAAGGCGCGCTCCGGCAAAGCGAGATCGCCGCCCTCCCCAGCAAGGCGCGCTCCGGCAAAGCGAGATCACCGCCCCTCACTTTAAAAGTTCAGGGTCGTGCATATCCAGATCGCCATCCCAGAGATATTTCTTCGTTTCCGCGACAACGATCTTATTCAGCAGCAGCAAACTTATAACGTTGGGAATGACCATCAAACCGTTGGAGAAGTTGGCAAAATCCCACACCACAGAAAGTGATCCCACAGCTCCGAGAAAAGCAATAACCGCGTACACGACTTTGTAGCCGAAGATCGCTTTCGGATTCTTCACCAGAAAACGGAAGCACTGTTCTCCGTAATAGAACCAGCCCAGAAGCGTGGTCATTGCAAAGAAGAATATAGCAAAGGACAAGATATATTTTCCAACATACGGCAGCTGTTCAAAACACGCCTGCGTCAGAATATCACTCTTCGCCGAGTTGATGATATCCGGACGGGCAAGACCGCCGCTGACGATAACCAGACCGGTCACGGCGCAGATGATGATCGTACAGAAAGTTCCGAAGTAGGAAACCAGCCCCTGACGCACCGCGTTCCGTGTATTCGCCGTCGCCGCCACTATCGGTTCCGACCCCATACCGGCTTCGTTGGAAAAGAGTCCGCGCGCCACGCCGTAACGTGCCGCCAGCATGAAACCGCTTCCGACAGCCCCGCCCCACATCGCCTTGACTCCGAACGCACTTTTTACTATCACCGCCAACGCTTCACCGATATATGCCCGGTTGACCACCAGCAGTGCAACACATCCGGCAATATAAACAAACGACATGAACGGCACCAGCCAGGTGCAGACTTTGGCGATACTCTGCAACCCGCCGATAATGACCATGCCGATCAACACCATCACGACCAATCCGGTTATCCACGGCGGAAGCGCAAACGTTTTATGAACGATCGTGGCTATCGCGTTGCTCTGCACCATATTTCCCGTACCCAGAACCGCGATACCGCCGACAATACAAAAAATCACCGCCATCCAGTTCCATTTGAGCCCGCGGGCGATGGTGTACATTGGACCGCCGTGGACTTCCCCATCTTCGCCCTGTACCCGGAACTTTACCGCCAGCAATGATTCCGCATATTTGGTTGCCATTCCGAAAATACCGGTAACACTGCACCAGAACACCGCTCCGGGGCCGCCGAGGGAGATCGCCGTGGCAACACCGATGACGTTTCCGGTTCCGATGGTCGATGCCAACGCCACGGCAAGTGCCGCGAACGGGGCAACATTACCACCGTTAGAGTCATCTTTCTGAGTTATCAGTTGCAACGACTTGCCCAGATAACGCTGAACAAATTTCAACCGCACCGTGTAAAAAAGATGGGTCCCAAGAAGCAGAAAAAGCAACGGCGGCCCCCACAAAAAAGCATCGGCAGCTTTCAACCCATTAGCAAACATCTGAAAAAATTCGTTCATATCTCTTTCCCTTCCGGATAACGATCAGTTAAGTAACACCGTGATATCCTATAAATATATCACCGCAAGTGCTCTTTTGCAACGATACAAATGAAAGTTTTCCCAATATTTTGCTCCTGACGATTGTAAAAGTAAACACACGGTAGCGTTTAATTTATCAAGAGACCTCAGTTTGCTCCATAAGTCAATGGTGTAACGGTCACAATCTTGCGCCCATGCTTTTAAGTTTCTCCCGGACCGCGATGCCGTCAAGTTCAAACGGCTTCTTTCCTGCCGCCGCCGCCATCGCTGCCGCCACCCCCGCCGCCTGTCCGATGGAACACGCAGGCGGCATCACCCGGATACTGCTGTGAATGGCGACATCTACTGAGATCGGACGTCCGGCAATGGTCAGATTATCGACATCCTCCGCCACGATACAACCGTAGGGAACCTCATAAAAACCTCCTTCCGGCGGGATGTGCATATAGGTAGTTCCCTTACCGTAAGGGCTGTGGATATCGACCTGATAATTGCAGCGGGCAATGCCGTCCGGATACTTCTTCGCTTCAGCAAAGGCATCCACAGTAAGATAATCTATTCCTTTGATGCGTCGGCTTTCCCGCACACCGATCTGCACCGCCATGGAGTGAACGACCGCATTTTCAAATCCCGGAGCAACGGAACGCAGCCAGAAGAAAAGTTCCCGCATCTGCCGCCGTCCTTCGATCTCTGCTGCGGAAAAATCCCCGCCGTCCGTGGATTTCAGCTGAATGACCCGAACCGTATTGAAATGCACCACATCCGGCATGGATGGACAGGGAAAGATCAACAGATTTTCCCTCGGACAACTCAACGAACCATCGGCGATGGCGGCTTTGTAACAGTTCTGCAGTTCAGCGCGCCATTCCGGATCGAACGAGATCGAACTTCCGGACAGAAACTTCGTTCTGACATTACCGAGCTTGAAACACAATGTCATCGGCTGGCAACCGCCGTTTTCATCGCCCATTTCAAACTGACATCCGGCAGCTGCGGCAAGATGTCCGTCGCCCGTGGCATCGACAAAACATTTTCCCCGGATCAAACCGAAACCGCCGGGTGTATGCACCACGATCTCTGTGATCGTTTTCCCGCTCTTGCGGACAGCAACGACTTCGTGATGATAAAGACATTTCACGCCGCTTTCCAGAAGCAGTTCCTCCGCCGCCAACGCCGCCACATCCTTGTTGATGGCACGGCGGTGCCAAAATGAATACGGAGCGTTTTCTTCGGCGGCAATGGCACTCTTTTCATCCTCGGTACAGTAACGCCGCATCGCCGCCATCCACTCTCCGTAAACCGGCGCATCCAGCGGCTGATCCTGAAAGTGATTCGGCATGAACGGATGCACTTCTCCGATACTTGCCATTCCTCCGGGCAAACCGTAATGCTCCGCGACAACGACCTTTGCTCCGGCACGAGCCGCCATAACGGCAGCACCGATACCGCCGGGACCGGCTCCGGCTACAACGACATCAGCTTCTGCCAGCAGCGGCAATTCAACTTTTTCATCAAAAAACATTTCTGTTCCCCCTTTATTTATCATCACAAACATTACCCATGGCATCGACCCAGTGCGAACCGTTCCAGGTCAATGTTTTATCAGTTTCGACATCGAAAAATGTTTCCAGAAACTCCGGATGCTCCGAGCGGACAAGACGGAGGTTCTTCTGATTCACCGTCACCACGTTGCGCCCGTCGCCGTCACGCCAGAAGTGGCTGACTCCGAACGCCCTGCCTTGCAAGGTAAAGGAAATATATCCGCCCCAATCTCCCGGATGAGCTTCCGTGGCAAATGGTTCGGTGTTCCCCTCCGGGTCATCCGGGATATACTCCTCTTTGAAACGCTCGATGCAAAGGTCGACACAAGTCAATTGCCTGTTCCCGCCGCCGGGATTGTGAAAAGTCGACGGAGCCGCGGCAAAGTGCGGCAAATGGGTGTTGCCTTCGTCAGCACAATTCACCATCGTCAACGTCTTAGCTGTTCCGGAGAGATAGTAACCGTAACAACAGCGGGCTGCTGTGCAGGTGTTCATTATCAGATGGTCAACACCGTCAAGCATAAAACCGATATACATACCGCCAGCCGATGAAGTATCGTAACCGATACGCGCCATTTCATCGTTGGAACCGTGGCATGAAAGGAAAGCGATACTGCCTTTGCAGGGAGTTGCGGGTTTGCGGTGGAGAAAACGGTCGTTGAAATACTCTTCCGTATAAACGCCGACCTGTTCCACTCTGCTGGAACCGAAGCCGCTGGCATCAATACCGATAAACGGTTTGGAGGCATCGTAAAAGTAAAGATAAAAATTTTTAAAATTCACATTATTGATATGTGTCATGCGGAAAAACACCCCCGGAGCCTCCGGCCGCTGTACCGTTCCATAGAAAACGCGGAACGTCTGAGCGGGATCGATCTGTTCCATTGCTTTTTTGGTCACATGGAGAGTCACGCCGAAACGGGTGTTGTAACTCTTGTTTTCGGTGTCGCCGATAAAGTTGATCGTGCGGGCATTGCCGTCATTATAACCGAAACAGATCGCAGAATTTCCCTCTCCGGGGAAACTGTCGATATAGTAATCCCCATCCAGCAGCTGAACAGTTCCTCCACGGGTCAACAGCGCGATCGCATCGTTGATGACAAGTTCGTCATTCTGTCCGGAACAGACGAAATCAGCCTTTTCCGCCGCCGGTAAAGGCGTATTGGCTGCCGCAATAACAATTTTCATTCCCATTATCGTACACCTTTTTTATGTTATGATTCCGGTATGAAAATAAATATACATATTTTCCGCAAAAAAGCAATATCCGACGTTGCCGATAATATTGCGTTTTTGGCTGAAAGAGTTATATTATATGCAGAACAAAAAGGAAATATATATGTTAAATGTGCCGCAGAATGCCGTATGCTGTTTTGAAACCCTGACCGGATTGACCATCTCATGCTATATCTACTCGCCGGTCTTTTCCCGATTGTCCCGCTGGCGGAACCATAAAAGCAGCCAATGTTGTTTGTTCAAAGAAAGGTTTTCAACTGAATGTATCCATTTTGACAGCGTGCATACCGTGGAAAATATCTGGAACTTCCCGGATGGATGCCTGAAAACCTGCCATGCCGGCTTCAGCGAACTGGTACTGCCGGTCATACGGGAGGGAAAACTGCTCTGTCTGCTCTTCGCCGGAATATTCAAAGTAGCAGCAGAAAAAAGCGGGCTCCCGGCGATAAGAGCCGTACCCAAAACAGCTGACCACGATTCAAGTGCCATCCGCACAATTTCTCAGGAAGAAGTGATGCTGAACTTTGAAGCATTGAAACAGCTGAGGGCAAGATTGCTGCTGTGGTATGACGATATGCACAAGAACGAAGCGTTCAGAGAACAGCTTTCACACAAGGAACAAATCCTGCTGATATTGTGCCGGGAAGCAAGCCGGGATCTGACATTGAAAAAACTGGCAGCGATGCTTCATCTGAGTTACACCCGGACATCCCATGTGGTAAAAGAATTGACCGGAAAATCGTTCGCTCAACTGCTGAAACAGCACCGGTTGGAGTACGCCTGCAATCTGCTGAGTTTGACCAGGATGAGTATTGCTGAGATCGCCGTTGAATCCGGCTTCGGAAATGCCGTAAACTTTTACCGGATCTTCAAACGCGAATACAACCGATCCCCGCAAGAATATCGGGCGGGGCGTTAATATCGCTTGCTCCCGCGAGGTCAACGCCTATGGGCTGAGGTCGCCGTCAGGCGACACAAACTCCAGCCCAGCTTGCTAACACCGAACAACGCCGCAAGGCGTTCATAAGCCGCGTAAGCGGCGCACATCACAACTACCCTGGTCGCCGTCAGGCGACACATACTCCAGCCCAGCTTGCTCACACCGAACAACGCCGCAAGGCGTTCATAAGCCGCGTAAGCGGCGCACATCACAACTACCCTGGTCGCCGTCAGGCGACACATACTCCAGCCCAGCTTATAGGCGGTGATATCGCACCGCCGGGCGGGTTTTGCAAGCGAGAAGCGAGGGGAGTGGACTTACGTCCTCGACCCTCGCGGCGAGCGCAGCAAGGCGCGTTCCGGCACAGCGAGATCACCGCCCCTACTTCTTCCGGTCGTGCTGGAATAACTGGCAGGCATTCCAGAGGTTGTGCCATAAGACATAGAAGGTCGGTCCCATCGCTGCCAATGGAGAGGAAAATGTCGCCGCAAGCACGATCGTGAATGTCGTATTCTTCTGTCCCAGAGCCTGACTGGATTCCCGCGGAAAATCTTTCCCTCCGATAAAATATCCAAGTGAAAAATTCACCGCGCATATCGCCAGTGATATTCCCGCTATTTTCAAATAGTACAAGTATGATATATCCTGGTTACTGTAAAAGAATTTCATCGCAGAACCCGATATCACACACAGCAGCATCACCCACAGAATGAAACTGAAATTTCCGCACTTCTTTCCCCATTCGCAACTTGCCGGATATATCTTTCTCGTCACTCCCGCCAATATCGCCGGAACTCCCAGCAATATCACCAGATTCAGTGCCGCTTTAAAAAATCCCGCAGGATTCACTTCACCGGTGATCATCACCGGCAGCATGAAAAACAACGCCGCCGCCCCGATCACATTACTGACAACAAACGCCGTCACCATATACCCGACATTTCCGCCGAGAAACTTCATTATCACCGGTGCCGCACTCGCGGTTGGCGTGATCGCGGTAAAAAACGCCGCATCTGCCAACGCTTTATCCCCCGTCTGCTTCAACGCCCACCACACGACTGCCGCTTCCACGATATTGACCACTGACAACACCAGATGGCTCCGGTGCAGTTTCAACGTCTTCACATCCAGCGGCAGAAAGATGAAGTACAGCATCACGATAAGGAAATACCGGATGACAAAATTCGCCTCTCCCAGTTTCGGGAACACCGCTCCGCATACAAATGCCGCCACTATCAGCAATGGCCGCAGCAACGCCTTTTTCAACATATTTTCACCTCATTGAAACCGGGCAGCCGCGAACCGCGCCGTTTCCACAATGGTCTCTTCGACGGTGTGTTCGGGGATATATCCGATTTCCCGCTTCGCCTTCTCAATGGAGAAACACATGTGCGTGGCAAAAAATCTCAATCCGCCCACATCTTCCGGATGGCGCAAAACCAGTTCTTCCAGCGGCACAAATTCCAGATTGCACCGTTTGCCCAACGCTTCGGCATTGAGCGCAAGGTAATCTTTCACCGGAAGCGCGTGATCGAGGCAGATGTTGTATCTTTCGCCGATGGAACAGCGGTTTTCGATCGCCAGCCGGAAACTGCGCGCCAGATCAGAAACATGGATGGGCTGCAGCAGAGCCAGACCATTATCCGCAACTTCCAGAGTTTTTTCCGCCAGCACTGACGGAATAAACTCTTTTCTTCTGCCGCCGAGGTTGTCTATCGGCAGCTTGTCCGGACCTCCGGTGATGTAACAGGGCCGGATGACCGTTGCCGGAAAACCTTTCCGGTTGAAGAGTTCCAGAACTTCGCAATCGCACAACGCCTTGTTGTACCACCCCTTCCCCGGTTCGCAATGATACAACGCCGTCTCATCGCAGGGAATAAACGGCAGCGGCGCATACGCTCCGGTGCTGGAACAGTGCAGATAGTGGCGCAGTTTTCCGGCATATTTATACACCAGCGCGATACTTTCCATCGACGGCACGGAGTCGATCACGATATCAAACTTTTCTTCAAAGAGTTTCTGCATATCCGCTTCAGAAGTTTTATCGACGACAACTTTGCGCACACTTGCCGGAGGAACAACGGCATAAGGTTCCGCTTTCTGCCCGCGGGAGGCTATCGTAACATCATATCCGTGCGCCAGAAGTTCCAAAACGATATGATTGCCGACCCAGCCGGTTCCGCCGAAAACAATGACTTTTCTCATCTCAAACACCTTGTTTCACTTTTTGTTATCCAAAAACACCTTGTAAAATCTATCCTTTTTCACCCTCACCAGACTGCGGCAGATAAGGTAGAGCATCACCAGATTTATCACTGCCACCAGTATCCACGACACCGGATAACACATCAACAGCGATTCCATCGTCCCATACCGGGGAAAGACCAGCTTTGCCCACAACACCCGCGCCCCGCAGGTTCCGAGAATGGTCGCCAATGCCGGCGGCAGAGAGCATCCCAATCCCCGCAATGCGCCGCTGGCAAAATCCATGATCCCGAGCAGAAAATATGTTGAAAAGATCATTTTCGCCCGCAAAATACCCCAGCGGATGACTTCGGTATCGTCGGTAAATATGCTTATCAATCCCGGCGAAAGAGCGTACAGCAGCCAACCTCCGGCAAGTGTCACGGTGAAGGTTATTCCCAGACAGATGAACAAACTCCGTATCAGCCGCCGGAACTTCCGCGCTCCGAAATTCTGTCCCACCACCGCGATCACGGTATGGTGCAGTGAAAACACCACCGCATAAATCAGCCATTCGACCGTTATCTCCGCCGTGGAACCGGCGATCGCCGCCGCTCCGAGAGAGTTCACGCCGCTTTGCACAACGATGTTGGACAGAGAAAAACACGCGCCCTGCACTCCCGCCGGAGTTCCGATACCGAGTATGCCGCGCAAAGATGAAAGATCGATGCGGATATTTTTCAAAATCAGCCGGGTCGAACCGTGATTCTTCATCAGCCGCCGCATACCGAGATAAACACTTATGATATGCGATGCGATCGTTCCGATGGCGACACCGGCGACATCCATTTTGCAGAACACCACCAGAACGATGTTGAGAACGATATTGGCAACTCCTGCATAGATAAGGAAGTACAGCGGACTTTTCGTATCCCCGATCGCCCGGAGGACCGCACAGATAAAGGCATAAAATATCTGAAACGGCAACCCGGCAAAGATTATAAGCAAATAGAGAATGGATTTACTCTGCAGCTCCTCCGGTATCCCCGTCACCTGAACCACCCAGCGCACCAGAGAACAGCCGATAACGGCGACCAGCACTCCGCAAATAAGACTTACCGCAGTGGAGGTGTGAACCAGACGGGTCATACGTTTGGAATCTTTCGCCCCGTAAAATTGCGCGGCAAGCACATTCACTCCGGTACTCAATCCGGCAAAAAAGTTCACCAGCAAACCGACTATCGGACCGACGGCTCCGATCGCGCCCATGGATTCTGCTGAACCCCAGCGGCCGATAACCACGGTGTCGGCGGCGTGGAACGACAAATTCAGCAGATGTGTAACTGCCAGCGGGATGGCAAAACGGATTATTTTAGAGGTCAACGGACCTTCACTCAAATTTATACTGTTTTTATTTACAGCCATGATGTTTCATCAAACCTCGTTATACTTTGGATATATTCCGTATAATATACAGCGTCACAGCGTTTTTTACAAGCGGCAAAAGCAAAATCAAGGTTGACATAACCTGTTTTGCATACTATATTAAATTTACGGGATATCACAACTGAAAACCGGAAACTTTATTTTGTATGAAAAATTTGCTTTTACTGTTCTTTCTGCTGTCGATCTTTCAGCTCCGCGCCGAACTGATACCGCTCTTTGACAAACCCGCTACCGATGCCAAACTTATGATCGCGGAACGCACTTCGCTGGTGGATACCGGCAAACGTCACCGACTGATGATCCCGGAACATCCGGTGACATATATACACGAATTTTCCGAACTGACCACTCCCGATGGCAAACAGCACCTCTTTTACCGGAACGATCTGGTGCTGAACCGCGCCGGAAACGGTATCGAACGTCTGCCGGAAGTACCGGTATTGCGTCTGATTTCAGCGGCATTGGCAGCTCTGCTGCTGGCGGGATTTGTTTATAAATTTGTCCGCAAAGAACTTCCGGAAAATTTTCTGGTGTTCATCCCGGTTCTGCTGCGGATGGCTCTGGTGCTGGTCGTCCTTTGCAAATGGGATTGTGTCGTCACCGCCGCCACCGATGAAACCGGTTATTTTGCCGTGATGCACGATATGCTCAACGGCGTATGGAACCGTCCGTGGCGTTTCACCATCGGTACCGGAATATTTTATCTGCCGTTCATGCTTGCAGTAAATGCGGATAATGTCTGGGATATCATGCCGTACTTCAACTATTTTTCAGCACTGGTACTCGCTCCCGGCACACTGGCGATCGGATTCTTCATCATGCGGAAACTGGGCGTTTCCGGCAAACGCGCCTGCCTTACCATGCTGATCTGGGCGGTCTATCCCTTTGTTGCGTTCCACTTTGAAGAGTGGGGCACGCTGGACTTCCAGCAATTTTTCCTCTTTCCCTACCTCTTTACCACCTTCCACCGTCTGGTCTTTTATGCTTTCTGTATAAACTCCGGTTTCAACGCCATGAGCGATATTCCGGGATTGCTGACACTGCTGGGGGGAGTACTGCTGGCACTTGCCATCCCGCCCAAACACCGCTATGCACTGCTGGTCGGAGCATTGTACGGTTTTGCCTGTCTGATAAGAATAAATTATATTCTCTGGGCTCCGGTCTTTGCTCTGGTCCTCTATCATAAATTCGACCGTGACCGGCGCACTCTGGCAACGGCGGCGGCGACAGCGGCGGGAGGGTTTCTGGCAATATTCTCCATCCAGTTGGTCTGTAATGCGCTGCAATTCGGTTCCCCATTCACTTTCGGATATATTCTTCACTACCCGGAATATGCTCCGCTCGACCGTCCGGCGGCGGGTTTCACCTGGCACACCTTCAAAAAGCTGACCTTTACGCGCTATCTGCTGGCGGCGAATCTGCCGGTATTTGCCGCAGGTGCCGCCGCGCTCTGGTGTATAAAAGAGCGTTTCAAACAGCAGATACTGGTGTTGATGAGCGTTCCGGTCATACTCTTTTTCTGCGGATACAGCCACACATTCTGCGATGCGCGCCGCTTTGTTTTTCCCGCCTTTGCCGGATTGCTTATGGCGTGCGGATGCGGGGCTCCCGATGTGGAAAACAAGTGGCAGAGATCGCGTATCTTCATCGGTATCGCCTTGATGCTGCTGCTTACCGTTCCATTCAATGCCCACTGGAAAGGTGCGCCGTTTATGCTTGGAGACGGATTATTTTTACGTCTGACCCAAGCCGCCGTCCCCATTTACATAACGGCACTGATTTTTGAATGTCTGAAAAAGAAACAGCTGCGCACCGGAACATTTATTTTTCTTTGCGCGCTCTTCTTTTACGCGCCGTACCAGGTATTAGGGAGCGGACTTCTTCTGCTTCTGCCGTGGACAGCCCTGCGGCAATGGCTGCCGGAAAAAGTAAAAAGCCGTTTCAAATCGAAGTTGGAACAGCTTTTACAGAATGCCAATGATTAAGTCATGCATCAAATTTTCCGCCGGGGTCTCCGCCGGTGGAAACGCGGCTTTCTCATGGCGATGTTGATAAAGACGATCAATATCGGCAGTGAGATCAACTGTGCCGCCGCAGTGATGTAGAATATTCCGTTGAGTGTCGTACACATATAAACGTATCCGCCCAGCAGAGCCGCCAGCATCACACCGCTGGAATTCATGCAGGTCGAGAAACCGAACACCGCTCCGCGTTTCCGTTTCGGAGTGATCTGCGACAACGCTTTCTGCAGCACCGGATGGAAGCCTCCGGCGGCAATATAAAGCAGTGAACGGCTGACCGCAAAAGCGACCAGAGAGCTGGACAACCCCTGCAAAATCAGTGCCAGTGCCGAAACGATCAATGACGGAACCAAAATCTTTTTCGGTGCAAAACGGTCACTCAACCATCCGGAAACCACACCGGAAACGACCGATGCCACACAGACAAACGCACTGACGATACCGGTCCAGTATGCGGCATTCTTTCCGCCGGAAAGTTCATTGATCTTAAGAGCGATATAAGGCGTTTCCAAACTGCGGACGATACCCATGAGCAAAAAGAGTGCCATCATTATCCAGACTGCATGGGTGAATGTCGGCAGTAAATGCTGTATTCCCTTCTCTTTCACCCGGGAGGCGACCGGTTTCAGCCGCACGGGATTATCCCGGGTGAACAGGATCGAAATTCCTGCCAGCAGATAGAGTATTCCACAAAACCAGAACGAAGCCAGATAACCGTACTTGCCGATGATAAGTCCGCCGACCACATTTCCCAGCATTGCGCCTCCCCAGTAGCTTGTCGTCAGCGAACCGAGAGCAAACCCCTGCCGTTCATCGGGAACGGTACGGACGATCATCACCTGGGATGCCGCCGTAGTTCCGGCACACGCCGCAGAAAGGAAGCGGAGAAAGATCAGTATACCGACCGCCGATATCCAGGGGAACCAACCGTGTAAGAACTTTTCTATTCCCCGGCAATATCCCATAAGCGGAAAGATAAAACAGGTGACAAACGTTCCCCGGAGCAGCATCGGTTTAACGCCGAAACGGTCGGAAAGTTTGCCCCAGATCGGACAGAATATCGCGTAAGCAAGACTTCCGAAAAAGTTGAACAGTGACACCGCCACACCGACCTGAGTCTTATCAGTGATCCCCAGCTCCTGCGTGATGAACAACGGAATAAAAGGTATCAGCGCGGAAAATCCCGCCATCACCAGAATTTGCGAAAACCAGAGGCAAACCAGATTCACGATCCAATAGTTGCCGGAACAAACTTTTTTTCCGGGAAGTTCCGGAAGATTTGTGCTGCTCATCTTATGATCCTTGATATTATTTCAGTAAGTTCATATAATATAACCCTTCTCCGGCGATTTTACAATGATAAAATTTATTTTTCATGGTATCCGTTTACAATATCCGGGCAAAAAAAATCCGCCGTCATCTCTGACAGCGGAAAGTATATATCTTACCGGGCAGGACGCTTCATGCGCGGTGCCGGTTTGCGCGGAACCACGGGAGCCTTCCGAACCATAGGCAGCCGTTCAACTTTGACATCATGGAAGCCCGCCTGACGCAGCAATTTCAGAGCGTGCTGGAGACGGGATTCCGGAACCCCATACGCGACCCGGATCACGATAAAGGGACGCGGACGGTCATTGCTGACCATACGGATCTTGCCGCGCAACTCTTCCATTCCGATGATCCGCTGTTCAAAGAGGATCCCGTTGTGCAGATTCAACTGAATAGTGTAGGTGTTGCGGCGCGGCTGATAAACGACCACCGGTTTGGCAGGCGGCGGGACCGGACGGACTGCCGGCGGCGGAACCGGAGCGGGTCTTGCCGGAGCGGGTCTTGCCGGAGCGGGTTTTGCCGGAGCAGGTTTTGCCGGAACAGACTTGCCGGGAGCAGGACGCTTATCATCTTTGCGGGGCGGAGCAGCGCAGATAACACTTCCGGCACCGAACAGAACGGCAAGCAGAAAAAGTTTTGTTTTCATAGAAAATCTTCCTTTCACAAATTTATTTTTCAAACCACATCCGCATCAGCGGAACTCTACTCATTCATTCATCAACCGGATACACTCTTCAAACGCCCGCCGCATGGCATCATCATCAGCGGAACTTATCAACGATTCCGCCTCCACAGCTTCAGCCACCTCCGGTCCGAGCAGTTCCAGAAACGGCGACGGCAGTGCCGGACGCACCATTCCCCGGTTCAACCGGGTACGCGCCCGGGTCAGATACAACTCCTCTTTCGCCCGGGTGACGGCAACGTAAAACAGCCGGAGTTCCTCTTCGTAACCATTCTCCTCCAACGCCCGCTCATGGGGAAATATCCCCCGTTCCATAGCGATGATGAATACGACCGGATACTCCAAGCCTTTGGAGGCATGGATGGAGGACAAGGTAACAGCATCATCGTCCGGAGCATTTTCTTCGACCTTGTCATTTTCTTCCAGCAGAGCGAATGACTCCAGATACTCAGCCAGTTTCGGCGGAGTTTCCCGCTTGCTTTCAAACTGGGCGATGGCGTTGATAAATTCGTTGACGTTATCCCGCCGTTTTTCCGTATCTTTGATATCCTTGTAGATCTTCTGCAAGCCGCCGGAGTAACCTGCGGCATCGAGAAAACGTATCGCTTTCCCGGTCAGATTTCCCGCTTCGGCGAACTCCCGTTCCGCATCGGCAAACGCCTTGAGCATGGAACGCAGTTCCGCCTGAGCTTTACTGCTCAGTGACGAGATGAATCCTTCATCTTTCAGCGACATGAACATCGGAATATGCTGTTCCGCCCGCCGCCGTTTCAACTCCGTTACCGCTTTGGGACCGATACCGCGCGGAGGTGCAGTCAATATCCGCAGTAAACTCTGGTCATCCCGGGGATTGCAGAGCAGCTTCAAATACGCCACGGCATCCTTGATCTCCCGGCGGGCATAAAACTGCTGACCGCCGACCAGACGGTATGGGATACCGGCGATACGCAATGACTGTTCCAACTGCCGCGACAACTGGTTGGAACGGTAAAGCACGGCAAAGTCGCGGTACTTGAGCTCCGGACGTTCCCCTTTGCGGGCGGCGATCAGATCGGCGATGAACGATGCCTCATTCTCATCCCGGTCGAGGACTGACATTTTGGGTTTGCCGCCTTCCGCGAATGCGCTCCACAGCTTCTTGTCGTGGCGGCGGCTGCCGGTGCCGATAATGGCGTTCGCCGCATGAAGGATCGCCGGTTGCGAACGGTAATTCTGTTCCAGCTTGACCACTTTCGTTCCGGGGAATATCTGCGGAAAATCCAGAATATTTCCGACATCCGCACCGCGCCAGGAGTATATACTCTGGTCATCGTCGCCGACCACGCACAAATTGCATTTTTCTCCGGCGAGCATCTTCACCAGTGCGAACTGCGCCGCGTTGGTATCCTGATACTCATCCACCAGCAGATATTGGAACCGCTCCCGGTAAAGTGCCAGCACATCGGGATATTCGGTAAAAAGCCGCCACACCAGGAGCAGCATATCGTCAAAGTCGATAAGATTCTGAGTCTCCATAAGATCGCGGTACTTTTCATAAACATGCGCGACAGTGGCTTCAAAATCGTTTTCGGCGGAGCTGAGAGCACTCTCCGGAGTTTTAAGATGGTTCTTCCAATTGCTTATGACTGCGAACGCTTTCGCCGCCGGAAATCCTTCATAATTGCATCCGCACTCACCGAGTGCCTGTTTGAAGATGCCCTGCTGATCGGATTCGTCCGCAACCGAAAATCCGCCGATAAACCCGAGTTTGCCAATATACTTTCTCAGTATCGAAATACAAAAACTGTGGAATGTTCCCAGCGTGACCGCCTTCGCCTCCCGTTCGGAAACCAGCTGCGCCAGACGCTCCCGCATCTCCCGCGCCGCCTTGTTGGTAAAGGTCAAACCGAGTATCTGCTCCGGCAGGATACCATCCGCCAGCATACAGGCGATACGATAGGTGATAACCCGGGTCTTGCCGGTACCGGCTCCGGCGAGTACCAGCACCGGTCCCTGATGGGTTCCGGCGGCAGAAGCCTGCGCCGGGTTCAAAGAATCCAAAATTTGCTGACGGTCCATCTGTTTTTATATTTCCTGATCATTTTCTTTTCCGGGGGAAAATATATCACAAAATCAGAGATTTTCAAGTCGCTTCAACGCAATTTCAACAGCTCAACGGTATCTTTAATCCATATCCGGCAGGCGGTATCCGGAAACGCTCCCGGCGGCAGCCATCCGGACGATGCCAAACCACCTCCGTCTCCTCCTGCGGCGCATGGATCACAAAATGCGCTTCATCTCCGGAAATGCCCCGGAACTCCACAAAAATTTCCGCATCATACTCCATAACCGTTTCACCGGCGACGGTGAAGTTGGACAACTTCCGCTCCACGACCTCGTGTTCAAAACTCACGCAACCGGAGTGTATCACCACTTTTTTGCAATTTCCAGCTTCCGCCCAATCGGTGTTGAGCAGAGAAAGCATACCGCATCTGCCGTCATCATCAAAATACCGCACACTCCAGAACACCTCGCGGGAGGGGTCGTCCACAAAACAGCGGGGACGGTTCTTTCCGGCAAGATATGCCAGATATGAGGCGGTGAACGTTTGGAGCTTTTCATGCCCCGGATATGCCCACGCGGTAAGCAGATAAACTTTTCCTTTCCCATACCGGAAACAGGTCAGCAGCGGCATTCCGCTTGCCGCATCCCAGGCGACGACTTCCGCTCCGGCAAGTTCAATGGCGGCAAGTCTGCACTCGCCATCCTCGCCCGGATAGAAGCTCGGAGCCGCACTCAATCCGACCTCCGGAACCAGAGCCCGCTCCCTGCCGTTCCACTGACCGCAGTATTCCTGCTGCGCCGCGCCGTAAACCCGCACACCGCACAGCTCCGACAGATCACCCTGCCGGAAGAGCCGGAAATCGGAAATATCCCGCTTTTCCTGAGTGCCGAACTGCGGCAGACCGGAGAAGAGCGTTCCCCCCTCTTTCACAAAGTTGCAGAGTTTTTCATAATCCTCTTCAATAAGCGTGTTCCAGCCGAAGTTGAGCAGCAATTGGTAACGGTTCAAAAATTTGCCGTCCGCTTCAATGGGCACTTCGTCGAAGTCGCCGTAAGGCGTGCCGCAGAAGAAGTGCCGCTGTTTATCAAATTTCTGCCGCAACGGATGAGTCAGACATCCGGGCATGAGAACGTCGAGCAGATGACGGCACTTTTCGACCTGATTATGTCCCCATTCCGGAGATTTTCTGCCGAACTTTCCCCAGACCGAATAACCGGGGTCCTGCTCATAATCGCAGACAAAGCCGTTGAACGGTGCCGCATAACGCCCTTCAAGAAAAGCGATCGGGCGAACCGTTTTTCCCTGCCGGGGATGGGTGGAGGCAAAACGGTAAAACTTCCGGAGCAGTTCCCGTTTACCTCTGGTCAAAGCATCGTCCCAGCACTGACGTTCCTCTTTCCACATCAAAAACAAACTGTCCTCTTCATAAAACATATTCGCTCCCATAAGATAAGGCTGATAGAGCGACAGAAAAAACAAGCCGAGCTGATTGGAAAAAAACGGCTGCATCGCGTGCTGAGTAGCTATATGCACCCCCCATTCTCCATTGGAAAGAGCTTCGCTTGCCGTCCGGGCAAGTGAACAAATATGCATCGTATTGGGAACCATCGTCTCCGCCCGGATAAAGTCGATCCCGGCAAGATAACAATACCGCTGTCCGCCGGAGGCATCGCCCAGTCCGGCCCGCGGAACAGAACGTTTGATTTCCCCGGCCTTCCCCCGGAGAAAAGCGAGATAATTTTCACACGCTTCTTTCATCGAAGCCGGACGCTTTTCATGGTCCGGGTCAAAGGCATATACCGCGCCGGTCAACTCATGATTTCCGGCAGAATGCATCATCTCTCCTGCCGCACGGACAAGCGCACCGCTTTGAAAATCGGTGACCGCCTCCACATAAATTTTGTGTTCGCGGCAATATTTTCCCCACTTTTCCAACAGCTCATCGTCCACGGGCAATTTTTCACCGCCGGAAAAATGGCGGGTTATAAAGTTGCGGATAACGATAAGATTGCCCATGCGGGTACGGTTCATATAATCAAGAAGCCAATCCAGTTCGCCGCTGTCATCGTGAGGAACTGAGGTCAGATCAGCACCGACCATCAACGGCATTTTTTCCGCAGGCAGCTGTTGAACACACGCGATAACTGCGCGCAAACCGGTATCGGTGACAAATTCGACATTCCGCCCGGGACGTTCCAGAACGAAGGGAAATTCGTTCCAACCGGGATGCAGTTCCAGTTCGAGGGTATTTTCTTCAAACTGCACCCGGCAGGTGTGAGCTTCAGCCGTGTGTATCCTGCCGAAAAGTTTCTCTCCGGTCACCGCCCACGCCGGAACCACCAGTTCTTCAGCGGGAGCCGCAGAAGGAAATATCGTCATCCGGTTGATAAGCAGTTGAAACTCAGCATTGCCGTTGGTCAGCTCAAATTCGTGAGTTCCGGCACCGGCAGAAAAGCGCGCCCAGACATCTTCCAGAAGCTGGACCCGCGCATGACGGCGGAAATAGTGTTTGAAACGGGCAACTTCAACACCGTCACACTTCAATATCAGCGGGAACGCCGCATTGACCTGATTTTCTGTTTCAGGATCAAAATATTGCGCCGCCATGGCAAGCAAATGAAATATCTGCGTTCCGCTTTTGCTCAATGCTGCCCGGAATTTCACCGAAGTTCCCGGAGCCAGCCAGGAACTTTGCATACGCATCCAATGGTGCTGAGGCAGATCCAAGTCCGCTCCGTCCACAGCGACCTCCCCTGCCCGCAGTTCCGGACGGAACCAGATAAAACCATCCCGGATAACACTTACATGACAATTACCGTACTTGGGGCCGACATTGAAAACTTTTCTGCCGCAAGCAATGATTTCAGAAGCGGAAAAAGAAAAATCTCCGCTTGCCGTCCGGAGATGGAACACCGCATCGTCATCAACGTCAGACTCCACATGCAATCCGGATATCCCCCTCCGGGTGCTCTCCTGCCAGGTGTTGCCGGTCAACGGCGTGAACACCGGAGAATTGACCGGACCTGAAATCGAACGCGGATAGTGGTAAAGGCTCAACTTTTCAATCGAACCATGGTCACAATCAAGCGAACCATCCCAGCAGTAGACCGGATGATAAAGGCGGCGGGAGTAGAGTATCTGGTATCCCCATTCAATGCGGAAATCAAGTTTCATTTTAAAATCATTCAATCGTTTGGTCGTTGGATCTGTTTACCGGTTTAATATACAGTGAAGAGAAGGAAAATACAAATAAATCATCTTGTATTTTTTCATTGGCGGGATATATTAAATGAAACGATGCAACAGTTCAGCAAAAAAGGATTGATAATATGAGCAGCATTCCGGTAACATTTCTTTTCGACTTCGACACCCTTGACGACAAAACCCGTGCGTACGTTATGAATGAATTTGCGGCAAACGGCGCAAAACATCTGGTTCTGACGGATACCCTGTTGAGAAAAATCCTCGGCAATTTGAATTTCAAAGAGATCATGATGAAAGAGATGGAAGCGGCGGGATTGACCTTTATGGACTCCCATGCCGTTTTCGGGAAATACCTTGACCTCAACTGCCCCGTGCCGGAAGCCCGCCCGGAAATGCTGCTGCGCCACAAGCTGCAGCTTCAAGTCATCAACTCCATGGGTGTCGACACGATAACCATACATCTCGGTAATGAAAATACTTACCCTGAATACACGCTCGAAGAACAGACTGACGCGATAAAACGTTCACTGGACGAACTGCTCCCGATGGCGGAAAAGCTCGGGATCACCATCTGTATCGAAAATATCTGGTCAAGGATCAATACACCGGAGAATATCTGGGAAATCAAAAAAGCCTTCCCCACCGATGCACTCGGATTCTGTTACGATGCCGGACACGCGAATTTGATGGACAAAGGCCGCAACAACCCCGAATCCAATCCGTACAAGACCTGGAAAGATATGGAACCGCGCTGGGATGATAAAATTCTGGAAAAGATGCTGCCGCACGTTGTCAACTGCCACATCCACGACAATAACGGAGTTACCGACCAGCATTTTAATCTTGGCTGCGGAAACATCGACTGGGAGCATATCAGCAAACTATTACAGCAATCTCCGCGGTTGAAAGTTATCCAGAGCGAAGTGATCCCCATGCGTGCCAACGCCCCCATCAAGGATATCTGCGAAGCCTTCCGCAGATATTTTTGAGCCGTTGACCCCGCTGTGCCGGAGCGCGCCGGGGAGGCGCGCTGCAAGCCGGCAATGCGTTCACCAACTTAAAGCCCGGCTCGCCCGCGCCGAAAAACATACTCACCCACTACCATGGTCGCCGTCAGGCGACACACCCTCCAGCCCGGCTCATAGGCGGTAACCTCGCGGGAGCAAGCGATATTACCGCCCCTACATAGTTCGGGCGGCATGAACGGCACTCCATTGGCGGCTGCGGACAATATTTCCTCCGGACAATCGGAGATGCCGCTGTTGCAGTGGAGACACTTTTCCTTATTGACAAAAATCATTGTTCACACCCCTTTTTTCTCCGGCAGCGAAAAATGCCGCCGCTGAAATCACGGTGAAACAACTGAGTATTCCCCACAACATCACAGAGGAGGTTCTGGCGTAAAGCTGAGCCCCGATCCAGGGGCCGAGCGAATATCCTATTCCGCGCATAAAGGAGGAAACCGACATCATCCGTCCGGCATTGCCGGAGTTGGTTTCACTGGAAGTCGCCGTATAAAGAGCCGGTTGGACCACTATTTCTCCAAGCGTTACCACTGCTACCGCAATGGCAATGGCGATAGCACCGCCTGCGAATCCGAGTTGGAAGTATCCGGCTGTGTAGAGCAATGTTCCGGCGATCAACTGCATCATAATGGGCATTTTTATCCGTTTGAGCAAGGCGACCAGCGGGATTTGGAGCAGCAGAACCATGGTTCCGTTGAGGGAGTAGATGGAACCGAGAGCTTTACGGGAAATTCCGACCACGGAAGTTGAGTAAATGGAAAGCGTGGAATAAAGCTGGGATGCCAGAAGCATCAGGAACAAATTACCCAGCATGAGCAAAATAAAACGTTTGTTGCAGAAAATGTCTTTCATCACCCCCTGAGAAGCAGCACTGCTTTTTTCCTCCCGGACACGGGCAGAAAGAAGTTCCCGCCCCCGGCAGCAAGTGAAATAGGTGTGAACAGTGCCGAAAATGCACAGCACTCCGGTCATAAGAAAAAAGACCCAGAACGGAGTTTTGGAAAAGAAAGCTCCCAGCATCGGTCCCACCGCCCAGCCGACATTGTAACCGATACGGATCTTACTGTAATATCCGGGGCGTTCATCCGTAGTGGAAATATCCACCAGATAGGCATCGGAACCGACTTGAAATGCTACTCCCACCGCCGTATTGAACATCAAAGCTGCGACAAAGACCCAGAACGAAGCCTGAATGTAGACACAGAACGCCAAAAAGAAGAAGACTGCTCCCCGCAAAAGCTGACCTGCAAGCATCATCAAAGAGTTGCCGAAACGGTCCGTCAGCCAGCCGCAGGGGATGGGGGCGAGTATCACCGCCAGTCCCAACAGGGGAAAGAGCAAACTGACTTGAGTGTATGGCAATCCCCGTTCCTGACTGAGATAGATGGGGACAAAAGGATAAACGATCGCGTAAGCAAGCTGATTGAAACTCCACGCGATAGCCAGCGAAATACCTTTGCTCTTCCAGAAAGAGAAAAATCCGGATAACATAATACAAAATACCTTGAGTTGCAAAAAAACATATTTTGCTTAATATAGCATAGAAACAATAGAGTTTCAAACCGGAGCATATAAAATATTATTCCGCTGAAAAATTACCTCAGTATTGCATATGATTGCTGTTTTTGCGGATGCGGATACTGAAATATGCGAATATATTATCTGAAATTGTGTTTTTTTTGAAAAAATCACTGTTTTGTGTTTGTATTTAAAAAAAATTGTGATATATTTACAGTATTCGTGTGGTTTTTTTTAGATGGTGTTGGCTTCAAATGAGTATTGTTTTGACTGATATGTCGCTTGATATGAGCAATCAGTACAAGTATCCGGTTCCGGTCACTGAGCGACTCTACGCCGCGACAAGAGCAAGCAAGCAAGCAAG
>JAFVZN010000085.1 GCA_017508135.1 Lentisphaeria bacterium | reverse complement strand
GCCAATAGACACACTTCATACCCGAGGTATCGCACTCCTCAAAGATATTTATTGAGGAATGCAGAGAATCATGATTGAATAAGTATTTTGGGTATAACAACGAGGCTGTCGCTAAATCTTATGTTTTGCAACAGCCCCTTTCTTTTGCCGCTACCGGTAAGATATTGTCACTCTCTGGTAGTGCCGATAAGTTTGCCTTTGCTATCGTAGTGATAAACCACATCTCCGGAACGGACAGACCGTCCGGAGATAGAACCGTCGCTGTTGTAGTGATGGGTGATATTGCCGCGGGTCTGGGAACGTCCGGCAGGTTGACCATTGGCCTGGTAGTGGTAAGTGATATTACCCTGCTTGCGGGAACGACCGGCAGGAGTTCCGTTGCGGTTGTAGTGATAGGTGGTGTTGCCGCGGGTCTTGGAACGTCCGGCAGGTCCGCCATTGCCTTCATAATGGTAAGTCGTATCGCCATGGATGCGGGAACGTCCGGCAGGAGAACCGTTTCTGTTGCGGTAAATGCGGGTGTTGCTTTTTCCCGGTATATTGGTTGAACCGTTGACCTGATAGTTCCACGCATGAAGTGTTGTTGTCAATGTCAGCAACACTGTGATAGAGAGCAGCTTTTTCATTTTTTATGTCCCGGATCTTGTAAAACTTCGATATATAAATTTGTGGCAACTCCTGATTGTCACATATAAAATATATCATGTGTTGCGTGTTTTGTCAATGTTTTATCAAAAAATCCGCCGCAGTAGAGATTTTTACAGGAAATGAAAAAACTCCCGATATTTTTCAATACCGGGAGTCCGGAACTTTATCCTGCTCAGGAGAGCTTTTTGGCAAGTGCCGCAACTTCAGCGTTGAAGTCAGCAATCTGCGAGTCGCTCAGCAGCGCACCGTCATACGCGCGCGGAGAGGTGTATTTGACCGCTCCGTTTGCCAGTGCCGCCACCAGAGAGATGTCGCCCCACTTGAGGAAGTTGGGAGTCGCCAGCATCTGGGAGTAGAGGCAGCCGGTGGCTTTGGGCTTGAACGCAACGCCGAAGAAGTTGACTCCTTCGCCGCGGCTGAAGAGCATCGTCGTCGGAGCATCGACCGCTTCAACGGTGAATTCGCCCGGTTTCAGCGCAGCGGCAAAGGCGGCGCAGGCACCGGCTTCACGGTATCCCTTGATGTCGATGGAAGCCGCTTTGAAATCTTTTTTGATGACTTTGAGCAGCGCGAAGATATCGAAGAGCCATTCGCCGGGGACCGAGCGGCCGATCCACAACAACTGGCGCATCAGCTGTGAACGGATACCGAGGATGACGTTCGGCTGGGCGGTTTCGCCTTCACCGAAGAGGTCGCAGATGACGAGAGTGGAACCATCGGCTGCGGCTTCCGCGATCTCAGCATCGGTGAGAGAACCTTTGCCTTCCGGATGGAGGAGCAAGCGGAATTTGCCTTTGGCACTTCCGGCTTTGACCAGGAACGGGATCAAGTGATCGTCGATATCCAGCGCGTAACGTTCATAACCGTCAACAGTGCCGAACTTTTTCAGTTTGCCGGAGGGCAGCTGGCGCAGACGGAGGAGCTTGGCAAGTTCGCGCCGCTTGGCGGCAGCATTGAAGCTCGCGGTGTTGAGCATCGCGTTACGCAATTCGGTACCGACCAGTTTGCAGTGCTCTTCGGTGGTACGGACTTTGGGGGAACGCACACCGTCCTGGAACATTTTCAACACATCGTAGTCGAGCGTATCATATTCCGGAGCATCGAAAGTTCCGCCGGTACCATTGCCTTTGAGGTGACATTCAAACCAGCCGAGCATCGCTTCGCGCATGGCGGGATGGAAACCGTGGACGTGCGGAGAAACCGTGTAGGCGAGGTTGTCCGCATAACCCAATGCCCGGTAAACTTTTTCCACCTGACGGTGGGTCTTGAGCATCTCTTCCACGCCGAAGGTGGGGTTGACATCGTAATACGCATTGCCGATACGCAGCGGACGCGGAGCGATCAAAGCCAGAACGCCGGTCTCTTCCGTGAAGGTCAAACCGTCCGGAAGCTGTTCGCACACGCAGTTGACACCGGTGACATAAGATTCAAAGGAACCGACACTGACCACCGGCATGGCAGCCGCCACGCGGGTATCCATCGCCGCCAGCCACATGGTCTGGTTGCCGCCGCCGGAAGCTCCGGTGACGCCGATACGTTTCTTGTCAACATAGGGCAGAGAACACATCAAGTCCATACCGCGCATATTGTCGACCAGCTGCGCACCCATCAGCGTTTCGCCGATGTTGAAGAGGGATGAACCGAGGAATCCGCCGTGGTACTCTTTTTCCATATACTTGGATGCACGTTCAAAAACACCGAAAGCATCGATGCTCAAGCAGACAAAGCCGCGCTTGACCAACGCCGTGACGGTTTTCTGCACCAGCACCGCAAGGTTGCCGTCGGCGTGGTGACCGTGGACGTGGATCGCGCCGGGGAAGGGACCGTTGCCGTTTTTGGGGCGGTAGAGCAGTGCGGTGACATAGAGACCGGGACGGCTCTGATAGATCAAGCGGGTGATGGTGTGATCGTCCATGTCGATGGTTCCGTATTCGGTCACATCGAGCGGGAGTGAGGGATCATACTTTGCGCCCATTTTCTCCCAGAGTTTGGCACGGAGATTGCGCTGGAATTTCTTCAGCGAATCCATGGTGACATCGGTGAGGTCGAGCTGGGCAAGGCGGGCAAGTTTAGCTGCTTCTTTGCGCATCAGCATGGTGACCTGACAATTTTCGGAGGGAAGGAGGTGGTTGAGTCCTTCACGCGGGAAGGGGGGCAATTCTGCGTTCCATACTTTCGGTAACATACTTTCTTCCTTATTATTGTTGAAATTACCTTGGGTTACAAAAAATGTTTATGATTAATATATCCTCTCAATTCCGGTTAATCAAGACAAATTATTCCTTGCCGGCTCATTTTTTGAAAAAATTCTGACTTCCGGCGGCATTTACCGCCGCAGGCAGCGCGGGGGCGGGCTTTTTTCTTTGTCCGGAAATGATTATCATCACCGATGCGAGAATAAGCAGTATCCCGATGGACTGGATGCCGGAAAAGCGTTCGGCAAAAACGGTACATCCGATGATGATGGCGGTCACCGGCTCCAACGCTCCGAAGATCGACGTCGCCGTAGGACCGACATATTTTACCGCAACCGCCGTCATCACAAATGACAGTACGCAGGACAGGAGTGCCAGCCCCACTGCACAGCCCCAGGAGAGGGCATTGGGCAGCAGAGGGATATCCGCGCCGCCCCGTAAAAATGCCAACTGCAGTGGCAGAGATGCCAGCAGGGAATAAAAGGTCAGCTTTTCTGCCGGAAGTTCCCGCAACGGCGTTTGTTTGATGGTGATGATATAGAGCGCGTAAGTCAGAGCCGATGCTGTCACCAGAAACAATCCGAAAGCCGTGACTTTACCATCGGTACTGCCATGTTCCAGCAAAAATACTCCCGCCATCGCTGCGGCAAGTCCGCTGATGGTGGCAGCGGTCAGCTTTTCGCGGAAGAATGCTGCCATCAGCAGTGCCGTCATTGCCGGATAGACGAAGAGCAGCGTGGCGACCAGCCCGCCGTCCAGATATTGAAAACTGGAAAACATCGTCAGCGAGCTTGTTCCTAAAAATCCTCCCTGCACACATATCCAGAGAATTTGGATTTTGTTCAGGGAAAAATTCTGCTTCTTCATCTTCATCACCACCGCCAGCAGCAGCGCACCGATGACGAAACGGTAGACCAGCATCGCAGGCGGCGTGACCCCGTTTTTCAACAGCGGTATGGCAAAGAGCGGACTGGTTCCATAGGAACTTGCCGCCAGAGCCGCGGCGGTGAATCCGATGATTTTATTATTGATCTTCATGAAGTAAAGCCGTTCTTCAAACCTCCGGACAGCCGTTCCTCCGGACGTTGTAAAGTATGACTTAATAAAGAGTTTTGCCGTGGGAGTCGATGGCAACGACCAACGGAAGTTCTTTTACTTCCAGACGGTAGATCGCTTCCGGTCCCAGATCGTCAAAGGCAACGACTTCCGCGTTGACGATACTTTTGGCGATCAGCGCACCGGCACCGCCGGTGGCGGCAAAGTAGACTGCTCCATACTCCCGCATGGCATCTTTCACCGCCTGATTGCGGTCTCCCTTGCCGATCATGCCGCGCAGACGGCACTCTTTTATCAGGCGCGGGGAGTAGGCATCCATGCGGCCGCTGGTGGTGGGACCTGCGGAACCGATGACCCGTCCCGGCGGTGCCGGGCAGGGACCGACAAAGTAGATCATCTGACCATCAAGATCGACCGGCAGCTCCCGGTTTTCATCCAGCAGAGAACACAACCGCTTGTGCGCGGCATCGCGTCCGGTGTAGATGGTTCCGGAGAGGATGATGATGTCTCCGGCGTGCAGATCGCGGACATCCGCTTCTGAAAGCGGGGCAGTCAAATTTTTCACTTCGCTCATATTTCCACCTCCGCATGACGTGCCGCGTGGCAGTTCAAGTTCACTGCGACCGGCAAACTTGCCAGATGGCAGGGGAAAAATTCGATGTGACAGCTCAAACTGGTCACATTTCCGCCCAGGCCTTGAGGACCGACACCGGAAGCGTTGACCTTCTCCAGGATTTCAGCTTCAAGTTCTGCGTAACGCGGATCCGTTGACGGTGTTCCCACCGGGCGGAGCAACGCTTTTTTGGCAAGATATGCCGCATGTTCCATCGTGCCGCCGATGCCGACTCCGATAACGGTGGGAGGGCAGGGGTTTCCGCCGGCATTCACCACGCTGTCAACGACAAATTTGACCACGCCGTCTCTGCCTTCGGAGGGTTTGAGCATCTTCAGCGCGCTCATATTCTCCGAACCGCCGCCTTTGGGGGCGAGGGTGATTTTGATCTTGTCTCCGGGAACACTCTGCAAATGGAGGATGCACGGCGTGTTGGTCGTGGTGTTCTTGCGGTCGAACAGCGGGTCGGCAACGATGGATTTACGCAAATAGAAATCCTTGTATCCCAGCCGGGTCCCTTCGTTGAGAGCCTCTTCGATGGTTCCGGAATCCAGTTTGACACCGGTTCCCATCTCCACGAAGTAAACGGCAAAACCGGTATCCTGACACAACGGCATATTTTCGTTTTCCGCGATGGAAGCATTTTCCAGATACTGTTGGAAAAACGCCTTACCCAGCGCAGAACTTTCCGTTAAACTGCCTTTTTTCAACGCTTCCAGCACGTCCGGCGGCAGCAGACAGGCTGCTTTGCCGCACATGGCGCGAACTGTTTGCACAACATCATCAAATGGAACTGTTCTCATTGTTACTCCGGAAAATTGCAATAAAATTTGATATACGCCCGATCCGGTTCCAAATCGTTGAGGAACTCCAGGCGGTACGCATCACTGCCGTCGGCATTGCCGGAAATATTGAGGTAGCAGAAGCTGTAAAACGGCATATCTCCGCTGGCGTGGGTGCTGTATACGGCAAGTTTGACTTTGCCTTTCAAGTTGAAGTCGTTCAGACAGATGACCGGGGACTTGACACCGGCAAACAGATTCTGCTTGCCGTCATGCTCCGCGTTGACCCCGTTGCGGTCGATCCAGCACAGCGGTTTGAAGCTGCCGTCATCAGCGATGATACCCAACTGGAAGGAGTTGTTGTAAAGGTCGACGGTCATCGAATCTTCATAGGGGGTGGGGGAGATTTCCGGGATCTCGATCTGCAAATAGGTTTTTTCCCAGTTTTTGGGTTCTTCGCGGAGTTTCTTCTGTTCGGCAACGCGGGCGAGATATTTTCTGCCCGATCCGGAAAGCGGCGGTTCCGGCGCGAGGTAATCTCTCATCACGGTCGCGGCATCCAGCTGCGGGGCGGTGAAGAGTATTCCGCAGACACCGTAGGGGGCAAGGGTGAGTTTTTCCGGCAGGATGGCACTGGCTTCGGCTCCGCCGTTGAGTAATATGTTGACGTTGTATCCGGCAATATCCATATTCGCTCTGACGAAATTGATGGTAGTATCGACATCTCTGGTCTCATTCTTGAAGTTGGAAAAGATCGCCAGAGCCAGATTGCCGCTGCGGCTGATATAGATGCAGTGACCGTCATCTTTGTTTTTCGCAAAGACATCGCTGCTGTTGTAATCGTTGACGATACGGAGATCCCGTTCGTTGCGGATGATGCTCCACAACTTCCAGATCGGAATGAAGCTCTGGTCGTTGATGCCCGGCACCCGGGGATGGACCAGACTGCTGGTGAGGAACTGTTCTCCGAGGTTGTTGTGCGGATACTGACCGCTGACGGCGATGAAAGGTACGATCTCCGGGGAGGCGTATTCGGGGAATGCGGCACTCCACAAGGTTCCGACACCCTGCACGGACATGCTGTAATAATCATATTCCCGGCGGCCGCGGATAAGCAGACCGCGTTCACCTTCACCGGAGACGTAGCCGCTCATGAAGCCCATGGAAACCGCGCTGAACGACGGTCCGGTGTGCGAGTAAAACACGCCATCCGGTCCAACTTGCTGACGGAGACGGCGCATGACATGGTAGTATTTATGGAACGGTATCCGCCCGCCGCAGTAGTGTTCTGTCGGCTGCAGGCTGTGTCCGTAGGGGCTGCCGTAGTCCATGTACAATCCGTCGAAGTTGTATTTGAGCAGATGTTTGAACCAGGAAGCGTTGCGCATGACGATGGATTCCTCCCAGCCGCGCATATAGACGGCAAGACGGATATTTGCCGCATGGAGGGCATCCCGGAGTTTTTCAAAGGCTTCCGGTTCGAGCGGAACACCATCGTTCTGGGTATCCATGCGCCAGTTTTCGTGCATGACGAAGACATCGCACTTGGAGGCGATAACGGCGGCGATGGTTTCGTCAGAGGGGTAACGTTCATAGTTGTCAAAGTAGTGGTACATCCGCATCGGCGGCTGAGCGCGTTCGGTGATCGCCGGTTTGATCGCCCAGCCCCACTGGTTGCGCACCTGATTGATGATGGGACGGGCGAAGGGGCCTTTCTGCATCTTCCAGGAGAGTTCCGGAGAAAGTCCGTTCCAGCGGATGGAACTTACGCCGTCTTCGCGTTTATTGGAGAGGGTGCCGTGTCCTTCCATAAAGAGTTCCAGATAGAGCTGCGGGGCAAATTCCCGGGTGAGATTGAAGTTCGCCATCGGCAGCAGCGCGTGGAAATCCCGGTCGCTGCCGGGTTCGATGAAACGTTCCGTCTGAGCGGTGATCAATGTTCCATCCACCACCGCCGGACGCTGACGGAAGCTCCAGCGCAAATCGTCGAAGCTGGAGAAATCCGGTTTGGCTTTGAGTTCAAAGCGGACGATGTTGGCTCCGTGGATGTCCCGCACGAAGAAGATCATGTTGGTGAACGCCACGCCGTCATTGTAAAATTCGTGGCGCAGAGTGAGCAGATATTCCGGATACTCTTTGCCGGTTTGATCTTTAAAGGTGACGTTGATAAAATCCACATGGGTGGCTCCGTCCTCGTCATCGTCATAGATACGGAGATTTTTCTCAGAGGCAAATGGGCGCAAAACGGCACCGGTATCCAGTTCCGCTTCCAGTATCCAGTCGTTGCTCCGGAAGAAAACGGTCTCTCTGCCGTCGCCTTCTGTCGCACTTACAAAACCCGGAAGACCTCCGCACTCCGCCGGAAAACCGACGGTGATCTTTCCGCACTTGATTTCAGCTAACATAGAAAATCCTCCCTGGAATATTTAAATTTTATTTGATACTCAAACACAACAAAGCTGCTGCACCGCAGCTCAATGCGATAAACTTATAAAGAGTGAGCTTCTCTTTGAGAAACACTGCACTCAGAATAAATGTGACAACAAAGCTCATCTGCATGATCGGCAATACGATACTGGCATTGCCCAGCCGCACTGAGTGCGCCATGAAAAATACGATACCGAAGACGAATATGCCGGATAAAATGCCGTAGCCTGTAAGTTTCTTGCTGAAAGCACCAAGTTCCGGCAAATTTCTTTCCCGGAGAAAATAATAAACCGGTCCCCCCGCTATCCAGCAGAAAGCGTTGACCAGATTGACCCCGTTTGCCGAAGCTCCCAGATTGAAGCCGTACTTGTAGGCCAATCCCATCCCCGCGCGGAGGATCGCCGCGATTATGACCAGAATAAGGCCAAGTTTCGCATCGCGCGGAGAAGTGTCGCTGTTCGGATTCTTTGACCCCGGCAGAAAGAACAATACTGCCGCAAAGGCGGCGGCAATACCGATGCACTGCAAAAGAGAGTTCTGCTCTTTGAAGAGTATCCATGCCCCCGGCACCACCAGTGCCAGATTGAGCCGGTAAATCGTGGAACACAATCCCGCGCTCTGCTTGCCCATCGCTTCGATCAGCAGCAGATTGCCGATAACGGAAAAGAGTCCGGAGATGATGCCCCAGAGGATAGTCGTGTTCCAGCTTGCTCCCCGCAGGTCGGGAAGAAACGACGATGCCGCCGCCCATGCGACACCGATCATAAAAACAAACAACCCCCGGGAACGCGGTTTGCGGGCAAAAAGTTTGAAAACAAAATCGTTCATCGCTGAACAGAATATACAGCAGAATGCAAAAATGATTGCCATAATGAATTTTTCTCCCTTGCGTGCAAAAATACTTTGACTTAATATAGCATGGCGTAAGAAAAAAGCAATATTCTCAGCGCAGCTTATTCTGCATTTTTATCAGCAGTCGGGAAACATATTCCAAAATAACCGCGTCAGGCGAAATCTGTTCGATCTGCGCCATATTGACTTTATGCGTCCACAGGTAATGCACCTCCGCAAAATAATGTGAGAGATACGGTATCATGTTGATGGTAAAACTGTCCCGGTACAACAGCAGCTTCCGTTTGTCCGGAGCCTCCGGATTGCGGGTCCGCAAATATCCGGGCGAAACGGTTTCGACTTTTCCTTTGAATCGGGGAACGACCGGGATGCCCTCCCGGTATTTTGGGAACATTCCCCGGTGAAGAAGCTGGTTTTTCATGTCGTCAGGTTCATAATCATCTCCCATGGAGCATATCATAAATTCTCCAGCTTTCGGCAGAGGGGTTCTTCCCTGCGTGAAATGTGATATGATCTCCCGCGCACCGAGATAACCGCCAACTCTGCTCCAGTGGGTGTCCGCCCGGTAAAACAGATTGTTGCTGAATTTCTTGCCGGCAAGAAGTGTCTTCTTCAAAAAGAGCCGCGGGACAGGGGATGCCATTTTGTCCAGATGGCGGCGGAACTTCTCTGCCGGAGCTGACGGTGACGGTTGTACACGGCGGCGTTCCGGGAGATATTCGGGATAAATCTGTATCTTGTCCGGCGCGATCACCAGCAGAAAATCAATGTTTTTCTGAGAAAGTTTCCGGTGAAGTTCTTCCAGAAAACGGCGGTTGTTTTCCAATTCATAGTATGGCAGATGGAGTTTCCCTGTGTATTGCAGGTAGGTGTTCTCCCGGGAGCGCGGCACATAAAAACAAAAACCGTTCTTTCCGGGGATCACGCTTCCGAGAGTAAAGGGAAACAACTCTTTTTGTATGTTTCCGCAATATCCGAGCAGCTGACTGCGGAACGGGATGCGGTCATTGTAAAACTCTTCCAGTTCAGGAGCGATTTTTCTCCACTTGAACGTGCGCGGGAAGGGGGCGGGATTGCGGTTTTCTGCCGCGGTACTGCGTTCACTTTTGAACAGATACTGAACCGGCTGCGGCAACAGCAGCAATGCAAAAAATATCAGTGTTGTTACGATCTGTTTGCGCTTTTCTGTCATATTCAGAACCTGAAATAGATAAAGGGGTTGTAAGTGTTTCCAGCCAACAGCAGCAGTGATGCCAGAAGCAGAGCCGCCTGCAGCGGATAATCGTACCATTTCACCCGGACGCGCACTGCTTCATCCTGAAAAATTTTCGATCCGGGAACCGGAGCCGACAACAGCACCGCCGCAATAATAAGTACCGTCAACGGAAGTGTGAGAAAATCCCGGACCGGCAGAGCCGGATTGTTATTGAACGTGAACATCGTCCGGCAGTATGCCAACGCCTCCGGCAGTGTTTCCGCCCGGAAAAATACCCAGCCGGTCATAACTGCCAGAAGAGTGTAGATCCGCGCCAGCCAGCCCAGTTCCGGGAGAGATAAAAACTTTTTCAGCTTCCACCGCTCAAGGATCAGCAGCACTCCGTAATAAAGTCCCCAGATGATGAAGTTCAGTCCGGCGCCGTGCCAGATGCCGGTCGCGGCAAAGACCACCATTATGTTGAAATATGTCCGCTTTTCACTGACCCGGCTGCCGCCGAGCGGAATGTACAAGTACTCTTTGAACCATGAGGAGAGCGAAATGTGCCACCGCCGCCAGAACTCCTGCACACTCTTTGATATATAAGGCAGATCGAAGTTCTCTTTGAATGAAAAGCCCAGCATTCTGCCGATCCCGATAGCCATGTCGGAGTAGCCGGAAAAGTCGAAATATATTTGCAGTGAATAGGCAACAATGCCGATCCATGCGGTTTTGCAGTCCAACACATCCCCCGGAATCAGGAATATGTCATCGGCAAGATATGCCATCTGGTTGGCAATGAGAACCTTCTTCCCCAGTCCATAGACGAAACGCCGGATGCCGAAAGAGTAATCTTCCCATGTTACGTGGCGTTCTTTCAGCGCACTGGCGATATCGTGATATTTTACGATCGGACCTGCGACCAGCTGAGGAAAGAGCATGATGTAGAGCGATAAGTCGAAAAAATTTTTCTGCGGCTCATTTTCTTTCCGGTAAGTGTCCAGCAAATAGGAGATGATTTGAAAGGTGAAGAACGATATCCCCAGCGGCAGTGCGACATCGGGATATTTGAACGGGAAGTTGAAAATCCTGTCCATAAACTGTAAAAACGGCGAGGTGTATTTGAAAAACACCAGCACTCTGAGGTTGAAAAGCAAGCCTGCTGCCAATGCCTGTTTGCGGCTCTTTTCTCTGCGTTTGAAATCCAGTCCGTACCGGGCAATGAAATAGTTGAACAGCAGTGATACCAGAAGCAGAAAGATGTTTTCCGGTTCTCCCCAGGCGTAAAAGAGCAGACTGGCGAAAAGCAGAAAGAGGTTTTTCCACCTTATCTTCTTCAGCAGTGTGTCAACAATAAGCACTGCCGGCAGAAATACTTGTAAAAATATGAATGATGTAAACAGCATGTTATTTCTGGAGCTTTGACAGTTGTTGTTCCTCTTGGATCATTTCCGGATGATACTGGATGCCTTGAGGCGGGTTATCTTCCATTTTCCGTTGAGTTTTGCACACTCAAGAGTCACATTGCGCGCTTCGCGGAAGCTGCCGCTCCGGGAGGAGGAACCGCTGAACAGCGCATTGCCGGTGATAACGGCGGTGTCTTTATTTACGGTCATGGTGTCGATGGAGAAATCCAGCTTTGCGGATGTGCAACTTTTTTTCACCGTTACCATAAGCTGACCGATCTCTTTGACTTTAAAGGTGCGCTTTATTTCCGGATGGTCGGAGATGATCTCCACCTCTTTGGCAAAGACCCGCTCCGGCGTTGCCGCATCCAGCAGAACCAGCGCATTGGAACGTCCCTGCCGTTTGGCACTCATATCTTCAAGTTCGCGCACCAGCTCTCGGAGCAGCCGTTTGTCCCGGTCGCGGAAGTGGAGCCACAGCCCGGTTCCGGCGGCGGCGAAGAGTATTATCAGCAGGACGGCGATGATGTATTTTACTGTTTTCTTCTTCAAAATAAAGGTTCCCCGGTTATGCGTTTAAGTTGGATTTGTCCGAAAATATGTTCATTGATGCGCTGACTGCGGTTGTCGCCCACAACATAACAGTTGCCGGGATCGACGGTTCGCGGTTTCAGATTCCAGTTCGACATATAGCGGACGTAAGGTTCATCGACCTTTTCTCCGTTGACCAGAAGAGTTCCGTTGCGGAACTCCACGGTATCGCCTTCGAGAGCAACTATTCTTTTCAACAGATATATCCGGGGTGCGTAATTGATTATCACCACATCGCCCCGTTCCGGTTGTTTGAACCAGTAGCTCCAGCGTTTGCAGAAGGTCAACCCGTGGCTGTCGTATGTCGGCATCATGCTTTCCCCGTCGATGACGCACGGCATAAGGAACACTCCGAACACCAGAAATGTCACCGCTGCCACGATCAGCATCCGGATGAAGAATGCCGCTTTGAGGCGGGGGAAGAAGAATTCCACCACCTCTCCCCGCTCCGTTTCATCGTCGGAACGGTGCGCGGCGACGACTTTTGACCACCACTTGAACATTGTTTATTCTGCCGTTATTTTCCCGTATCAGTCCTGCTGCGCGGCGGCAGCTCTGGCCTTTTCTTCGGCTTCCAGCATCGGCAGGAAGCGGCCTTTGTCGCTCGCTTTCATATAAGCCTCGTCCGCAGAGATGTGACCGGCTTCGTACTCTTTCTGGATGGAGTTGTCCATGGAACGCATGCCGCGCCCGGCGTTGGCATCGATAATGGTACGGATGTTGGCGATTTGACCTTCGCGGATGGTATTGGGAAGAGCTTCCGCCCAGAGCAGGACTTCATGAACTGCCACGCGGCCGCCGTTGAGTTTACGGCAGAGCAGCTGGGAAACGATGGCTTTCAGAGATTCGGCAAGCATGGTGCGGATCTGAGCCTGTTCGTCCGATGGGAAAGCGTCGATGATACGGTCAATGGTCTTGGGCGCGTTGTTGGTGTGCAATGTGGCGAAAACGAGCATACCCATGGCGGCGCAGGTGAGACCGAGGCGGATGGTTTCGTTATCGCGCATTTCTCCGATAAGCACGATATCCGGGTCGGAACGCATGGCACCGCGCAGTGCCAGCGGGAAGGATTGACTGTGGATACCGACTTCCCGGTGTACGATGGTACAGTATTTGTTCTGGTGGACGAATTCGATGGGGTCTTCGATGGTGATGATGTGCTTGCTGTAATTTTCGTTGATGTAGTCCAGCATGGCGGCGAGGGTGGTCGATTTACCGGAACCGGTGGGACCGGTGACCAGCACCAGACCGGATTTGTAAGCGCAGATCTCCTTGAGGACTTCGGGGAGCTTCAAATCTTCCAGAGTCAGAATTTTGCTGGGGATCTGACGGAGAACGCAAGCCATGCCGTGGTAGTTGTAGAAAAAGTTGCAGCGGAAACGTGCCAGACCGGGGATCTCATGGGCGAAGTCCAGATCGTGAGTGTTCATGAACTGGGTCCAGCGTTTTGCCGGAAGACAGATCTCGCACATCAATTCTTCCATGAATTCCGGAGTGATGATGTTGTCATCCAGCGGCACGATATTACCGTGGATACGCGCTTTGGCGGGGAAGTTGATGGACAAATGCAAGTCGGAGCCGCCCATGCTGAGCATCTGGCGGAGATAACCATTGATAATCGGTTCCTGTTCCTGTGACATGATATATATTCCTTAAAATGTGAAATTTCAACCTTGTTCCGCAGCAGCTTCACGCTGCGCCCAGATGGCATTGAGCTGGGAAATGATAATGGGGTCAGTCATCTCCGAAAGAGCGGCTTCGCGCGATATGAGATTGGCTTCGTATTTTGCGAGGATGCACTGATCGAAAGTACACATACCCTGCTTGGCGGCGGTGACCATGGTGGACTTCAAACGGAAAGTCCTGCCTTCGTTGATGATGTTGGCGACCGACATGCTGTTGAGCATTATTTCATAAATAAGAACGATACCGCCGAAACCGTTATCCACCAGTTTCTGACAGATGACACCGCGCAGAGAACCGGCGGTCATGGCGCGGATCTGGGGCTGCTGGGTGGGCGGAAAGACGTCAAGCAGACGGTTCAACGTATTGGGGGCATCGCTGGTGTGGAGAGTTCCGATGACCAGGTGTCCGGTTTCAGAAGCGGTGATGGCGTTTTCGATGGTTTCGAGGTCGTGCATTTCACCGATGACGATGATATCCGGGTCTTCGCGGAGGGCGGCTTTCAGGGCGTTGCGGTAAGAGATCGTGTGCTTGCCGACTTCGCGCTGGGAGACCTGACAGTTTTTGGACAACTGGAGGATTTCGATGGGGTCTTCCACCGAAATGATGTGATCCTGACGCTTTTCATTGATGATATCGGTCATGGCGGCGAGAGTGGTGGTTTTACCGGCGCCGATGGGACCGGTGACCAGAACCAGACCGTTGTTGTAGTCCAGAAGACGGCGGATGTAAACGGCATCTTTGGGCAGGAATCCCAGCTCTTCCAATGTACAGATATGGTCGGGGACCAGACGGTAACTGCCGGCGATACCGCTTTTTTGTTCCATCAGGCAGAGACGGAAGCGGTCGCGGCCGATCTCCAGAGCCAGACTCAGATCCTGGAGCTGGAGGAACTGTTTTCTGCGTTCCGGAGAGAGGAGAGACAAATTGAGTTTCAAGGCATCGTCTTCGGTGAGAACGTAGCTGTCAAGGCGTTCGACCTGTCGCTGACGGCGGACAAAAGCGGGGGAACCGGCGGAGATGTGCAGATCGCTGCATCCCAGATGGCGGAGACAGCCCAGAAGATAGATCATCCGTTCGGCGGCTTCCTCTTCGGATAGATATGCCGTATCGCTCAAACTGGGGAGATCTTCGTAACCGTTGATGACGGAATAGTCATATTCGGGAACGTCGAAATAGAGAGCTTCGTCGTTGATGATACCGGGAGCATCTTTTGAGGAGCCGGAGGAATCGGGAGCGGAGCCGGAGTTCTTTTTGGAAACGGAATCCCAGTCCGGAACTTCGCCGGAAGCAGCCTGATCGAAGGCGTATTCGACCAGCTGCTGAACCTGTTCGATAAGCTCGCGTTCCTGAGAGGGATCGGTATTTTCGCAGAGCTTGCCGAGGACACCTTCGGCAAATTCGGTAAGATCGCCGGTAAAACCCAGCTGTTTGTGCAGTTTCTGCAGTTCGTCGGTATCCATGGCTTCGTTGACCGCCAGAGCGTAAGCGAGCCACTGGATCTCCAATGGTGTTTCCGGTCTCATAAAGTGTCCTTTCAGTATTGTTTCATAGCAGGTAATAAAATCTACTTTTCTCTTACAATACATCACAAACTCCGGCAATTCAAATGCACTCTTGCAAAAAATGAACAAAAAATGAAGTTGCTGCTGAAAAAACGGAGAGCTTTTTTTGCTGTATTGCTTGAAAGTTGCTCCTGTGTGTGATATATTATTAGGAACAACTATTGTCGTTTTTTTAAATCGAAAACAGTGAAAGAGAGGTAAAACCGTGAGTTTTAATCTGCTGGTTTTCATCAAACAGGTGCCGGATACCCAAAATATTTCCGGCGACGCGATGACACCGGAAGGTACTGTCAACCGCGCCGCTCTGCCGGCAATCTTCAACCCCGAAGACTTGAACGCTTTGGAAATGGCGCTCCAGTTGAAGGACCGCTACGGTGTCAATGTCACCGTTGCCACCATGGGGATGCCCGCTGCTGCCGAAGTTTTGCGTCAGGCTCTCTGCCGCGGCGCAGACCGCGCTCTGCTGGTCACCGACCGCGCTCTCGCCGGTGCGGATACCCTGGCAACCAGCTACACCCTCAGCTGTGTGGCTAAAATGCTCGGAAACATCGATCTCGTTCTGTGCGGCCGTCAGGCTATCGACGGCGATACCGCTCAGGTCGGCCCCCAGATCGCTGAGAAACTGAACATCCCGCAAATCTGCTACGTCGAAGAGGTCATTTCTCTGGAAAAAGGAAAAATCACCGCCCGCCGTTCCATCGAAGGCGGTTACGAGATCCTCGAATCTCCGCTTCCGGCTCTTCTTACGGTCATCGACTGCAATGAACCCCGCCCGGAAAGCGTCAAACTTATGATGAAGTTCAAACGCGCCCGCAGTGCCGGTGAGATCGCCATGGCTTACAAAAACGATCCCGCCGCCGCCGAATCCGTCAAAGCGGAACTCGCCGCCAAAGGTTTGCTCATCGAAGAATTCAACGCCGCCGCCATCGGTGCCGATCCGGCGCGTATCGGTTTCACCGGTTCCCCGACCAAGGTCAAGCAGGTCCAGAGCGTGGTTCTGACCGCCGGTGATGCCAAAGAGGTTTCCCCCACCGCCGAAGGTATCGGGGATTTGATGCATGAACTTATCAGCGATCATACTTTAGGGTGAGACGAATGGCTAATATTGGTAATGTTTGGGTCTTCATCGAGCAGGAGCAGGGGAAGATCGCCGGAGTCAGCTTGCAGCTGGTTTCCAAAGGACGTGAGCTTGCTGACCGCCTCGGTGTCAAGCTCGAAGGTGTGCTGCTGGGAGATAATCTTTCCGGCTGCATTGATACGCTTTATCACTACGGCTGTGACCGGGTGCTGCTGGCGGAAGATTCCCGTCTGGAACCTTTCACTGTGCTGCCCTATGCCAAGGTTATAATGAAACTTATTCTGGAACATCGTCCGAATATTCTGCTGTTCGGCGCGACGCTCAAGGGCAGAGAACTCGCCCCCCGCATCGCCTCCGAAAAGCTCGCCGGTCTTACCGCGGACTGCACCGATCTGCAGATCGACGACTTTGAAGATCTTAAGAACAAAAAGAGCTACACGGATAAACTTATGCAGATCCGTCCCGCTTTCGGCGGAAACATCATCGCCACCATCGTCAACACCTGGGATGATCCCCAGATGGTCACGGTGCGCGAAGGCGTGATGAAGCTGGGTGAACCCGATCTCTCCCGCAAGGGTGAAGTGGTCAAGGTCCCCGTGGAACTCGATGATGCCGATACGGTCGTCAAAGTCATCGAACGTGTCCGCGCGGAAAAGAAGGTCGACCTTCAGGGTGCCCAGATCATCGTCGCCGGCGGTTACGGTGTCGGTTCCAAAGAGAACTTCAAGCTCATTTACGATCTTGCCGAAGCCATCGGCGGTGAAGTCGGTGCTTCCCGTGCCGCCGTGGATGCCGGTTGGATCGATCACGACTATCAGGTCGGACAGACCGGTGTTACCGTCCGTCCGCGTCTTTACATCGCCTGCGGTATCTCCGGTTCCATCCAGCACTGCGCGGGTATGAGCGAATCCAAGAAGATCATCGCGATCAACACTGATCCGGATGCTCCGATCTTCAGCTTGGCGCATTACAAGATCGTTGGCAACCTCAATCAGGTCATTCCGCAGATGATCAAGGCTTTCAAGGCAAAGCAGCAGTAACCATAGGGAGAGTATTGCAATGAACTTTTTCCTCGACAATAAAGACCTCGAATTTACGCTGCGTAACCTCGATCTTGCCGAAGTTACCCGCATGCGCGAGAAAAATTATGAAAACGCCGCCAGGTTTGACACTGCTCCGGTGGATTACGAAGATGCGAAGGACAACTTTTTCCGGGCGTTGAAGATCGTCGGCGAGATCGCCGCGGACCGCATCGCCCCCCGCGCCCGTGAAGTCGATCAGAACGGTGCTCAGTTCGTTGACGGCAAAGTCATCTATGATCCGCTGACCGTCAAAAACCTTGACGAACTTTCCAAGGCCGGTATCATGGGTGTTATGCTCGGACATGAATACGGCGGTTTGAACTTCCCCGCCTCCGTCTACACCATGATGACGGAAATCGTTTCCCGCGCCGATGCCTCTTTGCAGAACATTTTCGGTTTGCAGGATATCGCTGAAACCATCAACTTCTTCGGTAACGAAGAGCAGAAAAAGCAGTATCTTCCCGGCTTCGCCTCCGGCGAATATGACGGTGCCATGGATTTGACCGAACCCGAATACGGTTCCGACTTGCAGTCCGTCCGTCTGCGCGCCTATCAGGACGAAAACGGTCAGTGGTATCTCAACGGTATGAAACGCTTCATTACCAATGGTTGTGCCAAAGTGCATCTGGTGCTGGCGCGTTCCGAAGAAGGTACGACCGACGGTCGCGGACTTTCCATGTTCATCTGTGAAGCGTGCCCGCAGCTGGTGGTGCGCCGTATCGAAGACAAGATGGGTATCCACGGTGTTGCCACTTGCGAATTGCAGTTCAATGACGTTCCGGCACAGCTTTGCGGTAAACGCCGCATGGGACTTATCCGTTATGTCATGAGCTTGATGAACGGTGCCCGCGTCGCCATCAGCGCGCAGGCATTGGGTATCGCCGAAGCGGCATACCGCGAAGCGAGAAAGTATGCTTCCGAACGTGAACAGTTCAAGAAGAGCATCGACAAATTCCCGGCTATTTTCAGTATGCTCAGCTCCATGAAGGTGAAACTCACCGCCATGCGCGCCATGCTTTACGAAACCACCCGTGTTGTCGATCTGCGCAACGCCTATACCGAACTGGTCGAAACCGGCACTCCCACCGCCGAAGAACGCGCGTTGCAGAAGTATTACACCAAGCTCGCCGCTCAGATGACTCCGATGTGTAAAGCGTTGTGTACCGAAGGTGCCAACAGCATTGCTTACGATACCATCCAGATCCACGGCGGTACCGGATATATGCGCGACTTCAATGCGGAACGTTACTATCGTGATGCCCGTATCACCAACATTTACGAAGGTACGACTCAGCTTCAGGTCGTCGCCGCCATCGGTGGCGTGATGCAGCGTGATGCCGACCAGCGTATGGCTGAATTGTTCGCGTTGGAGCTGCCGGCGGAACTTGCGGCACTGCGTGACAAGCTCAAGGCACTTCATGCCAAGCAGTTGGAAGCGGTCAAGTTTGTTGCCGAAAAACGTACTGCCGACGGCAGCAAAGATATCGCTTATCACGATCTGGTCGCCCGTTCTCTCGTGGAGATGGAGACGATGATCCTGGTCGGACTGCTGCTGCTGCGTGACGGTGCGGTTTGCGCTGAACGCGCCCCGATCGCGGAACGTTTCGTTCTGGATGCGGTCAGCGAGTTTGAACGCCGCTACATGGTCGTCACCTCCGGCGATGATGTCCTGATCGCCAACCATCGTGACATTATTGACTACTGATAAAATATAGGAGATAAAGTTATGAATAATGCTTATCTTGCACGGGCGCGGCAGAAGATCTCTGATCCGCAGATCCTCTCCGTTGTTGCGGCAAAGCGTGCCAAGCAGCTTGCCGCCGGCGGACGTCCGATGATCAAATGTGATTCGGAAAATCTGCTGGATATCGCGCTGCTGGAAATCGCTGAAGGCTTGCTCTCTTATGAGTTCGGTGATGAAACTGCACCGGCTGAGGCAGAAACTGCCGCTGCCGGAGAAAAAGTTTC
>JAFVZN010000084.1 GCA_017508135.1 Lentisphaeria bacterium | reverse complement strand
TCGCCGCTCGTGCTTCGCACTCGACGGTTGCAGTCGATTTTCCGGAGACCTCGCTCTGCGGCATTCCGTGCGGCTTATGCCGTACTCATGCCTTGAGTATGGTAGTTGTTTGTTTACACAAAAAATCTCCCTGCGGCGGCGCATTGCGGGCAATCTCTTGTCAAGTCAGCGGCATAAAACACCCCGCTCTCCATTTTCAGAGAAACGGGGTGTTTTTTATCAATATTTTACAGTGCGTTGTAGAGCCTCACGGCGTTATTGAATTCGGAAGCCGCGTTATTCCGGCATTTTTTGGCATCATTGATACACTCTTCAGCCTGATAATACCGCCCCAGATTAGAATTCTGGGATGCAAGATTCAACCACTTGTAATGCAATTCCGCCCATTCTCCACATTCAAACAACTTCTTAAGGAAAGCATGCTGGAGCGAAGAGAGTTGAGCATTATTCATCACATATTCAGCTCTCCCTTTAAGGTAGATCAACTGCCGGAGGAACTGGTCACTGCCCCGGTTAACATTATTGGCAAGTTGGACAAAACTGCCGGTGATCTCCCGGTAATATGATTCAGCAAGCTCACGTCTTCTGCGGAGTTCCTCCTCCCGGCGGCGGCGTTCTTCTTCAATGCGGCGGCGTTCCATCTCTTTGTCATACTGAGTAATCAACTTCTCAGCTTCTTTGATAAAAAGGCCGCAATTTTCCGCCATGTAATATTTTTTCTCCAGAGCGGTACGGAAGGACACGCTTTTGATATCAACTCCGAAAATTTTCTTGCTCTCGCTCAAAAGATCGTCGAGCCTGACAGTTTTCAACTTGGCAATAAGGCTGTTGACCTCTTCGTTTTGAGCTGCCTTCATTCTCTCCAGAATGAGCTTGTGACACTCTCTATTATTTCCCGCGAACTCATACACTTTTTTGAACTTCACCCAGAGTTCTTCATCATCCGGGCGGACACCGAACTTTGCCTTGACCCACTCTTCGATCTGGTAACTCGACATTGCCGGCAATTTTTCCATCAACGCCGCAAGTTCAGCCGTCTGCTCTTTACGTTTTTTTCCGGCAGTTGCAGAACGGGCATTTTTCAGCTTTCTATACTGCTCAAGTTCAGCGGCGATAAGTTTTTTATCCCGGGCGGAAAGACCTTTTTCCGTGATGATACTGACACCGTCATCGTGGGTAATCTGCACCCCTTTGGGGGTAACCCGGGTGACTTCAACATTGACATACCGTCCCAGACGGGGGAACTTCTTTCCGGCGTAGACCGACACCGCCATAAGCAAAACCAGCAAAGCTGCAAGAACTCTTTTCACAATGACCTCCATCAATAAAAAATTTAATATTTCCTGCACAGCTGTCCCATTGAAATCAAACCTTCGGCGGCGCATTGCGGGCAATCCTGGCGGCAAGTCTGCGGACTCCGGCAAAGTCGGGTGCGTGAGCACACTCCTTTGCCGTCGCCTTGACTTACCACCTCCGGCTTGCCGCACACTGCATCCGCCGGTCGCGATCATGGCATTGTGCGATCTTTGCAAAATCTGACAAAATTACTTTTTGAAAATCAGCAATTTCTCTGCGCAAACAGTGATAAAAAACACCGCTTTTGAAAAATTATGGGATATCTGTGTTTTTTCTATAATATACCACAGAATGTACATCTATTCAAATTTGTTTGAAAAAATCTTTTCTCCGGTGTATATTAACCGGTGCATACAAATCAAAGAAATAAAGGTACTTTTATGAAACTTGCTTCTCTCTTTCAACACGGTGCAGTTTTTCAGCGCAACGCCACCATCCCGGTTTGGGGAAAAACGGCTCCCGGTGTCAATGTTTGCGGTAAATTCAACGGCACGGAAACTTTTGCCTGCAGTTCAGCAGACGGTGATTTCACGTTGTTCTTTCCGGAACAGTCTGCCGGAGGTCCCTACTCTCTGGAAGTCTCTTCTCCGGAAGGTTCGGTCACTGTCAGCGATATCTATGTCGGCGAAGTCTGGCTCGCCTCCGGGCAATCCAATATGCAGTATCAGCTCAACTCCGACTGGAGAGCCGATACCACCGGGAAAGAGCTTCCCATCGCCCGCGAACAGGAAAAAGAGTTCTTTGACAACCTCGATAAAAAAGATATCTTCCGCTTCTTCCAAGTTCCCCAGAACGCCTCCGGCGCAAGCGAAACTTCCGTAACAGGCTCCTGGAAAGATATCGACCGCGACTGTTCCGCCGTCGCCGCCTGGTTCGGACTTTATCTTCAAAAAGATCTCAACGTCCCTGTCGGTCTGATCGTCTCCGCCTGGGGCGGCACCATCGCGGAAGCGTGGATGAGTTACCCGGCTCTCCTCAGCTGTCCCGATACCCGGGAGTGTTTCAACGGCATCGTTTCCAGCTGCGCCATGTCCCGCAACTACGATGTCAGCAACAAAGTCACCTCCAGTTCTCTGCTCAACACCATCCTCCGTCCCGATACGGAAAATGTGGGCGAAAAGAAAAATTTCCACCTCCCCGGATTTGACGACACTTCGTGGCAGATGATGACCGTTCCCGGAAGCTGGATAAAACAGAACATCGCCGGCAACGGTGCCGTCTGGATACGGAAGAAGTTCACCATCCCCGAATCGTGGGTCGGCAAAGAACTTACCTTCTGCACCGGCGGCATCGACAAGCAGGATATCACTTACTGCAACGGCGTGAAGATCGGCTTTACCGGAGAGGGTCTTTCTCTTAACACCTACAACCTCCCCCGGCGTTACACCATCCCGGCAGAAGTGGTCTCTTCGACCGGTATCCACCTTGCCGTCCGCGCTTACTCCGCCTGTTATGACGGCAGCTTCGGCGGTAACTGGATGCTGGTAAACAACAGTACCGGTGAAGAACTTTCCATCGCCGGAGAATGGCTCGCCGGTGTCGAACTCGATCTCGGGAAAGTCTCCCCCAAACGGGAAGCCTCCCTCTTCGGACGCGGCAACCCCAACTCCCCCGGCATCCTCTTCAACAGCATGATAAAGCCGCTCATCCCCTACGCCATCGCCGGTACCATCTGGTATCAGGGAGAAAGCAACGCCGGAACCGCGGAGCTTGCAAAAAAATATTATGCCACACTCAAAACACTCATTACCGACTGGCGGCAAAACTTCCTCGATCCGGAGATGCCATTTATCATGGTTCAGCTTGCCGGATACGGCGAATACACCCCCTACGATGCCAGGAACGTCTGGCCCTTCCTCCGCGAAAGTCAGCGCAAACTGGCAAACGACCTCCCCTTTACCGGAATGGCGACCGCCATCGACTGCGGCGACTCTCTCGACATCCATCCGCAAGATAAAGAGAGTGTCGGCTTCCGTCTGGCAGCGTTTGCTTTGAATAAGTTCTATCAGCGGCACGATACCGTTCCCCACGGTCCGGAACTTCTGCGCGCAAAGCAGACTGCGCCCGGGGTGGTGGTTCTGGATTTCGCCTGTGCCGCCGATATGTACATCAACGATGAAGCGGATCAGAGCTTCTATCTTTCGGAAAACGGCAAAGATTTCCATCCGGCAGACTCCGCCGCCGTCGATGGTTCTTCAGTGAAACTGGTGTCGGAAACTTTGAAAAATATCAAGTCTGTCCGCTACGCCTGGTCGGACTTCCCCTCCAACACCCTCTACAACGGTTCCGGATTTCCCGCTTCTTCGTTTGAAACGGATATCTGAAACAGCAAAGGAGCAGTTTTCATGAGAAAATTCTGGATAAAGTTTCTTTCCAACATCCTGTACTTTTACAGTAAAGAAAAGCGAAAAATTTTCCGGGGCAAACACAATGAAGCGTCCATGTACACGTCCTTACTGCGTAAACGCGGCATCTCCATCGGTAAATGTACTTACGTTTCCAACGGTGTCGCCGTCCGGGATAAACGCACCACCATCGGAAGTTTCTGCTCGATCGCCCGCAACGTCTCCATCGGTACCGGCAGCCATCCGCTGACGGCACTTACCACTCATTCCCTGGTCCACCGGGTGTGTTACGCCGAAGAGGGTATCATTTCCATCGCTCCGGAACACCGCGTGGAATTTGAACAAACACGCCCGGTCACTATCGGCAACGATGTCTGGATCGGATTGAATGCCGTTATTATGGACGGTGTCACCATCGGTGACGGCGCGGTCGTCGGAACCAACGCGGTCGTGACCCGCGACGTTCCGCCTTATGCCATTGTCGTCGGTTTACCGGCAAAGGTTCTGCGTTACCGCTTCGATGAAAACACCATCGCCCGGCTGCAAAAGAGCCGCTGGTTCGACCGGGATATAGAGTTTATCAAACAACTCCCGATGGGCGATATAGAAAAATGTCTGGAAATACTTGAAGCTGCGGACAACAAAAAATGAAATTGAAATATTATTTTCAAGTCAACTGGTTGAAAACCATCTGGTTCAACTTCAAAATGCTCCCGTTCAAGAGCGCGGTAAAGCTGCCGGCAGTGATATTTTTCAACACCGGGACCGGTTCCCTCAAGGGAAAAATCAATATCACCCCGCCGGTTTCCCACGCCATGATAAAGATCGGCAGATGTGAAGTTTCCCATTATCAAACGAAAACGACAACTCTTTCCATCGACGGAACAGTCAACTTTGCCGGAAAAGCATCTTTCGGACGCGGTTCCGCACTGGAGGTCAGAAAAAACGGAGTTCTCTCTATCGGCAGAAAGTTCCGTATCACCGCCGGAACCACCATCATCTGTGAACAGAAGATCTCCATCGGTGATGAATTTCTCTCATCATGGGATAATCTGATCATGGACAGCGATCACCACGATATTGTCGATATTTCCGGCAGGGTCATCAATCCCCCCTGCCCCGTCACCATCGGAAATCACGTCTGGCTGGGCTGCCGCACCACACTGCTCAAAGGTTGTACACTTCCGGACAACTGCATCGTGGCTGCCGGGAGCGTATTGACAAGAAACTTTACCCAAAGCAATTCCGTCATCGGCGGATGCGGCAGAGAGCAGACGATCTTACGTCAGGATATCAACTGGAAGGAATAAATACCATGAAACACATCCTTATCATCTCATCATCCCCCCGCAAAAACAGCAACTCCGACACCCTGTGCGACCACTTCGCCCGCGGTGCCGCCGAAAACGGTCACGCCGTCGAAAAAATCACGCTCGCAGGAAAATCCATTTCATTCTGCACCGGCTGTCACGCCTGCCAAAAAGGCAGCTGTATCCATGATGATGATGCTCCGGAGATCGTCAGAAAGATGCTGGATGCCGATGTGATCGTCCTCGCCACGCCGGTATATTTTTACACGATGTGCGCCCAGTTGAAAGCGTTGATCGACCGCAGTGTAATGGTTTACCCCAAAATCACAGATAAAAAGTTTTACTATCTCGTCACCATGGCGGATACGGAGCTGGAGAAATTCCGGGGAACGATCGAAGCTCTGCACGGTTTCGTTGCCTGCTGCGAAAATTCCCACTGCGCCGGAATGGTCACCGCCTCCGGAGTTTATGAAGCCGGAGCTGTCAATGCCACCAACTTCTGCGAAGCAGCTTACAATCTGGGGAAAAGTGTCAAATGAATGATCTTTCCAAAGCAGAGTATGCAAAATCCCTCTTTGAGCAGGGCGCAAACTGCGCTCAGGCGGTCGCGGGAGCTTTTGCCGCCGAAACCGGTATGACCGAAGCTGAAGCATTCAAACTTGCCGGCGGCTTCGGCGGCGGCGTGGGCAGGCTCCGGGAAATTTGCGGTGCGGCAAGCGGCATGGTTCTGATAATGAACCGGCTTTACGGCAGCAGCGACATTTCCGATAAAGATGCCAAAGATGCCCACTATGCCCGCATACAAAGTGTCCTCAAAGAGTTTGAAGCTGTAAACGGTTCACTTATCTGCCGCGAACTTCTGAATTTGGACAAAGGTGCGGAAACGCCCCACACCTCCGAAGTCCGCAATGCCGGATATTACCGTTCCCGCCCCTGCTCCATGATCGTTGCTTCGGCGGCGGAGATCATGGAAAAATATCTTGCGGAATCACCGCCTGCCGTGTAAAACGAACTCCGGTCGCGATCATGGCATTGTGCGATCTTTGCAAAATCTGACAAAATTACTTTTTGAAAATCGGGAAAATCTTCGCTCAAAAGACGGTGAAATGCACTGTTTTTGAAAAATTATGGGATATCTGTGAAATTTTTTAATTTTTTCTCATAAAAGTGTTGCATAATACATTTTTTTGGTTATACTGATGCTGGTACCATTTTTTCACATCATAAAGAAGGGAATAATATTATGATATCAGAGAAGTCTCTTTTCTCATCACATGTGATGAGAAAGCAGTACTGCTTTCGGGGAGTACTCTTTTCCACGTCCGGGCTGTTCGCAAACAAAATCCGTAAAACGGCCAACGGGAGCAGAAAACCTTTCACCTTGATAGAACTGCTGGTCGTTATAGCCATCATCGCCATACTTGCCGCAATATTGCTCCCCGCTTTGCAAAGTGCGCGTGAGCGCAGCCGCACCACCGCCTGCCAGAACAACATAGGTCAGATCGGCAAGGCCGCCGGTATGTATCAGAGCGACAATGACGACTATATCAGTTCCCCCGGTTCCGGTAAAACCAGCGGTTCCACCGGATACCACAGCTGGAAACAGGGGTATGACAAATATCTGGTCGTGCAATGGCGCGCCGTCTACAATATGCTCTGGGCTCCGGTTTGGAACTGTCCGACTCACCGGCTTCCTTACATCAACCGCGAGCCTGAAGGCGGTTGGGGAGGAACAACGTGCAGTATGGTCGGAAACACCTCAATGGTGACCACTACGACCAATAAATTGAAAGTAAAAGACGTCAAACGTCCAACTTACAAAGTTCTGGCGTTCGACGCCCGCAAACTCAATCCGAAAACTTCAATAAATGCGAGTACCGCTCAATATTATACTTACGGCTTCTCCAGTTTGCGTTATGCCTACCACGGCAAGGGCAGCAACTTCCTGACTGTCGCCGGAAATGTCTTATGGGCAAGCGACCACGACCCGCACCGGGATATCACCAATGCCAAACGCGCACAGAAAGCGTGGAGTGTGGGGACACTTTGATTTTTTGATTCTTCAAACATCACTGAAAGGATATATTGAAAATGATGAAAAAATTTTTATGTATGACGTTGGTAATGTGCGCTTTTGCCGCATTCGCCGCGCCGCAGAAACTCGCATTTTATTGCGGGAACTACACCGGAGTATTTTCCAAAGCATTCTCCGGCATCTACGGCAAAACCGGAGATACGTCGATCTTCACCATCAATGAAAAAGCCGATGTGCTGGTCTTTTCCCATCTCGGCAAATACAAGGGCGCGATCCCGGATAAAGACAAACTCCTTGCCTATGTGGAAAAAGGCGGTATCGTCATTATGTACAGTGCCGTTCCCTCCATCATGTACAGCAAGAAACGCAGTCTGGAATCTGCCGGAGAGCTTCTCGGTGCCGACTATTATGAATACGGCAAATTCAACGCCGCTCCTTCCGATATTGCCAAAGCCGTCCTCGGAGATACCGCCGATGCCGCTTGGAAATTTGTCGCCACTCAGAAAAGAAACTACCCCGCCATGGGCAAAGTCACCAAAATGGTCCGCCTGTTCGGCAATAAAAAGGGTATCGTCCTCGGTGTCAACCGGGTCGGCAAAGGCGCACTGATCTACACCAGCTTCCCCCCGGTGGATGCCGCTTACACTGCCGCTCTGGTGAAGTTGATGACCGCCATCAATGATCCGGCAACTCTGGATAAATATTTTCCCACCCCGAAAAAATTGACCAAATCCGCCTTTTATCTCGGCAACACTGCCGGTTCTTTCCGCACCATCTTCGCCAACAGTGTCAAAAATGGCGGTTCAAGTTCCGATCTTATCGTCCCGGACAAAAAAGTCGACCTCCTTGTTTACGCTCACCGCGCCAAATACAACGGCAAAAAAGCCGATGATGCCGAACGTGCCAAACTCCGCAAGTTCATCATCGACGGCGGTGTCGTCATCTTTATGGGTTCCACCCAGAACGAACTTTACAGCAAAAACCGCACCCTCGCCCCGGGTGCCGATGTGCTGGGTGCATCCGTTTACAGTTACACCCGCACCAAAGAAGCTCCCTCCGATCTGGCGCGCAAGATCTTCGGAGACAAAACCGATGCCGCCAACGTTTACGCCCGCACCAAAGGCAACCATCCCGGTCTGGCAAAAGTCACCACCCTCACCCGTCTTTACGGCGGCAAAAATTTCATTGAACTCGGTGTCAACCGCATCGGCAAAGGTGCCGTCATCTACACCAGCGCATTCCCCGCCGACAAAGAGTATTCTGATGCTCTGGTCAAACTGCTGGAAATCGTTCTCGACCCCGTTGAAATGGAAAAATATTTTCCCGCCCCCAAAAACAATCAGGCGGTCACCATCAACGGCAAAAAACTTCATCTTGCTATCGCTCAGGGAGGTGATGCCGCCGCAGGCGCATTTTTTCGCAGCATAATGGAGCGCACCACCGGACAGAAAAACTTTTACAGCATCACCGGAAACAAGGATGAGTACACCGTTCATCTCGGAGCCACCCCTTACGTCCAGTCTCTCAAAATAGACCTCAAAAAGCTCCATCCCTACGGCTATCTCATCTTCTGCCGCGATGGAAAAAATCTGGTCATCCTCGGCAAAAATCACAGCGGAACCATGTTCGCCGTCAACGACTTCCTCAAACGCTATGCCGGTTACCGTCAATATGGAACCGGCAGCTATTTTGAAATCATCGCCGAACGCCCCTCTCTTGAGCTTCCTGCCAAGCTGGATATAAAAGAAGAACCGGTCCTCAACAGTTACTACCTCGCCAAAAGTCCCAACAGCTACTTCGGTCGCAACAGCCGTCTCAACTGCATGGCGACTCACGCGTTGAGCAGTCTGGTTCCGGTAAAGAAGTATCACAACACCCATCCGGAATATTTTCCCGTCATCAACGGTAAACGTAAAAAAATGAACCCGAAAAAGGGCAACGGTCCGTGGAATCCCTGCATCAGCAACCCGGATATCCCCAAACTCGTTGCCGAATATGCGGACAGTTATTTCAAAAAACACCCGGAACGCATCGGACTCCCCCTCGGTGTCAATGACGGCGGCGGCGATTGCCAGTGCGAAAAGTGTCTCCATGAATTCAAATCCACCGGCAATCAGTATGCCCGTTTTTACAACACCGCCGCCAGAGTGCTAGCGAAAAAGTATCCGGACAAAGTTGCCGCATTCATCGCGTACAGCCGCTGCAGTTACGCAGTTCCCAAAGGCGTGAAGATGGAACCCAACGTCCTCGTGGAAGTGACCGGCATGGGAGTCAGTGCCTTCCGGGTGATGAAAGACTGGCGCGCCGCCGGAGCCAAACACTTCGGACTTTACGACTACATCTACTCCATCGGAAGCAGCTTCATCACTCCCCGCTACTATCCGCGACTGATGGGTAAACTCTGGCGCGATGCCATGAAAGAGTACCGTCTTGAGAGCATGTGGGTGGAGTATTTCCCCGCTTCGCTGATCTTCTCCGCGCCCCGGCAGTATGTTCTCGACCACATCGCGTGGAACCCTGACGTGGACGTTGAAGCTCTCCTTGATGACTACTTCACCAACATGTACGCCGAAGCCGGAATGGAAGTCAAAAAGCTCTTTGACCTCTTTGAAGCGGTCTGCGCCCGCGACCCGGACTTTGACTTCCCCATCAAGAACCGCAAACGCTTTACCCAGTACAAGTATTACACCTGGGACGATATCAAAAAGACTGATGCCGCGATGAAGGCCGCCCTTAACGCCGCCCAAACCCCCTATTCCAAGCGCAAAGTCAATGCCGTTCATAAGATCTACACCCTTATCCGGTTCAATCTGGTGAACGCCGTCTGCGCTCAGGAACTGGCGACGATGACCTCCATCCGTTCCGACAAAGATGTGGAAAAAGTTTTGACCCTGATCGAAAAAGGCTACACCGCCATCGCGGATCTGAAAGCCTATACCCTCACTCCGCAGGAGGAGGCTGACATCTTCATCAATCCAAAGAAATTCGGTTCCAAACAGTTCAAAAACATCTCCACCCTCAATCCGGTATCTTACCTTGAGCGCAGTGTCGATCCCGTTCTCAACCGGGTCACGGCTTATCTCAAAGCCAACAAGCGCAATGTCGGAAAATTTTACCGTGCCGCCGCTGCGAAAACCAAACACCGCTCCGCTAAAGCCGCCTTGCTCACTCAGGTTTACATGATGGAACACACTCCCGTAAACCTCGTCCGCAACCCCGGTTTTGAAGATGTGAAAAACGTCCGCGACAAGCATCTGGTCTCCGACCACAACAGCTTCAAAAACGTGAGTTACTGGCACACCTGGAAGTTCCCCAACAGCAAAACTGAATTCTTCCTGCTCAAAGAGGGTGTCCACTCCGGCAAACACGCCGGTGCCATCGGAGAACGCCAGATCGGCGGTTCCATCATCAGCTATGTCAAACTTACTCCGGGATGCCGCTACAAGTGGTCGTTCTACGTCAAACGCAACCGCGGCGAAGAGGGCTTCGGTTACGGCAGTGCCGGTGTCCGGATGCAGGGCAAGGGCGGCTGGCTGGACAAAGGCGGTTCGGTTTCGATCCCCTACCCGCCCGAATGTGAAAACAAATGGGTGCAGGTCAGTACCATGTTCAGTGCGCCGGATGTCCCGGCTACCGCACTGCTCATCCATGGTGCCACCCGGCAGGGTGAAGGAGTTTACACCGCATTCGACGATGTGAAATTGGAAAAAGTTTATGACCCGGCAGCCTTTGAGGCTAAAAAAAAAAGTAAAGTGAACTTCACGGGAGACACTTCATCCCTTCAAACCGGTGTTGCCGTCAAGACCGCAGAGGAGCTGCTCAGCAAGTGTGAGCAGTTCCTCCCGGCTCTGGATGTCACCTTGAAACGCCAGAAAATCGGCGACCACGGAGTGTTTCAGGTCACGGTTCCGCAGCCCGGAAAACTTACCATCACCGGTGACGATGAAGCTCTGCGCTGCGGCATTTACACTCTGCTCAACAAACTTGATATCCACTGGCTCAATCCGGCAGAGGAGCCGACCCTGCCCAGCCGTCAGGTCAAATTCGATATCAAAAAATTTGCCGGTATCCACAAGCCGGATTTCACCTACCGCAGTCTGCACATCTGCGCCGGTAAACATCACTTCGATGACCGGGTCGCCCGCTGGATGAGCTTCAACCGTATGAACCGCAAACTGACCCATCTTCCCGAAGATGACATCGTCGGCGCGCGGCTGCAGGAACTCGGACTTCTGCCGGACACCACGGTCCACGCTTATGATCTGCTGATTCCGGTGGATAAATATTTCAAAACCCATCCGGAATACTTCGCTCTGCTCGGCGGCAAGCGCACCCATTCCGGCGCGCAGTTGTGCCTTTCCAACATGGAAATGCGCGAAGTTTTCGCCAACGAACTTCTCGCTCAAATCAAGCAGCGTCCCCATATCGGCGTTTTCGGCTTCCCGCCCAAAGACGGTTACGGTCATTGTGAATGTGAAAAGTGTCTCGCGCTCGACCGTCCGGAAGACCGCCCCAAAGGTCTGGTCAACGGTCGCATTGCCGATTTCGTCAAAGACATCTGCGCCAGAATGGCGAAAAAAGCTCCCGGCGTGATGCTCGGTCATTACAGTTACAGCAACTTTGCCGACTTTATCGAACTGCTCCCGACACCGCCGAAAAATCTTCTGATATCGGTAACTCAGTTCCACTGTCACAAGCATGGCATCGCGGACCCGGCGTGTCCGGCAAATGCCCCAAATCATGCCCGCTTGAAACACATCCGCAGTAAAGTCGAACACGTCTACATCTACGATTACTTTTCATACAAGATCGGCAGGATGCCCGGGCCGTTCTTCCGTTCAGTCATCGAAGACTTCAAACTTTACAAACAGCTCAAACTTGACGGCTGGCTCTCGGAGGCATCCGGGCACACATCCGTCAGCTGGGAATCCCAATGGATGAACTTCTATCTTGCAGCAAAAATGCTCTGGAACACAGATATCACTCCGGACGGTGCGCTGGCAGAGATCTGCCGCATCCGTTACGGCAAAGCAGCAAATGAGATGTTCAAATACTGGAAGGCACTGGAAAAAGCGATGATGGCGATGCCCGGATGTATGCGCAAAGAGCCGGAGGACTTCACCAATTTGTTCACCCCTGCCCTGCAGAAAGAACTCTCATCGCTGCTTCAAAAGGCGGAAAAACTTGCCCCCGCCAACGCCGGAGTGAAAGCTGACCGCATCCTCTTTGATTACTGGAGTGCGAACTACACGGAACGCCGCAAGTATACTTCGGCAAAAAGCTGGAAACTGGGCAAATATTCTCCTGATGCGCCGGAACAGCCCTTCCACTTTGTCAACTCATCCTCCCAGCTCCCGGACAAAGAGAACCCCACTCAGGTCAAAGTTTTTGACGGCGGCGACCATGCCCGGTTTATCGTCAATTGTATGGAGAAACGCATGGATGCCCTCTCCATCAGTGCCGGAGTTTACGGAGGCGACTGCATCGAACTCTTTGTCGATGACGGCAACAATCCGCAAAAGTGCTACCATTACATCTTCGACCCCAACGGCAATACCCGCGCCAGCGAAAGCGAAGGTCGCCGCTGGAACTGGTCCTGGCAGCACAACGCCACGGTCAAAGCAACCAAACTTGCCGACCGCTGGATACTGGATATAAAAGTTCCCTACAAGGATGTCAATGCCAAAAACGGATTCGGTTTCACCGTCATCCGCAACCGCCACGCGGCGGGCGCGCGCGGAACTACCGGCACTCCGTCCGGCGGCGCGTACTTCAAACCGGAACGCTACATCAAAGCTGTACGGTAAATTAAATTACACAGCTGTCCCATAAAAATCAAACCTCCGGCGGAGCGAAAGCGAAGACGGATCCTTCGTTGCCAGTGCGACTTGCCGTCGCCTTGACTTACTGCCTCCGCCGCTTGCAGCAGAGCTTTCTTTTTTGCCGTATTGACAAAACACGTAACAGATGATATATTTTATCAGAGGCGATAAAAGTTGTCATAAATCTGGATATCAAAGTTTCACAAATTTTGGGACATTACCAAATTAAAAGAGGCTGTTGCTCACCTTTTTTGAGGTTTTGCAACAGCCTCTTTTTTTCTGACTGAAACTTACTTTTTCGCCGCAGCCGGTTTTGCCGGAGTTTTCACCGGAGCCGGAGCTTTCGCCGCAGCCGGTTTTGCCGGAGTTTTCGCCGCAGCCGGTTTTGCCGGAGCTTTTACCGCAGTTTCCGGTTTCTTTTTGACAGCACGCCGCCAATTGCGCCGGGAACCGATGCAGAAGCTCCGCACCGGGAGCAGATGGTCATAGGCAAATGCCTGATTGAAAATATCTGCCGGAACCACTTTCTTCCGCACTTTGCGGCCGTTGATATCCGCTTCTGCATAAATTACAATATTCTGCGGAAAGGTGAACACTTTTGCCGGATTGTTCAACAGCAGCGAAAACTCTTTCTTATCACCCGTTATCGTCTGCGACGGCACAAATCTCCGGTCTCCGAAAATCCGGATGTCACCCTTGAAACCGCCGGTACGCTCGATTTTGACATTGACTCTGCCGCTGCCGCGCGGTACGATATTGCACATGGAGCGGACCGTATATACATTGAAATCCATCTCCTCCACGCCCAGACGCAAACGGTAACGGTGATCTCTGCCGCCGTCACGGTTCAATGAGGTCAACTCTATTTTATACACGCCATCCTGCGGAAGTGTGACATTCAGCTCCGGATCGGTCTGCTGCAATATTTCACCAACGTTCAGCTCCTTCGCCGTATCGTCGACCCGCTTGATGACCTTGCCGTCCGGCGCGATCAATGTCAAAACTCCGTCCAGCGGCGAACCATCGCGCCGCGCCGCCAGATGGGCGGCAAACTTCATTCCACGCGTGCCTTTGAAACGGAACACATCGCGCGCTCCATCGTTCGCAAGTGTTCCGCTTATCACCAGCGGACGGCCGATATAAAGAATCCTCATTCGGGCCTCTTTTTCCGGCACTTCATCATACTTAGCGAAACTGTGTCCGCTGATCTTATACTTCTCCGTTCCCGGCACCATTGCCACCCGGTAGACAAAATCCTGTCTGCCCCGGTAAAGGTTGTCCCGCACCTGCAGGAGATAATCTCCCGCCTTGCGGCTCTTGAACCGCATCACCGGGTCAGGAAGAAAATATTCATCATCCGCAAATGCGACCTCTTTGCCCTCCGGATCAATTATCCGGATGACCGGCTGAAAATGTCCCGGTACGGCATCGCCGATAAACGGCTGGAACCGCCGCCCGGTCAGGATGAAAGTATACGCTGTATCCGCTTTGAGATTGACGATAAAACTGTCCGTCTCTCCCGGCATGATCTGCCCGTCGATCACGGCAGGAACCGACTTCACCTGCACGGTGTCCGGTTTCTTTTTATAGGGCGCAGTATACATCGGCTCCTGATAATGTTCATATTTGTCCACAAAGAACAGCTTCGGAGCCGATACGCCGAGCGAACTGTACAACCGCAGTTCCCGCACACCGGGAGCAGCATTGGCATCAGCTTCAATATCCAGTATCACCATCTGCCGCAGTGACGGTGTCTGCTGCAGCGCGTTGCGCCGTACAAACAAACTCTGCGCGATCAGTGACAACTCCAACGCTCCCAGCCGGTCGAGTTTATCCCACCACTCGCACTTGCGCCATTCGTTAGTGATCTTCTCATCCGGAAGCGGCGGCTTGGCAGGATTCCCGTTCTCAATACCCTGCATCCATTTGACCAGATAACGGTGCTGTGTTCCCGGCACGTTGGGAAATCCCGGTACGGCCATGACCTTTTTTATCCGCACACCTTTGCCGCTGATAATTCCGCCTCTGATTCCGCGAAGCGTTTGTCCTCCCACCAGGACCCGAACCGTAGAACCGGCTTTCACTCCCGTCGGATAGAGATATCCGGCATACGGTGCTGCCAGAACCGGCAGGGCGACCGCGACCGCCGCCACCATAAAAATATATTTTTTCATCATACCAGCTCCTTGTAAATTTCCCGCAACCGTCCGAGTTTGGATTGCGGCGGCAATACCGTAGTTTCAAGACCTATCGGATTCGGCAGCGGACCATCCGGGTCAATTCCGCACAACTCATATATGCTTCCCAGCATATCCTGCGGCGTTACCGGGCGGGAAACAACATTGCTGGCAGTTTCATCGGAAGCTCCGACGACCTTGCCTCCGGCAAAGCCGCCGCCGGCGACCAGCGAGGTGAAACAGCGTGAATAATGGTTTCTGCCGCCGTTCCACGGTGCTTCCCAGTCGACTTTCGGAGTACGGCCGAACTCCCCTGTCCACCGGACGATGGTGGAATCCAGCAACCCTTTGGCACTGAGGTCGGAAATCAATGCCGAAAGAGCTTTATCCATCTCCGCCGCCTTGTTTTTCATCGTTTCAAAATGGCGTTTGTGGGTATCCCATCCCTGCGCATTGATAGTGATATACGGCACCCCGGATTCGACCAGCCGCCGCGCGGTAAGACAGGATTGTCCGAAGGTGTTGCGGCCGTAGCGGTCGCGCGTTTCCGCACTTTCAAGCGAAAGGTCGAACACTTTGGCTCCGTCACCTTCGATAACGCGCCGCGCATCCTTTCCGGCACTGTTGAACTCCTTCATGACCGGCATACCGGCGGGAACATTTTTTCCGAAGGTATCCAGCTCTTCCAGCAAACCAAAACGCGCCGTCTGCTCCTCCTTGCCCAGCCCGCCCGGGGGGACGATACCATCAACGATAAACCGCGGGGCATTGGGATTGCCGCCGGTCACCAGCGGACTGAACTCTTCACTCAAAAAGCCGACCTCGGAAAAACGTCCTTTCGGCACCGTAAGAATAACATACGGCGGAACGTCTCCTTTGTACTCTTTGCGCTTGAACATGGCGATGACCGCTCCGATGGCGGGATAAACCTTGCCGCCGCCGGGATTCCGTCCGGTCTGCATCAGATATGTTGCCGTTTCATGACCGCGATGCGGATGGGTCATACTGCGGATGATGGAATATTTATCTGCAAGTTTTGCCATCATCGGCCAGAATTCGCTGATCTCGATCCCGGGAACGTTGGTGGGTATCGAACCGAAGCCGCCGTTGTAATCTTTGCTTGCCTTGGGCTTGGGGTCAAATGTTTCCAGCTGGCAGGGACCGCCCCATACCCAGATTTCGATAACGGAACGGGCATGTTTTTTTACTTTTCCATTTTTTTCACTGCCGCCACTTTTTACTTCGCCGGCGGAAGCACATCCGCTCAGTGCTCCGGCTGCGGCAACTGCGGCACATCCTTTGAGAAATTCACGTCTATCCATAAAGCCACCTCCTTGTCACTATCAGTGACGGTGTAAAAATTCTGCGGAATTTACCAATATCCATGCAATATCATTCTGCAAAGCCCACCGCTTTTTGGGCGGCAATACATTGAACCGTTTCCCGATGATCTCTCTTTCCGCCGCGCTGGGGGAACGGGAGTAGAACATCCAGTAAAGAACTTCGATTTTGCTCATGACCGGCAACCGGGTATACTCACGGCGGCGCAATATCCGGCACACCCGCCGGTAAAGCGCACCGGAGTTGAACAGAAACAACCTCTGCTTGGCATTGATCGTATTGTTGCGTTCCGCCAGCGTTCCGGCATCCCGGGACGGCCGTCCGAACAGGATCAGAAATGAACTGCTGATGGAACCGTCCGCGATCCGGACCGTCCGCATACTCGCCGGGATAAAGGTGAACGGTTCCGGAATAACGCTCGCATAACTGCTCGGTATCGTTGACAGATCGGCGATGATATCGTCCAAAATCTCTGCATCCAGCCGCCGGATGGGATATGCCGCAAAGAACACCGCCTTGCGCGCTGTATCCGCTCCCTGGAACGATGCACTTCGATATGCCGCTGAACAGACGATCGTGCGGCACAGTTTGCGGAAATCAAAGTTGCTGTTGACCACATCCCTGCTCAACACATCAAGCAGTTGGGGATTCACCGCTTTGGCTCCGGCGAGGTCGTCTCCGGCGGGAACGATGCCACTGCCGAAGAACCAGTACCACGTCCGGTTGACCAGTGCATCGGCGAGCATTTTCTTTCCTTTTTCGCTGTTGGTGAGGAAGTCAGCAAAAATCCGCCGTGCCTCCTTACCGGCGGGAACTTTCACGATCCTGCCGTCCGGCAGCATGATATCCCGGGCAGGACAACTTTTAAGAAAAACTATCTCCTCTTTCCATTCCCGGGTACTTTTGAAACCGATCTCTTCAAAAATATTTGCCCACAATTTCTGCTCTTTTTCCGGAAATTTTTCCAACCGGATACCGCAAAGGGTCAATGCGCAATTTTTAGCGATGCCCAGCGGAGACCGGTCGGCGTGTGCCCGGTAAAAGTTCGCTTCCGCCTCCCGGAAATTACTGCCCCGCGCCAGCAGCAAAGCGCGGATAAAGTTGTGATACGGTTCGTTGTTTCTGATAAAATCTTCCACCCGCCGCTGATAAACATAGACGGCATTGGGCCACAAATTTATGGGGAACTCCGACTTTATCCGCAGCATATCTCCGAAACGCATTCCGAACACGGCGACAAAGTCCGGCTGCTTCAACAGCTTATCCACCAGCTTTTCATATTTGTCTTTATCCGGCGAATAAACAAAACTTTTTGCCTCCTCCACGCTGGGCAGCCGTCCGGCAAGGTCAAGATAGAGCCGCCGTACCAGAACATTATCGCTTGCCTCCAGTACCGGTTTCAACTTCTGCGCCTTCCACACCGCATCCAATGCTTTGTCCGCAGCAGTGCGGATCACCACTTCGCGGGATTTGGTGTAAAGGGCTTCCGCCGCGCTGCAATGACAAACCGTCATGACAGCGGCGAACAGTGCGACAGCAAACACTCTCATGATCTTCCCCTTTCCGATTCTTATATGGGTAATGTCCCAAATTTTGTAAAACTTCGATATCCGGATTTATGACAACTTTTATCGCCTCTGATAAAATATATCATCTGTTACGTGTTTTGTCAATACGGCAAAAAAGAAAGCTCTGCTGCAAGCGGCGGATGCAGTGTGAGGCAAGGTCGACGTCAAGTCGCACTGCCAACGAAGGATCCGTCTTCGCTTTCGCTCCGCCGTGACAAGGTGTACTACTTTAAAACTACCTTACCCGCAGTTATGAGGACGGCGTAAGCCGCCCGGAATGACGGAGGGCGTGGTCTCCGGAAAATCGACTGCAACCGTCGAGTGCGAAGCACGAGCG
>JAFVZN010000083.1 GCA_017508135.1 Lentisphaeria bacterium | reverse complement strand
CGGGAGTTCGATTTGGAGCAAAAGCTCGCTTGATTGATGTGGGGGCTCCTCGCCCCCACGCCCCCCGGCAGGGCGCGCAAGCCCTGCACCGGAGTTGGAAGCTGGTATGCCGGGCTTCTTTGGCAATTCTGAATGTGCCAAAATTGCGAAAAATCTGTCGCCTTTTCCGGCGGCAGATTTTTCACTCTTTTGTCACGGGTTCCGCCCGCGGGGGCCCTCACGTCCCCCGCACCCCCTTGCGTTGGGCTGCCGCACTGCGGAGTGCCTCTTGGAACGGGGGTTTTGTACGGACCGGCATGCACTCAAGTGGCTGTCAGAACTGGCGACAGCCGCCTCCAGCCCACTCTGCGCACACCGAACAACGCCGTAAGGAGATTTTTTACAAAAAATTTCAAAAACTCCTTGACATCCCCGGAGAATGTGCTATATTAAGTAACTGTCACGAGGCGTGATAGCCAAGAGGTTAGGCAGCGGTCTGCAAAATCGCTTAGATCGGTTCGATTCCGATTCACGCCTCCATTTTTTGTGTCTTGATTTCCCCGTCCCATCCATAAAAATCAAACTGCGGCGGCGCATTGCGGACTTTTCAGAATAAAAAAGAGCTGCAGAAAAATCCTCTTCCGCAGCCCTCTTCCGTTCATGCGCCTGAAAACGCGCACTGCATCCAACTTAAAGTTCGATCGCGACCCGGTCGCTTTCAGCAACACTCATGCAGTTGATGTCGTTCAAGTACGCGCGTTCCGGCAGGACGATCATCACGTTCAACGCACGATCTTCCGTTGCAAACGCCGCATGGTGCCACACTCCCGGGCGCAGTTTGATGATCGTTCCCTGCGGGATCAGAAACGCTTCGACTTTATCCGCCGGGAAATCGCTTCCCGCAGTCGCCGGAGCGCACCAGAAAATCGCATCCTGATCCAGCGGCATGGCGGCTTCACAGGTGTAATCGTGGTACTCCGCGTCGGTCACCTCCATCTTGCGCGGCAAAATGCGGCAGGTGGAAAATGACGGGACCGCCCCCCCCAGATCGACCGGCAGCATATCCCGGAAAAAGGCGCACACTGCATCCTTGGGTCCGGTTGCTTCTTCGGTCAGCGGGTCGATCAGCATCGCATAATCGCCGAACTTGTGGAACGCATCACGGGAAAGTTTCTGAACTTTGATCGTTTTCATAATAATGTTACTCCCTGTTTTCTGGTGCTTTTGCTGTTTAAACAAGAATATACTCCGCAGAACGCCGGTTGTCAACCCTTTCGGAAAAAATATGGTATTTTTTGCTTTTTTTTCGCTTCCGTTTTTTGAAAAATCCGCTTTTCTGCTGTATAGTATGCAAATGTCAAATATAAGAGGTAATTTCAAAAGTCATTCAAGAAATGATGAAGATGGCATCGCAAAGAGTTGAAAACGTTTCCTTTTACAAATCGAAGCCTCATAATATAAGGTATTGCGCCATGAACAAAAAACTGCTTACCATCCAGGATATCTCCTGCTTCGGACAGTGTTCTCTCACCGTCGCCCTGCCCGTCATCTCCGCTTGCGGTATCGAAACGGTCATCCTCCCGTCGGCGGTACTCTCCACCCACACCTGCGGATTCAAAAACTACACCTTCCGCGACCTGACCTCCGACATTCCAGCCATCGAAAAAAGCTGGATCGAAAACGATCTCAAGTTCGATGCCTTCTACACCGGTTACGTCTGCGAAAACCAGATACCGCCCATTCTCAGCCTGATGCAGAACTGCGCCGCCCCCGGTGCGCTCCGCATCATCGACCCGGTGATGGCGGATGAAGGAAAACTTTATCCCGGTTTCAGTGACGACTTCCCGCAGAAGATGGCAAAACTCTGCGACGGAGCCGATTATCTGCTCCCCAATCTGACGGAAGCGGCGTTCCTCCTCGGAGAAGAGTGCCGCCTCGAAAATTACGATCAGGCTCACATCGAAAACACCATCCGGAAACTCCACATGCTCGGAGCAAAAAATGTTATTCTCACCGGTGTCAGCTTTGATCCGGCTTTCATCGGATGCGCCGTCAGCGACGGAAGTTCCATCCAGTATGACTTCAATCCCCGGCTCAAACGCTGTGCCCACGGGACCGGAGATGTCTTTGCCAGTGTCTTTGCCGGAGCGTTGATGCGCGGAAAATCTCCCTTGCAGGCGGCTGCCATCGCCGCCGACGTGGTCTGTCTTTCCATCAACGCCACCCCCGATGACCACTGGTACGGCGTTTGCTTTGAACAGGTGATCCCGCAACTGGTCGAACTTTTGAAATAAGGTTTTTATTATGAAATACTCTGATTTGGATACTGTGTTTAAGCAGCTGCAGCAGGAACCGCCCCGTTTTGAAGTATCGCCCAGGCGGCAGGAACTTCTTCTGAAAATGGATTCACTTCTCTGCGAAGCTGATTCGGAGATAACCCCGGAACTGGGAGAATTTTACCGGAACCGGGTAAATGACATCATTCAGGAGGTGAAATCTTATTCCGGAAACGTTCCGCGCCTCTGGAAACTTTACAGCTCCGGATTTCTGCTCAAGGACAAAAACCGCACCATCGCCATCGACATCAATGAAGGATGCACCTCCGGCATCGGACGGACAAGGCTGGTTCTTTACAAAGAACAGCTCGAAGCACTTGCGGAAATCATTGACGAATATTACAACACCCACTCCCACATCGACCATATCAGTGCGCCCTTGTGCGATCTGCTCGGAGCAAGAGGCAAAACGATGGTGATGCCGCAGGAGGGCATCCGCCGCTGGCTGATCGAAGGAGCAACTCCGGTGGAGGAGTTTTCCGCGCCTCACGTCAAAAGTTTCCTCAACTATCAGGGAACAGACGAAAAAAAGGGGCTGGATTGCGCCATGTATTTGTTTACCTTGAGCAACGGGAAAACCATTTTCTTCCGGGGAGACATCTACCATCGGGACGGTTTCAACGCCTGTATGGAACATATAGACCTCTGGCAGAAAAAAGTTGATTACGCGCCGCTCACGCCCTACTACACCAGCGGGGATGCGCCGATCGCTATTCTCAATGAAAAGTTTTCCTGCCGCTTCTTGAACTGCCACGAATGGGAGTTCACCCACCGCAAACCCGGAGTAAAAGGTCCCGCCACCCAATGTTTTGAAGAGTTGTACGGAGCATTTGCCGTTCCCTATCAGGATAACCGGGTACAGTTCCTCTTCTGGGGGGAAAGTATTGAACTTGATTGACACTTTCCCCGAACCCCTTTCCCTAACTGAAAAAAACGTGCGGAACCCTTTCTTGAAGAGTTCCGCACGTTTTGTTATGTATCCGGATTACTCAAAAGTAACCAGAACCACCGCCGATGTGCCGTCAAAGTTGACGGTAAGTTCTTTACCGTTCAACTCTGCCGGAACGACTTCCAAGTTACGTTCTCCGTCCAGAAGCTGGACTTCGACATTTTTGACTTCCTGGTCAAAGTTGATCTTCAACTCCTTATCTTCACTCTGGAAGCTGGATATCAGCACCATCTTTTTGCCGTTGTCCGCGATACCTCCCAACGCGTAAGCCTTGCCGTCAACGGCTGTTTTGAACCGCTTTTTGCACTCATACGCCAGCTCTCCGAACGCTTTCAGCCCGTAGTAACTCTTGGTCGGAATGGCGCACGGTCCATAAATACCGTATCCGGAGGTGGACGTGGTGTAATAGTTTCCCATATCCAGCGCGGTATCCTGCCAGCCGATCAGCACACTGGTCAGAAACGCCGCCGAATCCAATCCTTTGAACCCCTCCGGAGAGTAGAAGTACTGGCTGTACTGCGGATCACGACTGCGCGACCAGTCCATCGGGAAGTAGTGCCACTCGTTCAAATGCAGTTCCGCATGGGCAAATCCACATTTATCCACCATTTTGCGGATGGGTTCGACCTGATCGATATAGTGTTCGATCTGGTCATGGTAACAGTGCCAGGAGTAAAAGTCCACCGGCGCACCCTCGGCGGCACACTTTTTAAGGAACACCTCAGTCGGTCCTCCGGGGTCTCCGTTGCCCAGACCGTGCGACGGTCCACCTATCATCAGATGCGGGAACCGCTTCTTGATGATTTTGGAGGTCACACAGTAGAATTCATTGAACTCATCCTCCGTGCCGCCCCACATTTTCGGCAGTCCGTCAGGATCGTTATTGCCCGGTTCATTCCAGATTTCCCAGTAGCGTATCTTCCAATAATGTCCGTTCCAGAGACCTTCGTTATAGTGCGAGATGATTCGGCAGCAGATTTTTGCCCACTTTTCATAATCTTCCGGCGGCGCAACATGGTAACGCTTTTTACCGTGTTCGATGGAAACCCCCAGCCGGTAGATGATCTGCGTACCGCAATCAAGGCAGTTTTTGATATAATCATCCGTCTGCTCAAAACGGTAGTTGCGGGGATCATCCGGGTCGGCATGGAAGAGCGGGAAGATGTTGTTCACGTCGACCAGCGGCATATTGGCGTTTTCCAGCGGCGCATCGTGGAGCCGGGTATTGGGCAGACGCAGCGCGGCGAAGGTATCGGTAATATCCCGGAACGGTCGACGGTTGGCATATAACGGCGGTGCAAGGTTACCGCCGTTGAGACGTTTGATCATACCATTTCCGGTTTGGGTAAAGAGATCGATCTTCATTTTTTCTTATTCCACTTTCTGTTATCTTTCCACGGCCATCCGCAGCCGAAAAGCTCCCGCAATCCGGCAGTACCGCAGTTTAAAACACCTTCTTCTTCACATTCAGCGCGGAACTTCTGAAGTTCTGCAAACGCCGCTTTGAACTTCGCCCGGGTCTCCGGGGTTGCATTCTTCTGCATTTCGATCTGCGCCAGACGGGTTTTGACGATGTTTTCCGCATCGATCAAACCTTTTTCCAGATAGTCGATACGACCGGTGATGGCGGCATCATCTTTAACAAGATCGCGGGCATCGGAGAGCATCTTCCGCGCCTCAGCCAGAACCGGCAGCGGCGAGATCTCATGGGCGATAAGGGCGTAATTCTGGAAGGTTCCGCCGGAAATACCTTTATATTTGTTTTCCCGTTTGAACTTGTCATTCTGTTCGGTGGTAAGCTCATTGCCGCGCTTTTCCCAGAACGCGATATATTTGCGTATGACATCCGCCGCCTTGCCGAAAGTGTTGACATATTCAGAGATGATCTCATCGCAGCTCAAATCCGGATTTTCATGCATCCGGCAGATGATATACAAATTGGGATTCTGCGCCGCCCACGCACCGGTGAGAGAATCCATATAAGAGGCAGTCATACCGTTCTTGTACGCCCAGCGGAAATCTTCAGCGAAACGGCGGCCGTAGAAGATCGGCAGATGACCTCCGGCATGGAGCAGATTGGGGCGGTACATCTGCCGGACACCGGCTTTGCTCCACCCTGACCAGTTGGCGCGGAACTGTTTGCTCAGCTTTTCGGTGTAGGGATACCACAAACCGAAAACGTTCTGGATGATGATGCCGTCATTCAATTTCACTTCGCGCGGCGGCCGGACATAGTTGGTGTAAGCGTAACCGATAAGGACGGCATCGGGGTCGATTTTGCGGGCTTTTGCCTGCATGGCAAGACAGAAACGGGCATAACGGTCACTGAGAGAAGGTTGGCCTCTGCCGTCGGCATTTTCTTCTCCCCAGGCACCGGTGGACAACTTCCAACGCTGACGGTATTCCAATACCTCACCCTTGCCCCAGTAAGCAGATGTTTTGAAATTCGGGTCAGGATGATCCCAGGCGCGGCACTCTTTGCAAGTACACATTTCCGGGGTGTCGTTGAGCATCACCGAAAGATACGGACGGGCGATCTTCACCCGGACCGGACGGTAGACCCAGTCACGGATCGCCTGATCCTGAAAACCGGGATTGGAGATGCACATGGGGGTTTGAAAACCGCTTTTGTCACCTTTGAGCAGATTGCGGTTGCCGGGGTTGACCAGCGCGAAATATTCCGGATGGCTCTTGTTGAAACGCCGCCAGTAGCTGCCGAAATTGTGGGAATAGTTCATATTTTCGACCGACTGCATACCGTGACGCAGGAGGAAGCGGACCTGATTTTCAAAAAACTTTTCCGCAGTACCCGGCTTCTGCCAGCCGATCCAGGTATATTTTCCTTTGAGCAATTCAGCGGAGAGGAGTTTCGGTTTACCGGAGAGGTTTGTGCCGGAAAATTTGATCGTCTTTTTCGCCGGAGCGACGACACCTTTTTCGCCCGGGAAGAGCCAGGTCACGCCCATTTCACTGCGCAAAAATGCGTACACGCCGTAAAGCGTGCCCTGCCAGTCGGCGTTCCAATTGCTGCCGACGGTTCCCCACAGACTGCGGTCACGTCCGGCAATAAACAAATCTTTGCCAACGGAACAGACCTGATAACCGGAGGGAGCGAGCGCGGTGCAATCGATGCCGACCGCCGCAGTTTTCTTCGTGGGACCGAGATAGATCTTGACGCCGTCACCGGCGGGGAGTTTGCTTTCGGCGAAAACCGGAAGTTCCACACCGCTTGCACGTTTGATGTGGTATTGGAGTTCTTCTGCCGCCAGTTTATAAACCGGAAGCGGAGAATCCGGAATGACGATGGTGCTTACCGCTTTACCGTTGTCGACCAGAACCACGGGAGCAGAAGTTTTTCCGACCGCCAATTTGTTTTTGACCGGGATGGACTCATCTTCAAAGCTGAAATCGTCAAAGTAAACCTTGCCGGCTCCGGCATTGTTCACCCCGAGACAACACAACACCCATGCGGTATTCGCCCACTTCCCCGTCGTCGGGATGTCCAACACATATTCCAGTTTGTGCCACTTGCCGTCGACAAGCTCTTTTCCGCTCTTTCTGACACCGGGAGCTGGAGTTCCCAGAAAGAACTGCTTGAAATTCTTTCCCTGAAACGTCATCGTGACCGTCGCCGCCGGAGAAAGCCCAACTGCTTTTACCATCACCGATGCCCGGTATTTCTGACCGGCATATCCGGGAAAATGGTTTGTATAAGCTGTGGAATTTTTCGCAGGACCGCCGGTTCCGATGGCGATTGCCAGCGAACCGGGAGCGGCGGCACCTTCTTTTGTATCATGGGCGAAAGTTGCGACCATCTTCGCGCTTTTCCATGTTCCCCAATCCCGTTTGGGAGTGTTGAAGTTGTTCTTGTATGCACCGTGCAGCAGCAGCGGCAGCGTACTCAATGCCAGTGCGACACTCTTTGATAAATTTTTCATACTACTCCTTTTATGTTATATTTGTTGAAACTGCTTTCCAATACAGTTCTGTAACCATTCAATTATTGTCCGCGCCAGAAACTCTTGGTCTTCTTAGAAATATGATAATCATAAACCGCCCGCTGAGTGGCTTCGGCGTGACCGTCCATGAACAAATTTGGGATAACTTTTTTATGCGCAGCGATATTTTTGGTCAGAATACTCTGCGGCAGAGCACTGGTCCACACGGTGTTCTTTCCGGTAGTGGACAAATTGTTGCCCCAGGGCATAATAAGATAATGCACACCGCAGGTATAGTACATCATCTTGGAGAAATGTCTGATTTTAGTAATATTTTTAGCTATCCAGGCTGGATCATTTTTTTCCGCGCCGCTTCCGGGCAGTGTCATATCATATTTAAGATGCTCCTTGCCGCCGTGATTGGCATTTAACCCATAGTGGTTGGAAGAGCTTGCAATATTATCCACTTCCGGACAACGCCAGAAGCGGGTTTTACTGTGATTCGGCAGCCAGCGTTTAGGGTTGGCATCTGAATCATTCATTCCGCCGAGCTGCCGGTAATGATAACCGTACCGGGTAGCAGAGACATTGTTCCAGATGGCACACACCTTGTACTGATCGCTGTCCTCCTGATACTGATGCGCTCCGGAACCGATCTGTTTCAACGTATTGAGACAGTTGGACGTTCTCGCCGTCGCCCGCGCCTGCTGCAGCGCCGGAAGCAAAATCGCCGCAAGTATGGCAATAATGGCAATGACAACGAGAAGCTCTATCAGGGTGAAACTGAACAGCTTCACCTGCCTGCGGGCAGATCGGTCATTTTCTTTCCGGGAACAGCTCAAATCTTCGATCATTTTCTTCAAATCAAGCATAATCCACCTCCATGAATGTTTTTCACTTGTTTTCCGGGTTGTTATGTGATATATTATAGTCAAAACGGGGCATTGTGCAATAGGCGGTTGAAAAAAGGTTTGATGAAATCGTGCCAATTTTTGTCGTTTCTCTGCCAGTGCTGTTTTTTGATTGATTTGGGGAGTATTTTCAGGCTTTGTACTGATTAATGAATGTTTGCACCTGCCGTAGCGGCAGGATTTTATTTTAGAATTTCAGCCGACACAAGGAAATTTATGTCAGAACAGATTTTTTATCTTCAGGACCTTCCCCGGCAGCTTCAACTGCCGTTCCGGCTCCGGAATGTATCCTTTATGAAGGATCATATTTATATCAACCGGAACCGGGTCCTTCACGTCGATTTGATTACTATATCGCTGAATCACGGAGAGAAGACTTCGCGAGGACTCCGGAACGGTCAGTTGTATGAAAGTAATTCGCCGCTTCCGCATTTGGGGGTCATCCCCATGGGAACCAGACTGCACACTTTGCAGGCACGGAAGCATGACGAACTCATCTTCACTTTCACTCCGGAAAGTTTCGATGCTGTAATGCAGATACTCCGTCCGACTCCCGGCTATTTCCACCTTAATACGAAAATACAGTCGCTTATAGATGAGATCATCGCCAACATGGAGTCCATGTTTGTTCCGGGAGCCGCCGACCGGATGGATTTGCTCTTTCTTCAGCTGGTCAGTGAAATCATGCTGGAAAAGAGTTTGCACAACTCTGCCGGGCTCAAAGAACCGAAAATCTATGAAATCATCTCCTATATGAACTTGCATTTCACTGAATGTATAACCCTGGAAGATATCTGCCGGAAATACTCCATCAGCGCACGCACCCTTTATCGCCACTGGCGGGAGAATTTCCCGGACACTCCGGCGGATTTCCTGCTGACCAAGCGCTTGGAATATGCCCGGCACCTGCTTCTGACTTCCGACAAAGGCGTTCAGGAGACCGCCAACGCAAGCGGCTTCAACAATCCGGTCTACTTCACCCAGTGCTTCCGCCGGAAGTACGGCATGAGCCCGTCCGCTTTCCGGAAAAAGCACTCCGTCCCTGAAGATGACAAATAAATCGTCTTATTTTTTATGGGATATCTGCGAAAATAAGTGCATATTTTTATCCCGGACACTTGACTTAAGGCATAAACTGTGGTATATTAAGCGTTTGATGTGTCCCTGTTTTTCCGCACGGTGCGGGCAGGAACGGTAGTATTAAACTTAATCAACTAAACAAGAAACTAACCAAACATGCAAGAAATCAATTTCGCAGAAAGCTTTCTGAGCTTTGACAACATGCCCGCCAGCATGGAAGAACTGCTCCAGAAGCAGGAAGCCGCCGACGCCTTCTCCAAAGGCAAGATCGTCGAAGGAACCATCGCCGCCAAACGTCAGGACGGAGCCCTGGTCGATATCGGTTACAAAGCCGAAGGTTTCATCCCCGCCTCCGAGTTCCTCAAATATGACGAAGTCAACGTCGGTGACAAGATCGATGTCTACCTCGAAGAGATCGAAAACCGTCAGAACACCCCGACCCTCAGCCTCGAAAAAGCCGAGTCCATCAAGGCTTGGAAGCGCATCACCACTGAATACGGCGAAGGTCACGTCGTCAAAGGCTTCATGCGTCATCGCGTTAAAGGCGGTATCATGGTCGATGTCGAAGGATTCCCCGCTTTCCTGCCCGGTTCCCAGCTCGATGTCAGCCCGGTCCGCAATATGGACGATTACCTCAATAAAGAATATGATGTCAAAATCATCAAAATCAACCTCGATCGCCACAACATCGTCGTTTCCCGCCGCGAACTGCTGGAAAACAGCCTCCGCGAACAGCGCAGCCAGCTGATGGCTGACATGGCGGTCGGCGACCTCCGCATGGGTACGGTCAAGAACATCACCGATTTCGGTGCCTTCATCGACCTCGGCGGCGTTGACGGTCTGCTCCACATCACCGACATCTCCTGGGGCCGCATCAATCACCCCGGCGAAGTCCTCACCGTCGGTCAGGAACTGGAAGTTGCCATCATCGGCATCGACAAAGATAAAGAACGCGTCTCCCTCGGTCTCAAGCAGAAGACCCGCAACCCCTGGGACGATGTCGTTGAAAAATATCCCAAAGGCAAGATGGTTTCCGGTAAGGTCGTCAATCTGATGCCCTACGGCGCTTTCGTCGAAATCGAAACCGGTGTCGAAGGTTTGATCCACGTCTCCGAAATGTCCTGGACCAAGCGCATCAACAAGGCCAGCGAAGTTCTCAACGTCGGCGATGATGTCGAAGCCGTCGTCCTCGATATCGACCGCGACAGCCGCAAGATTTCCCTCGGTCTCCGTCAGAAAGAACGCAACCCCTGGGAAGTCCTCGCTGAAAAATATCCCGCCGGCAAGCACATCGTCGGCAAGGTCCGCAATATGACCAACTACGGTGCTTTCGTCGAAATCGAAAATGACATCGATGGTATGATCCACGTTTCCGATATGTCCTGGACCCGCAAGATCAACAACCCCAACGAGCTGCTCAAGCCCGGTCAGGAAGTCGAAGTCGTCATCCTCGAAATCAATCCCGAACAGCAGCGCATCTCCCTCGGTCTCAAGCAGGCTGAAAACGATCCCTGGAGCAACATCTCCGAACAGTACAAAGTCGGCGATATCGTCAAGGGCAACGTTACCAAGATCACCGCTTTCGGCGCTTTCGTCGAACTGAGCAACAAGATCGACGGTCTCATCCACATCTCCCAGCTCAGCCACGACCGCGTTGACAAGGTCAAAGATGTCCTCAAAGTCGGCGATGAAGTCGAAGCCCGCGTTATCAAAGTCGATACCGACGAACGCCGCATCGGTCTTTCCATCAAGGCTGTGACCGACAACTTCTCCGAAGCCGAACTCAAGGCTGCTGAAGCGGAATACACCGCTGCCCTCAAACCGGGCGAAGAAATGGTCAGCATGGGCGACATCTT